>JAKPEG010000083.1 GCA_029552065.1 Actinomycetes bacterium
AAGCCCAACTCGTGCAGGGCGCCGACGGCGGCGCGATGGGCCTCGCTCACCCGACGGCCGTCGAGTTCAAGGGGCAGGCCGATGTTTTCGGCGGCGGTGAGTGACGGGATGAGGTTGAGGTCTTGGAAGACCACACCGACCCGACGCCGGCGCAGGGCGGCGAGGTCGGCGGGACGCAGCGAGGAGGTCGACTGCCCGTCGATCTCGACAACGCCCGCGGTGGGCAGGTCGAGGGCGCCGGCGAGGTTGAGCAGCGTCGACTTGCCGCTGCCGCTCGGACCCATGACGGCGACGAGCTCGCCCGCCTGGACGGAGAGGCTCACGCCGTCGAGGGCGCGGACCGCGGTCGGGCCGGAGCCGTGGACGCGGTAGACGTCGGCCATACGCAGGACGTGGTCGCTCATGGGGTTCCCCCTGTTGGGACGGTGTGAGCTGGGTGGGAGGGTGTCGCGGAGATGCGGGTGGTGACGCCGTTGATGGGCGCGGGCTGGGTGGTGGGTGCTGCTGCGTGGGTATGCCGTGGGGCTGGGTTCGCCGCCAGGCTCGCCTCGGCGTGGTCGAGCCAGCGGAGTTGGGCCTCGACGGCGAAGAGGCGATGCTCGAGGACGAGCAACTCGGGGTCGACGCCGATCGTGGCCGGGGGCGCGGTGAGCGGTGCGGTGAGGGCCACCTTGAGCCGGGTGAGCTCCTGCAGGTGACGCATCGTGGCGCCACGCTGGGTCTGGATCACGGCATACGGGTCGACGGTGGGGGTGGCGATCGCGAGGGCTAATTTGATGACGAGTTCGTCGCGGGCGGGCTCGGCGACGCCGACGGGAGCCAGCCACCACGAGTCGGCCTCGGCGCGACCGGCCTCGGTGAGGCGATAGGCGATCCGGCCCTCCTCGTCGGGCTTGCCGTCGCCGACGACGAGGCCGTCGCGCTCAAGCCGGGCGAGGGTCGTGTAGACCTGCCCAACGTTGAGCGGCCAGACGCCGCCGGTGCGGGCCTCGAAGTCCGCCTTGAGCAACGCGCCGTAGCGGGGGCCCTCCCGCAGCAGCGCCAACAGGCTCTGCCGAACGGACATCGGACCTCCTTGGGGCTCTCAGGTGCAGGGACATACTCGGTATAGGTGCTGGTGAGAGACGCTATACCGAGTATGTCGCGAGGTCAAGTGATCGTGCCGAGGTCGTCGGCCGGGCTCTACACCGTCAGCAGGACCTTGCCGATGTGAGTGGACGACTCGAGCAGG
>JAKPEG010000100.1 GCA_029552065.1 Actinomycetes bacterium
GCCCCGAGGACGCCGGGATCTCCGCCGAGCCCCGCCGCCACGCCGAGCCCGGCGTCGGGCACGCAGGCCCCGCCGAGCCCCACGACCAGCCGGGTCGCGCCCGCGTCGATCGCCGCGCCCATGAGCTCGCCGAGCCCGGCCGTGGTCGCGAGCGCGAGGTCGTCGCCGGGCCGCCAGAGCTGCGCGCCGCACACCTGGGCCGCCTCGAGGTATGCCGTCCGCTCCCCTGCGCGCTCGCACACGAGCACCGTCGCGGGGATCGGCCTGCCCCAGGGGTCGTGGACGAGGACCGGTTCGGTGTGCCCTTCGCCCGGGACACTCGCGGCGGCGAGCACGTCGAGGAAGCCTGGTCCGCCGTCGGTGAGCGCCCGGGCGACGACGAGGTCGTGTCCGGCCCCCTCCGACCAGCCGACCGCGAGGGCCTGCGCGGCCGCCGGAGAGGTGAGCAGCGCGGCATACCGGTCGGGGGCCACGAGCACGCGCACAGGCGACATGGTCCCAGAAAGACATGGTCCCAGAAGCGCGACCGCGGAGCGGGGTCTCAGCCCAGGCCGGCGAGCACCTGGGCGAGCAGGATCTTGGCGATCATCGCCGCGGGATAGACCAACGCATAGCCGAGCCCGACACGCAGGTCGTGGCTCGTGCGGTCGTTGGCGAAGGCGAGGACGGCCGGTTGGGTCTGCGCCCCGGCGAGCATGCCGGCGAGTTGGCTCGGCCCGGTATGCAGGACGAGCCGTCCCAGCAGGGCGAGCCCGACCCCCGCGAGCGTCGTGCAGATCGCCCCGAGCACGAAGACCTTCCAGCCGAGGTCGGAGGACACCGCCGACACGAACAGCTGCCCGGCGCGGGCCCCGGCATAGGCCAGGAAGGTGATCATCCCGAAGGTCGACAGCGAAGCGGCCGACGAGGTGGACATCGACACGACGAGCGGGCCGACCCGCACGAGGCGGCCGAAGACCAGCCCGACGAGCAGCGTGCCGGCCGCCGCGCCCAGGGTGAAGCCACCGCCGGGCAGTGGCACGTGGACCAGGCCCAGGGCAACCCCGATCGCCAGGCCGAGCGCGAAGCCGATGGGGTTGATGTCCGAGAGCCCGCGCTCACTGTCGCCGAGGTGGGAGCTCACCTCGGCAAGGCGCTGCGACGGCGCGGTCACCCGGATCCGGTCGCCCATCTGGACGACGAAGTCCTCGGCGGCCACCATGTCGCGGTCACCGCGACGGACCCGAGTCGCGACCGCCCCGAAACGTTCCTCGAGGGCGAGTTCGCCGATGGTGCGCCCGGCCAGCGCCGGGGTCGACACGGTGATCCGGCGGAAGTCCAGGTCGGTGCGTTGGGACGCAAGCGCGTGCGACGAGCGATGTCCGAGGCGTTCGGCCACGTCGGCGACCAGCGCCGCGGGCCCGACCACGGTGACCAGGTCGTCGTGGCGCAGGATCTCGTGCTCGTCCATCACCTCGACCGCGTTCTCCTCGCCATGCTGCACCCGGGAGAAGACGACCTGCCCGTGGTAGTCCTGGGTGACCTCGTGCGCACAGATCGGTTCGTCGAGGTCGACCCGGACGGTGAGGTTGATGATCGGGTCGGGGGTGGCCTCGGTGCCTCGGCGGCGCAGGACCGCCGCGGTGGCCACCAGGAAGGCAGCAACGCCGTAGAGGTAGCCGATGGAATAGCCGATGGTCGGCCCCGCGGTGTCGCCGGACACCTGCGAGGCCGCGGCGAGGGCCGGGGTGTTGGTGAGCGCCCCGGCGAAGGTGCCGGCGATCATCGGATTGGAGAGCCCGAGTAGCCGGCCGCCGACGACGGCCACCACGGCGACCACGACGAAGATTGCGACGACGGCGACCATGGCCGTCCAGCCGCGGCGCAGCGAGGCGAAGAAGTTCGGCCCCGACACCAGCCCGACGGTGTAGGTGAAGAGCACGAGCCCCAAGGTCCCGACCACCTCGGGGATCTCGAGCTTCACCCCGTATGCCGTGCCGAGGCTGCTGATCGCGATGGCTGCGAAGAGCACGGCGGCCGGGCCGAGGTGGACCCCCTTGTAGCGGGCCGAGCCGAGCAAGGAGCCGAGGCCGAGCAGGACGCCCAGCAGGAGGATCGGTTGGGTGGACAGCAGGTGGAGCAGTTCGGACACGAGTCGATGCTCGCAGGGTCAGATGACGCCGGTGTAAACGCTTGCATCCTCCGGGTTACGCACGGGCCGCCTCGCGCCGGGCGGATCGCGTTGCGGCCCATGCCGATTCCGGGACGTGCCAGCGGGGGCGAGCGGACGGCATACCCTGTGCGGTGTGAGTATTGACACCTCGCCGCGCAACGCCCCGCTCCCCCTGCTCGTCCTCGGGCAGGGGCGTGACCTGCATTCCGAGCGCGGCGTCGAATGTCCCGGAGACCTGCCGGCTCCCTCGGACCCCGATCTCGTCGCGCGGGCCCGGGCAGCCAAGGAGGCGCTCGGCGACCGGGTCTTCGTGCTCGGCCACCACTACCAGCGCGACGAGGTCATCGAATTCGCCGACGTCACGGGCGACTCGTTCAAGCTCGCCCAGCAGGCCGCGGCTCGCCCGCAGGCGCCGTGGATCGTCTTCTGCGGCGTGCACTTCATGGCCGAGTCGGCCGACATCCTCACCCACGACGACCAAACCGTCGTCCTGCCCGACCTCGCCGCCGGCTGCTCGATGGCCGACATGGCCACCTCCGCCCAGGTCGACGACTGTTGGGACGACCTCGTCGAGGCCGGGGTCGACGGGCTGACGATCCCGGTGTCCTACATGAACTCCTCGGCGGCCATCAAGGCCTTCACCGGCCGCCACGGGGGCACGATCTGCACGTCGAGCAACGCCGCGACCGCCCTCGAGTGGGCGTTCGGGCGCACCGGTGGGGTCGGCGGTTCGGGCAAGGTCCTCTTCCTGCCCGACCAGCACCTCGGACGCAACACGGCCGTGCGCGAGCTCGGGCTGTCGCTCGACGACTGCGTCGTCTACGACCCGCACCGGCCCGGCGGCGGACTCACCCCCGAGCAGTTGCGAGCCGCCCGGATGATCCTCTGGCGCGGGCACTGCTCGGTGCACGGCCGGTTCACCGTCGACGCGGTGCAGACGGCCCGCCGGGAGATCCCGGGGGTCAAGGTCATCGTCCACCCCGAGTGCCGCTACGAGGTGTGCGAGCTGGCCGACGAGATCGGCTCGACCGAACAGATCATCGCCAAGGTCGGGGCGGCTCCGGCCGGCACGAGTTGGGTGGTCGGCACCGAACTCAATCTCGTCAAGCGGCTCGCGTCGAAGTTCCCCGAGCAGTCGATCGCCTTCCTCGAGAAGAACGTCTGCTACTGCTCGACGATGAACCGGATCGACCTGCCGCACCTCGTGTGGACCCTCGAGTCGCTCGTCGAGGGCCAGGTCGTCAACCCGATCCGGGTCGACCCCGAGGTCGCCCACTGGGCCAAGGTCGCCCTCGACCAGATGCTCGCCTTGCCCGGCCGCACCCACAAGGTCTGACCATTTTCGGGTGACCCGCCGGCCCTGCGATTATCGGGTGACCCGATAAACGAGCGCTTGACCCGAGAAAGGTTGTCGGGTCGAGCGCACCATTATCGGGTCACCCGATAATGGTCAGTGGGGCATCGCGCCGAGCCGGGCGAGGAAGACCGCCTCGGCGACGCAGGCCTTCTCCCAATCGCCCAGGTCGAGCGATTCGTTGGCGCCGTGGGCCCGGCTGTCCGGGTCCTCGACACCGGTGACGAGGATCGCCGCGTCGGGGAAGCGGGCCGCGAAGGCCGCGATGAACGGGATCGAGCCGCCGACCCCCATCTCGACCGGCCGGACGCCGAAGGCGTCGGCGAGCGCCGCCCTGGCCTCGTCGTAGATGGGGCCCACGGTCGTGGCGGCAAAGCCCGGCCCGTCGTCGGTGAGCTGCACGTCGAGCTGGGCCCCCCATGGCACGTGCGCCCGCAGGTGGGCCTCGAGGGCGGCATACGCGAGGGCGGGGTCCTGGTCGGGGGCGAGGCGCATCGAGACCTTGGCCGAGGCGGAGGGGACGAGGGTGTTGGACGCGTTGTCGACCGTCGGGGCGTCGATGCCGATCGTCGTGAGCGAAGGCCGAGCCCACAGCCGGTCGAGGATCGACCCGGTGCCGACGAGCTCCACCCCGTCGAGCAGGCCGGACTCGGCGCGCAGCCGGGCCTCGTCGTAGTCCAGCGGCGCGGCCGTCCCCACGCGCAGCCCCTCGACCGCGAGGTCGCCGGCGTCGTCGTGCAGGGTCGCGAGCAGCCGGATGAGGGCGGTGATCGCGTCGGGGCAGGCGCCGCCGAACATCCCGGAGTGGACGCCGTGGTCGAGCGTGCGCACGGTGACGACGGCCCGGACGAGGCCGCGCAGGGTCGTCGTGAGCGCGGGCAGGCCGATCTCCCAGTTGCCCGAGTCGGCCAAGACAATCGCGTCGGCGGCGAGCTTGTCGCCGTGCCGTTCGAGGATGACCGGCAGCGAGTCCGAACCCCATTCCTCCTCGCCCTCGACGAAGACGGTCACCCCGACCGGCAGCGCCCCGGCATGCGCGCGCAGGGCCGCGAGGTGGGCGGTGATCCCCGCCTTGTCGTCGGCCACGCCGCGGCCGTAGAGCCGGCCCCCGCGCTCGGTCGGCGTCCACGGATCGGAGTCCCAGAGCTCGGGGTCGCCCGTGGGTTGGACGTCGTGGTGGGCGTAGAGGAGGACGGTCGGCGCTCCGGGCGGCCCGTCGACGTGACCGATGACCGCCGGCTCGCCGCCCTCGCGGACGATCTCGACCCGCAGCCCCTCAGCTCGCAGCAGCTCGGCGGTGAGCTCGGCGGTCGCCTCGACGGTGGCCGGGTCGTAGCTCTCGTGCGTGTCGGCGGAGACGCTCGGGATGCGGGAAAGGGTCTCGAGATCGGCGCGCAGGGCTGGCAGCAGGTCGCGGACGCGGGCGCGGATGGCCTCGACCTCGGCGGCGGGGATGGTCGGTGGGGTCACCCGTCGAGCCTAGCGACGGGTCGCCGCCCCCGTCTCGTATGCCGCCCAAGCGCCGGCATCGTGAACGGCATCGGTGTCGGCGCCGGCATCGTGAACGGCATCGTGAAGGGAAAGGAACCCCCTGAGGTCGGACATCCTTCGTACAGAGCGTGACGGAGACGCCGCATGCCCGGATCGGAAGCGCTGCAGGCCCAGATCGGGACGCTGCACGGCCCGGATCGGGACCCGGCAAGGCTCGGGGTCGGGACGCAGGTCATCGTGTGAGCTGGTGCAGGCCCCCACCTGTGCCAGCTCACACGATGTCGAGCTGCACCATCCGCGGGCAGCCGCGCCGGGCACCGGCACCGGCATTGTGAAGGGAAATGCACCCCCTGAGGTCGGACATCCTTCGCACAGAGCGTGACAGAGACGCCGCAAGCCCGGATCGGGTCGCTGCAAGGCTCGGAGTCGGAGGGCAGATCATCGTGTGAGCTGGTGCAGGCTCCCACCCGTGCCAGGTCACACGATGTCGAGGTGCGGCCGCGCATTCCCGCTCGGCCCAATCGGCCCAATCGGCCCGACGTCGGCGCGGGTGGGCTGGAAGGAGGCGGCACGGCATACAGTTGCCCCCGTGTTGTGGCGCAAGAAGACCCCCGAGACCCCCGCCCAGGACGTCCACCCCGACCGGCCGGGCGCGAAGAACCGGCCGACGCCGACCCGACGCGAGGCCGAGGCCGCCAACCGGCGTCCGCTCGTGCCCGTCGACCGCAAGGCGGCTGCCCGCGCCGATCGGGCCGCCCGACGCGAGGCCAACCTCGCTGCCCGCCAGGCGATGATCACTGGCGACGAGGCTCGGATGCCGGCGCGGGATCGGGGTCCGGTGCGCCGCTACATCCGCGACTTCATCGACGCGCGACTGAGCCTCGGCGAGCTGCTCCTGCCCGCGATGGTCGTGTCGCTCGCCCTCTCGCTCGTGCAGACGTCGTGGGCCCTGCTCACGGTCTTCGTCCTCGTCTACGGGCTGCTCGGCGTCTCGATCATCGACGCCTGGCTGGCCTGGCGGAAGCTCAAGCGCCAGCTCGTCGCGAAGTTCGGCGCCGCCGCGATCCCCGGCGGGTCGGCCTGGTATGCCGCGATGCGCATCTTCCAGTTGCGCCCCCTGCGGATGCCCCGCGCCCAGGTCGCCCGCGGGCAATACCCTTCCTAGACAGGGCATCCTCGGACGGCCGGCCTCAGTCGGACAACTCGGCGAAGGACAGCTCGGCGAAGGACAGCTCCGCGAAGGACAGCGGGGTGCGGGTGACGGCATAGGTCGCGAGGTACATCTTCACGACCCGGCCCGCCTCGTCGCGGACCAGCTCGAGCGCCTCCCCCCGTTCGCGACCGAAGTCGACGACGAAGCGGTCCGGCCCATCGGCGGCGAACCGGCTCTCCTGGAAGGCCGGCTCCCCCGGCACGGAGCACCACAGTCGCCCCTCACGCACCGCGAAGCGCAACTCCTCGCCCTCGGACCACCACGACCCGAGCACCTCCTCGAGGACGGCGTCGGGCGCCTCGGGCACCCAGGCGGGCGGCGGCGTCGGCTCGGCGTCGAGGACGAGGTCGAGCAGGTCGGCCGCCAGCTGGATCGGCGCGGCCCCCGCCGAGGAGTTGGCGAAGACGACGGCCCCGAGCCGGTCCGGACGCGACACCCGCAGCCCGGTGAGGAAGCCCGGCATGGCTCCCCCGTGCCCGACGTAGATCCGCTCACCACGGCGGACCATCCCGAGCGACAGCCCATAACCGAGGGTCCAGGTGTCCGGGTCGACCATCACCGTCGGCCGGCACATCTGCGCGAGGGTGTCCGGCGCGAGCACCGCGGGATCGGGGTCGGCGAGGAAAGCGGCATACCGCGTGAGGTCGGCGACCGTCGACCACAGCCCGCCCATCGGGGCCGTCGCGCGCAACTCGACGACCGGCTCGGGCCGCGCGACCCCGGAGAAGGGATGCACGAGATAGCCGAGCGCGTGCCCGGCGGCGGGGGTGAGACCGGTCTCGGTCATCCCCAGTGGGTCGAGCACCCGCGCGCGCAACGCCTGCTCCCACGGACGGCCGTCCAGCGTCTCGACGACCTGCCCGAGCAGCGCATAGGCGAGGTTGGAATAGTGGAATGCCTCGCCCGGCGCGAGGACCGCGCGAGCGTCGGCGAGCTCCTCGAGCAGCCGCGCCGAGTCGGGGTTGTCGAGGGTCTCCCAGATCCGGCCGACCGGCTCGCGCTGCAGCCCGGACAGGTGGCTGAGCAGGCCCCGGATGGTGAGCCGCCCGTGCGCGCTCCCCGCCAGGAAGCGCTCGAGCGGGTCGTCCAGGTGCAGTCGACCCTCGTCGCGCAGCTGCATGACGAGCACCGCCGTGAAGGTCTTGGTCACCGAGCCGATGAGGTATGCCGTGTGGTCACCCGCCGCCGTGGGCGGATCGAGGCGGGCCGATCCCACGTGCACGGAGTGGACGAGCTGCCCGTCCCGGACGAGTCCGGCCGAGACGCCCGGGCAGCGCCACGTCCGCTGGGCGACGGCGACCGCGTGATCGACCCGGGCGGCCGTCGCGGCCGCCAGCCCCCGGTCAGGCGCGGCGGAGTCGGTCATTCGGTCAGGCGCGGCGGAGTCGGTCATTCGGCCGGGCGCAACGACATCGGCCCGTAGACGACCGTGTCGCCCTCGCGCAGGGTTACCGCGTCGACGCCGTCCTCGACGAGCAGCGGCCACTGCTCGCCGATCCACGACTCGGCCTCCGACTGGGTCGGGAAGCCGGGCGACTCCTGGCCCGGAACCGGTGCTCCGTCGGGTCCGCTCAGATCCCATCGCCACTGGCTGCTCACCCGCCCCACGCTAGCGCGCGGCGGGGCTGTGCCGGACGGCATACCGGATCGCTTTGACACACGGGTATGCCGCGTGGGAGCGTCGCAGGCACCGAGACCCGTCCACGGGGGAAGCCGGTGCGAAACCGGCGCTGTCCCGCAACCGTGACTCCTCGCCCGCGGTCGGCCACGCCGTCCGAGCGGCAGGAGAAGTCGGAACACCTGTGGCGGTGTCGGCTCCAACCCATCAGTCCGTCGTGGAAAGCGGACCGGAGCGATGTCGTCGGGCGACCTGCCCGGGGGCCTCCCACCCGGCCCGAGGAGGTCCCAAGTGACACACACACGCATCCCTGCCCCCGAGCTTCGACCCGCCCGCCCGCGGGCGCTGCGGCGCTCCCTCGTGCTCGCCGCCGCCGTCCTCGGCGTGCTCGTCGCCCTCGTCGGCCCGGCCGGGCAGGCCCGCGCCGCGGCCTACCAGTACTGGGGCTACTGGCAGCAGAACGCGGGGGCCTGGGTCTTCGCGCCCAAGGGCCCCGACCAGACGACCCCCGCCGACGGGTCGATCGAAGGCTGGCGCTTCGCGGTCGCCGACGAGACGAGCACGCGGATGCCGCGGCTCACCCCGACCTTTGCCCAGCTGTGTGGGAGCACGCCCGCCCAGGAGGGCAAGAAGCGGGTCGGCCTGGTCATCGACTTCGGTCGGGTCGTCGACGGCGACGGCAGCACGACGCCGCCGGACGCGATCGCCACCTGCGCGGTGGTCCCCACCGCGGCAACCGGCTCGCAGGTGCTCGCGACCGCGGGTGCCGTGCGGGTCGACAAGGGCCTGGTCTGCGGCGTGGCCGGCTATCCCGCGGCCGGCTGCGGCGGTGCCGTGGCCGCGATGAGCGACGCGCAAAAGGGCGCCGACACCCCGCTCGTGATGCCGACCACCACCAGCCCCACCACCAGCCCCGCCGCGAAGACGGCAGCCTCGAGCGCAGCGGCGTCGGCGTCGGTCTCGACAGCCGTGACGACGACCGCGGCGACAACCGGCGGCTCGGGTGCGACGGTCTGGATCCTCGTCGTCCTCGCCCTCGCCCTCGTCGGGCTCGCAGTGGTCACGATGCGTCGCCGCCGCCCGGCCGGCGTCTGAGCCGCAGCCGAGGAGCCCGGACACCCCGATGCCGCGCCCAGCCGCCCGCACCCACCGTCGCGCCCCCCGGATGGTCCATCCGGTGGCCTGGTGGGTGTGGGCGCTGGGCCTGGCGACGGCGGCGGCGCATACGAGCAATCCGTGGCTGCTCCTGCTCGTCGTCGCCGTCGCCGGTTGGGTCGTCTTCGAGCGCCGGGAGGTCGGGGCGCTCGACTCGTTCGCGCCCTTCCTGGTCATCGGGCTGGTCGCGATCGGGATCCGGGTAGTCCTCGCGATCCTGCTGGGCAACGGCATACCGGGGTCGATCGTCGTGCTCGACCTGCCGCGGGTGGCGTTGCCCGAGTGGTTTGCCGGGCTGCGCCTGGGCGGCCAGGTCACCCTCGAGGCCGTCGTCGCCGCCGCGGTCGACGGCCTGCGGCTGGCCACGACGCTCGCCTGCATCGGTGCCGCCAACGCGCTCGCGAGCCCGCGGCGGCTGCTCCGGCACGCCCCCGCGACGCTCTACGACGTGGGAACCGCGCTCGTCGTCGCCCTCACCTTCGCCCCGCAGTTGGTCGATCTCGCCGGCCGGGTGCGCGCCGCCCGCCGGCTGCGAGGGCACTCCGGCCGGGGGCTGCGCGAGCTCGCCCTGCTCGTCGTGCCCGTGCTCGACGGCGCGCTCCAACGCTCCCTCGACCTCGCCGCCTCGATGGAGTCCCGCGGCTACGGCCGGGTGGCCGTCCGCGACCGCCGCCAGCGCTTCGTCGGATCGACCCTCGCGATCGCCGGTGCCGCGGGCACCGTGGCCGGGCTGTTCGGTGCCATGACGCCCTCGGTCGGCGGCTGGCTCGGGCTGCCGACCCTCGCGGTCGGCCTGCTCGCCCTTGCCGCCTCGCTCTGGCTCGGTGCGCGCCGGGACGTCCGCACGGCATACCGGCACGACCCGTGGCAGGCCGGCGAATGGCTCACCTGCGCGCTCGGGATCCTCCCCGCGGTCGTCTGCGTGATCGGCGAGTCCCGCGGCTGGCCCGGGATCACCTACGGCACCGTGCCCCTCACCTGGCCCGAACTGCCGCTCGTGCCGGTCGCCGCGTGCGCACTCGCCGCCCTCGCCGGTGCCGTCACGCCGGTGCCGCCCCGGTTGGCCCAGGCCCGCGCCCTCGTGGAGGCCACATGATCGAGCTCAGCGACGTCTCCGTCACGTATGCCGGTGCGGCCACTCCCGCGCTCACCGGGGCCTCGCTGCGGATCGAGGAGGGTGAGCTCGTCCTCGTCGTCGGCCCGACCGGCTCGGGCAAGTCGACCCTCCTTCGCTGCCTCAACGGCCTCGTCCCGCACTTCACCGGGGGCACCCTGCGCGGGTCGGTCCGGGTGGCCGGCCGGGACACCCGGGAGCACCGCCCCCGCGACCTGGCCGACCTCGTCGGCTTCGTCGCCCAGGACCCCCGCTCCGGCTTCGTCACCGACACCGTCGAGGACGAGATCGCCTATGGCATGGAGGCATTGGGCGTCGACCCGGCTGCGATGCGCCGTCGGCTCGAGGAGACCCTCGACCTGCTCGGCCTCGCCGACCTGCGCGCCCGCAGTCTCGGCGAGCTCTCCGGCGGACAGCAGCAGCGGGTCGCCATCGCCGCCGTGCTCGCCGCGGGAGCGCGCATCCTCGTCCTCGACGAACCCACCTCGGCGCTCGACCCGGTCGCCGCCGAGGAGGTGCTCGCCGCCCTCACCCGGCTCGTCCACGACCTCGGGATGACGGTGGTCCTCGCCGAGCACCGGCTCGAACGGGTCGTCCAGCACGCCGACCGGATCGTCCTCGTCCGCGAGGGCTCGGTCTCGCCGCTGCTCGCGCCCGCCGCCGCGATGCTCGAGTCCACCGTCCATCCGCCGGTCGTCGAGCTCGGCCGGGCGCTGGGTTGGTCGCCGCTGCCGCTGTCGGTCCGCGAGGCCCGGCGGCAGGCCCGCGACCTGCGGGCCAGGGTGGCCGGGCGGGTGCCGGTCGAGACAGATCCGGCGCCGACGCTGCCCCTGGCCGCGCGGGTCGACCGGCTCGTGGTACGCCGCGGCATCGTCCACGCACTACGCGGGGTGAACCTCGACCTGCCGGTGGGGTCGGTCACGGCCGTCATGGGCCGCAACGGCGCTGGGAAGTCCACCCTGCTGGCCGCCGTCGCGGGCCAACTCGCGCCGACCTCGGGGAGCGTGCGCGTGGGCGAGGTCTCCCCCGCGTCGCTGCCGCCGCGGGTGCGCTGCCGTCGGGTCGGCCTCGTGCCGCAGGAGCCCGACCTGCTCCTCTACTCCGACAGCGTCGCCACCGAATGCCGCGCCGCCGACGCCGACTTCGGTATGCCGTCCGGCACCGCCCGCGCGCTGCTCACCCGGATCGCCGGCGAGGTCCCCGACTCCCGACACCCTCGGGACCTGTCCGAGGGACAGCGACTCGCGCTCGCCCTCGCGGTCATCCTCTGCGGCGGACCGCAGGTCCTCCTGCTCGACGAACCCACCCGCGGCCTCGACTACCCCGCCAAACGCCGGCTCGTCGTCGTCCTGCGCGAACTCGCCGCCGCCGGGCACGCGGTCGCCCTCGCCACCCACGACGTCGAACTCGTCGCCGAGGTCGCCGACCGGGTCGTGGTGCTCGCCGAGGGCGAGGTCGTCGCCGACGGGCCGGTCCGGTCGGTGCTCGCCGGTTCGCCCGCCTTCGCGCCGCAGGTCGCCAAGATCTGCCATCCGGTTGCCCTGCTCACCGTCGACGAGGTGCGCACGGCCCTCGAGCCCGCCTCGTGAGCCCTTCGTGAGCCTCTGGTGACCACCACTTCACACCGTGACCTGGCATCGACGCCGCGGATGCGCCCGGCCGCCGCGGTCTCGCTCGCGCTCACCTCGGTGGTGGGCATCGCGGCATACGCGTGGCCGTTCCTCGCCGACCACGCGGTGATCGACGGACAGCGCGGCCAGGACCTGCCTTGGCTCTTCGGCGCCCTGCTCGGGCTGCTCGGGGCGGTCGTGCTCGCCGAGCTCACCTCGGGCGGTCTGGACGCGAAGGCGGTCGCCGTGCTCGGCGTGCTCGCCGCCGTCGGCGGTGCGATGCGGGTGCTCTCGGCCGGGACGGCGGGACTCGAGCCGATCTTCGTCGTGCTCGTCCTCGGCGGCCGCGTGCTGGGCCGCTCGATGGCCTTCCTCCTCGGGGCCCTCGCGCTGCTCGTCGGCGCCTTCCTCACCGCCGGCGTCGGGCCTTGGTTGCCCTTCCAGATGCTCGGCGCCGGGTGGGTCGCCCTCGGGGCGTCGTGCTTGCCGCACACCGGTTTTCGGCCCGGCGGACGGGCCGAGCTCGCCCTCCTCGCGGCATACGGCGCGGTGGCCGGTCTCGCCTATGGCCTGCTGCTCAACCTCTGGTTCTGGCCCTTCCTCTCCCCCGCGACGGCACCGACGGGGGCAGGTTTCGTGCCCGGCGCGGGGGCGCTGGAGAACCTGCGCCACTATGCCGTCTTCTACGTCGCGACCTCGCTCGGCTGGGATCTGCCGCGGGCGGTGCTCACCGCCGCGCTCGTCCTCGTCGCCGGCCGACCGGTGCTCGCGACGTTGCGCAGAGCCGTGCGACGGGCGGCCTTCGACGCGGCCCCGACCTTCCGCTGACGACTCCCAGGGTGCGGACATGGGGCGATCCAAACCCCGATCCAACGGCCCATAGCCGACACCTACGCATCCCCTCGGGCCGCACGCCCCCGCAAGGTGCGGACAAGGGCCGATCAAACCCCGATCCACCGGCCCATTCCCGACACCTGCGCATCCCCTCGGAGTCGCGGCACCTGTCCGGCTAGTCCTCGCGGGTCTGCACCTGCACGAACGGCGGCGTCGTCACGGTGGCCGGGACCCCCCGACCGCGCACGTCGACGACCACCTCGTCGCCCACCGCCACCGCCGGATCGAGCAGCGCGAGCGCGATGCCCTGCTTGCGGGTGGGCGAGAAGGTCCCCGAGGTGACCTCGCCGATCGCCACTCCGTCGCGGGTCACCGCGCAGTGCGCCCGCGGTATGCCGCGTCCGCTCACGACCAGCCCACGGGAGATCCGGCTCGGCCCGGCGGCCCGCTCGGCCAGCAGCGCCTCCCGGCCCCAGAACGCATCCTTTTTCCACCCGACCGCCCAACCGGCCCGGGCCTGGACCGGGGTGATCTCCAGCGAGAGATCCTGTCCGTGCAGCGGATAGCCCATCTCGGTCCGCAGCGTGTCGCGCGCTCCCAAACCGCAGGGCAGCCCGTCCCACGGACCGATGGCCGTCATGAGTGCATCCCAGAGCGCGCCGGCGTCGGCCCACGGCGGCACGAGTTCGTAGCCGCGCTCCCCCGTGTAGCCCGTGCGGCAGACGACGACCGGCACCGCCCGCCCGCTCGGATCGGTCCACGTCGCCTCGCGGAACTCCATGTAGTCGTGCCCCGTGGGCAGCCCCAGCGAGTCGAGCACCTCGTCGGAGCGCGGCCCCTGCACCGCCAGCACGCCGAAGTCGTGGTGCCGGTCGACCACCTCGATCCCGGCCGCGGCCGCGGCGGCGAGCCGGCGGCATACCTCTGCGGTGTTGGCCGCGTTGGGGATGAGGAAGACGTCGTCGTCAGCTCGCAGGTATTGGATGAGGTCGTCGACGACGCCGCCGCTCTCGTCGCAGCACAGCGTGTACTGCGCCTGCCCGGGCCCGATCCGGCGCAGGTCGTTGGTGAAGCATGCGTTGACGAAGTCGGCCGCACCGACCCCCGTCACCGACGCCTTGCCCAGGTGGCTCACGTCGAAGACGCCGACGCGCTCGCGCACGGCCGTGTGCTCGGCGACGACGCCCCCACCCGGGTATTCGATGGGCATCTCCCAACCGCCGAAGTCGGCGAGCTTGGCCCCGAGCGCGACGTGGCGGTCATGTAGCGGGGAACGCAGCGGCGCGATGCCCGCCGGCGCGACGGCGGACGGTCCGGCGGATGGTTCGGAGGACTGCGCCATCGGCTCAGCCACCCGCCTTGCGCCGGAACATCCGCTGCGAGGAGGCAGGCCCGTGGCCGTGGCTGTCGTGCAGCTTGCCCTCCCCGGCGGCCTCGCCCTCGCGGGCGGCCTGCCCCTGCTTGCGGGCGAGCGCCTCGCGGAACTTCGCCTTGGTCTCCTCCGACGGCCCGACCTTGGGGCTGGGGTCCTTGGCCTGCTTGCTCATCCGGGACCTTCCTGTCCGTGAGGCGGCGGCGCCTGCCGACCGCGTTGGCGTGAACTCCATTCGCGCATCCGGCCGGGGTAGCCGGTGAGCAGGACGTCGTAGGCCGGGATCCCGAGCGTCTGGGCGAGCTGGTATGCCGCCTGGCGCGAGCCGACGGCGCGACGGGTCCACTCGCCATCGGCGGCGACGAGGACGACACTCTCCGGGCTCACCCGAGTGGCCGCCTCGACATAGGCCTCCACGCCCCGGCGGGTCTGGACGAACTGCGCGAAATGGGTCTGCACGGCCCCGAGGTCGACACTCATCGCCGGCCCGTCGGTGGGGCCGGGCAACGCGCCGGCCGCGCGGCGCCGACGACCGAACAGACCCATGCCCCGACCTTATGCTGTCCGCGTGACGATCGGGCAGGGGCGCTCGGGCCCGCCATGGGCGGCACCCGGCCCGCCGCACAGTCCTTCGCCTCCGGGTGGGCGGGGGTGGGACGCCGCCATCGCCGCCGTCGTCGTCGGCTCGCTGGTGAGCATCACCGCGCATGCGGCAGCGCTCCCCCTCCTCGGCGCCCGGCCCCAACCGGTCGCGGCCCCCACGGCGACCGACTCGCCGCCCACCGCGCCTGGGGCCACCGGGTCCCGCACCGGCGCTCCCCCGGCATCCGCCGCCCCCTCCTCGCCGACGACGATCCCCTTCCCCACGGCGGTGCCGGCCACACCGGCATACCCGGCGAGTTGCCTGCGCGCCGACAATCCGGCGACGGGCGCCACCATTCCCCGGGACGACCCGTTCGGTGCCGACATGTCCGATCTCGGCACCAAGGCCGAGCTCCAACGCCTCTACGCGGTCACCGACGAGAAGCTCGTCCCGATCGACGGGCTCGGGGCGCCTCGCGGGTGCGACACCCAGTTGTTCGCGCTCGTCCGAGCGACCGCGCCGACTCTCGTGCCGCACCTCGACGAGTTGCTCGTCTTCGACGCCAACCCCCGCCCGGCCAGCGGCGAATGGGTGATCGACGGTGAGTCCTCCGCCAAGCAACTCGGCCGCAACCGGTTCGACGACGAGCACTG
Source organism: Actinomycetes bacterium (assembly GCA_029552065.1). Taxonomy (GTDB): domain Bacteria; phylum Actinomycetota; class Actinomycetes; order Actinomycetales; family Dermatophilaceae; genus Phosphoribacter. The sequence continues at coordinate 15,150 of JAKPEG010000100.1, forward strand.
GCGGCTGTCCTTCGCGCCCAACGGTCTGGACCGATCCGAGCTCGCCTGGCTCATCGCCCACGAACTCGCCCACTTGGCCAGCCTCAACCACGAACAGACCATCGACGGGGTCGGCCCGGATCTCTGTGCGACCTGGTACACCGGCACCGGATGCCTGCAGAGCACCGCCATGGTCTTCCGCTACTTCGAGGTCACCTGGCCCGCGGACCTGCTCGCCGAGTGGAAGGCCGCCAACGGCCAGCCGACCGCGAAGGAGCGGCGCGCGGCATACACGAAGTTCTACGACAAACACCGGGGCACGTTCGTGAGCGAGTATGCCGCGACGCACCCGCTCGAGGACTTCGCCGAGACCTTCGCGCTGTGGTGCACCGTGCGCGCCGACGCCCGGGAGCGAACTCGGCTGTCCAGCGCCTCGCCGAGCGACGCAGGTGGCAAACTCCACTGGTTCGACGAGGCGAGCAGCGATCTGCGGCCCGCCTTCGACGCGGGTTGCGAGATGTTGCGGAAGTTCGCGGACGGCTGATCCGCGCGCGAAGGTGAAAGGATGCGGGCAGCGTCCGACCGAACACGAGGGAGTTGACCGATGACCGGCGCCGACCCCGACTACGACGTCGTCGTCCTCGGCGGCGGCAGCGGCGGCTATGCCTGCGCCCTGCGCAGTGCCCAACTCGGGTTGCGGGTGGCCCTGGTCGAGCGGGACCGACTCGGGGGCACCTGCCTCCACCGCGGGTGCATCCCGACGAAGGCGCTCCTGCATGCCGCCGAGGTGGCCGACACCGCCCGCGACGGGGCGCGCTTCGGCGTCCACTCCACCGTCGAGTCGATCGACCTGGCCGCCGTGCTCGGCTATCAGCAAGGCGTGGTCGCCCAGCTACACAAGGGACTGCAGGGACTCGTGTCGGCCGCGTCGATCGACTACGTCGAAGGCACCGGCCGGGTGCTCTCGGCGACCGAGGTCCGGGTGGGCGACCGGGTGCTCCGCGGGCGAACCCTCGTCCTGGCCACCGGATCGACCGCCGCCTCGCTGCCGGGGCTCGACCTGGGCGGACGGGTGGTCGGCAGTGACCAGGCCCTCACGCTCACCCAACTGCCCGAGTCGGTCGTCGTCCTCGGCGGCGGCGTCATCGGCGTGGAGTTCGCCTCGATCTTCCGCTCGTTCGGCGCTGCCGTGACGATCATCGAGGCGCTCCCACGCCTGGTCTCCGGCGAGGACGAGGCGATCTCCGCCCAACTGGAGCGCGCCTTCCGCAAGCGCGGGATCACCGCTCGCACCGGGACCCGGTTCGCCGGGGCGACCCAGGACGAGACGTCCGTGACCGTGACCCTCGAGGACGGAGGGACGCTCGCCGCCGACCTGCTGCTCGTCGCCGTCGGACGCCGGCCGGTCACCGCCGAGCTCGGCTTCGAGACCGCGGGGGTCACCCTCGACCGCGGCTATGTCGTCACCGACGAGCGACTCCGGGCCGCGCCGGGCGTCTATGCCGTCGGCGACATCGTGCCCGGCCTGCAACTCGCCCATCGGGGCTTCGCCCACGGGATCTTCGTCGCCGAGGAGGTCGCCGGGCTCGCGCCGCAGCCGGTGCACGACCGCGGCATACCGCGGGTGACCTACTGCGACCCCGAAATCGCGAGCGTCGGCCTCACCGAGAGTCAGGCCCGCGAGCAACTCGGGGAGGTGCGGACCTACAGCTACAACCTCGCCGGCAACGGCAAGTCGAAGATCCTCGGCACCCAGGGCTTCGTCAAGCTCGTGGGCATGATCGACGGACCCGTCGTCGGGGTCCATATGATCGGGGCACGGATGGGTGAGCAGATCGGTGAAGCGGCGCTCATCGTCGGGTGGGAAGCCACGCCCGACGACGTCGCACCGCTGCTGCACGCGCACCCGACCCAGAACGAGGCACTCGGCGAGGCCCACCTCGCCCTGGCCGGCAAGCCCCTGCACGCGCACGGGTGAGCCAGGACCCGGCGGTCTGCACGCAGCGCCCGCCGGACCCGCACGACCCGCAGCACCGCACGACCGAGAAGCGACACGAGGAGATGAGCAGATGTCCCATCGCGTGACCATGCCGGCCCTGGGTGAATCCGTCACCGAGGGGACGGTCACTCGTTGGCTCAAGGGGGTCGGCGACACGATCGCCGTGGACGAGCCGCTCCTCGAGGTGTCCACCGACAAGGTCGACACGGAGATCCCCTCGCCCTTCGCGGGCACCCTGCTGGAGATCCTCGTCGCCGAGGACGAGACCGCCGCCGTGGGCGCCGACCTCGCG
>JAKPEG010000110.1 GCA_029552065.1 Actinomycetes bacterium
CGGCCCGCGAGGCAACTCCACCCCGCCGGGGCCGGGGTCGGCCACGTCGGCCGGAGTGTCGATGATGCCGATGACTCGGCGCCAGCCGGCGACAGCGTTCTGCATCTCGTTGAGGATCTCGGTGGCCTGCTGCACTGGCATGGTGAAGAGGTTGACAAGGAAGAGGAAGGCCAGCAGGGTCCCGATCGTCACGTCGCCGCGGACGGCCAGAACTGTGCCGATGACGAGGACGACCGCCGAGGTCAGCCCGGACACGAACTGGCCCGCGGTGAAGGCGATGACGGAGCGCACCTGGGCGCCGACCGCCTCGCGCCGATGGGCCTCGATCGCAGCGTCGATGCGGGCAGCGGTGCGCTCCTCGATGCCGTAGGCGCGAATGGTCGCAGCCCCGACGACGGCCTCGGAGATCGCCCCGAGCATCTCCCCGACCCGTTGGCGCACCCGGGTGTAGGCCCTCCCGACAACGCCCTGGAAGTGTCGGATGAGGAAGAACAGCGGGACGAAACAGCCCCAAACCACGGCCGCGAGCACGGGGCTGTAGACCACCATGAGCACGGTGGCGAGCAGAATCTGTCCGGTGCTGACGATGAGCATCAGCCCGCCGAACTGGACGAACGCTGAGATGGTGTCCACGTCGGAGGTCACCCGCGAGACGAGGGAACCCCGCCGCTCGGTGTTCTGGGTGAGCATCGACAGGTCGTGGATGTGTCGGAACGCAGCCAACCGCAGGGAGGCCAGCCCGCTCTCGGACGCGGTGTAGAGGCGCACGTTGACGGCATACGAACTGACGGCGGTGACCACGACCCCCGCCAGCGCGAGTGCGACCCAGAGCAGCACCCGGCTCGCGTCGGGACCGCCGGGCGCGAGGATCCCTTCGTCGGTGGTGCGCTGCACGACGAAGGGGATGAGCACCCTCCCGACCGTCGAGAGACCGGCGAGCAACACGGTGACGGCCAGGCCCTTGGTGAGCTCCGGAGAGATGGCCGCGCCACGTCGGATGGTGGCCCAGGCGCTCAGCTCACCGCCCGAACTGATCCCTGAGTGGTCGGTCAACGGCTCGAAGCGGCTCACGAGGCCACCTCTTCCTCGTCGGCCGCGACGGCCGCCCGGTCGGCCGCCTCGCGGGCATAGGCCGAGACGAGCGCGGCATACCCAGGGCAGGTGGTGACCAGGGCCTCGTGGCTGCCATGCCCGCGGACCTGGCCCTCCTCGATGTAGACGATCTCGTCGGCCAGGGCGATGGTGGCCATCCGGTAGGCGACGAGCAGCACCGTCGTCGCGCTGGAGACCCCGCGCAGGGCGGTGAGGATCTCCTGCTCGACACTCGGGTCGACAGCCGAAGTCGCGTCGTCGAGCACGAGCAGCTGGGGACGGCGAATCACGGCTCGCGCCAAGGCGATTCGTTGACGCTGACCGCCTGAGAGGTTGGTGCCCCGCTCCCCCACCCGAGTGTCCAGCTCATCCGGCAGGGAGCGGACGAAGCGCCGCGCCTGGGCGACCCGAAGGGCCTCCCACACCTCGTCGTCGGTGTGGTCCGCGCCGAGCGTCACGTTGTCGCGAACGGTGTCCTCGAACATGAAGGTCTGCTGCGGCACCAGGGCGGCCACCCGAGAGACGCCGCCCTGGCGCACCGTGCGCAGGTCGACCTCGTCGACGAGTACCTGACCGGAGTCGGGGTCGACGAGGCGCAGTAGGAGGTTGGTCAGGGTCGTCTTGCCCGAGCCGGTGGGGCCGACGAGGGCGATGGTCGCGCCGGCGGGCACCGTGATGGTGACGTCGCGGATCGCCGGGGAGAGCTCGGTGCCCCCCTCGGGCAGGTCGATCTCGTAGGCGAAGTCCAGCCGGCGCGCTGCGACCGTGGCCGCGTCACGGTCCGGCAACTGGGCCGGGCCGTAGGCCATCGCGCCGGTGGCCTGCAGGACGGCATTGACCCGCTCCCAGCCGACGACCGAACGGGGCAACTCGCCCAGCACCCAGCCGAAGGCGCGGACCGGGAAAGCCAACACCGAGAACAGGTAGGCGATCTGGACCACTTCGGCGGCCGTCACCGCCCCCTGTCCGGCCCGCCAGGCCCCGACGGCGATGACCGCGAGGGTGCCGATCGTCGGGATCGACTCGATCGCCGGGTCGAAGGTGCCGCGGGTGCGCCCCACGAGGATGTTGGCATCGCGCAAGGTGTATGCCGCCTCGGCGAACCGCCGCGCCTCCTGGTCTTCGCGGCCCATCGACTTGACGACCAGGGCGGCCTCGAAGCTCTCGTGGGCGACCTCGGACACCTCGGCCCGCAACTGTTGGGCGCGGGTGATCAACGGCGACATCCGGCGTTGGAAGACTGCGTTGGCGAGGAAGAGCAGCGGGAAGACGACCATCCCGACCGCGGCGAGGACCGGGTCGACGATGAGCATCTGGACCGCGCCGAAGACGAGCATGACGATGACCCCGAGGGCCATCGGCAGCGGCGCGAAGATGTTCCACGTCGCCTCGACGTCGGCGTTTGCGTTGGACAGCAGCTGCCCCGACGGGTGCCGCTGGTGCCACCGCAGCGGCAGCGCGAGGTACTGCCGGGTCACCCGCTGCCGGTATGCCGCCCCGAGGCCGAACATCACGTTGCCCGCGGCGACCCGGCGCGCGACGATGCCCGCGACGTTGAGCGTGACGACCCCGGTGAGCACGCCACCGATCGTCCACAGCTGGCCGGCGGTGACGTCGCGCACGGCCACGGCGGGAGTGAGGACGTTGCTCGTGCACCACCCGATCGCCCAGGCCATGAGCGCGGTCATCACGCCGTAGACGGTCGATCCCAGCACGGCGAGGGCGAACCAACGAGGCTCCTCGCGGATGCCGCGCCACACGACGGCGGCGCCTCGGCGCAGCGTCGAGCGGGTCGAGGCGGCGGGCGGCACCCGCCCACCCTCTCACGCCGTCAGGACACCGCCGCCGCGCCCAGGGTCGACCGGTCAGGAGTTGGCACCCGGCGGGATAGAGGTGACCCCGGCGTAGAAGCGCATCCAGTCGTACTGTGCGGTCGCGTCCTGGGCCGGAGGGCCGCCACCCCACGTCGGGGAACCGGTCCACGTGTTGGCCATGAGGTAGCCCTTCTCCGCACCGGGTCCCAGCGTCGAGGGCAGTGCCGTGAAGCTGCGGACGATCGCGCCGTCGATGGTGAAGTCGACCCGCGAGGGCGTCCAGAGGAATCCGTAGGTGTGGAAGCCGTTGGCCGGGTTGAAGGCGAGGTCGACGTCGGCGATCGTCGCCGACGTCCACGGGTGAAGGGTGAAGTGCACGCGCCCTCGGTTGCTCGAGGTGACCCAGTCCTCGACCACGCCGTGCGTCGTTCCGCCGGTGTTGAACTCGATGTCGATCTCCCCGGGGCCGTAGCCGTCGGCGATCCAGAAGAAGGCCTGGCACACCCCGGCCACCTTGGCGACCTTCATCCGGGTGACGTAGTAGCCGTAACCGTAGGTCGGCAGGGTCTGGATCTCGGCCCCCTGGAGCGTGCCCGCCTTGCTCGTGAGGGAGAGCAGCCCGCCGGAGATCGAGGCGTTGGATCGCAGCAGGGTGTTCCCGCCGGTCCCTACCCAGTCGCCGGCCACCCGCCAGATCCCGTCCGGTGATCTCGGCCAGCTGCTCCACGCGCTCGCGAAGTCGGCGCTCACGGTGGGGGTGCTGCTCGGGGGCGGCGGCGGCGAGGAGGAACTGGAGCTGGAGCTGGAGGACGAGCTGCTCGACGTGGTCGTCGTCGTGCGCCGTTTCGCGGCGGCGGCCTGTGCTGCCGCCGTCGTCGTGGCCGCGCCGGACGCGGCGCCGGTCGTCCCGCTCGTCCTGGACCCGGCGGCCGCAGCGGACGCAACCGCCGCAGCGGTGGTTCCCGCCGGCGCTGCGGCGGCTCCCGTCGCGGCAGCTGCCGAGGCGACCGCCACGAAGTCGGCGGACGGGACCGCCGTCGGGTCCGGAACCGCGCTCAAGGCGGGCGCACCGCAGGCGACGAGGAGCGACAAACCGGGCAGGAACAGCCAGCGTCGCGCGCGGGACGCACGCACGGGCCGTGGGGAGAGGGACGGCACGGCATACCAGCGTATGCCGCGCCACGTCACCGCGCGAGATTCCCCGCGAGTCGGGCACGCCCCCCCACCCGGGCCCGGACGCCCCCGTCAGCGCTCGTGGGCTCCGGGATCTGCGGGCAGGAGTCGCACGACGCCCCGCTCGAGGTCGACCTCCAGCGGAGGGGCACCCGACTCGGGTTGCTCCCGATCCAGGGCTTGGCGCCGCTTCTCCGCGAGGGTGTGCGCGTGCCCGGGTTGCAGGAAGGTCACCGCGACGCCGACGACGTCGCCGAAGGCCCCACCGCGTCCGCCGAACACACCCCCACTCTATGCCGCGTCCGGCCGAGCAGCGCCTAGGGTCGCTGCATGCCCGAGATCGGACTCATCGTGCCGCCCGACCAACCGCCGGAGCGGATGATCGCCGTGGCCCGCGCCGCCGAACGGGCCGACCTCACCGAGGTGTGGCTGTGGGAGGACTGTTTCGCGCAGAGTGGCGTCGCACCGGCCGCCGCGCTCCTCGCCGCGACCGATCGGCTGCGGGTCGGGCTCGGGCTCATGCCGGTGCCACTGCGTTCGGTCGCACTCACGGCCATGGAGATCGCGACCTTGCACCGGATCTTCCCCGGCCGGTTCCTGCCCGGCATCGGCCACGGGGTGCTCGACTGGATGGGCCAGGTCGGCGCGCGGGTCGAGTCGCCGCTCACCCTCCTGCGCGAATACGCCACGGCCCTGCGCGCCCTGCTCGACGGGGCGGAGGTGACCGTGACCGGCCGGTACGTCCGGTTGGACCAGGTCCGCCTCCGCTGGCCGCCGCTGCGGCCCGAGCCGCTGCTCATCGGGGCGGTCGGGCGCAAGACCCTCGCCCTCGCCGGGGGGCTGGGCGACGGGGTGATCTTCAGCGGCACCGACGACCCCGATCGACTCGCCGAGGGGCTGGCCGTCGCGCGGGCGGCGCGGGCCGAGGCGCCGCACTCGACCCCCGCTACCCCGTTCGAGGCGGTCGCCTTCTGCGCCGTGCCCGGCGACGACTCCCCCGAGTCGATCGCCCACCGCATCGGGCAGTACGCCGCGGCCGGCGCCACCCGGGTGGCCGTCCTCGCGCTGGGGCCCGAAGGCCCGCCCGAGGGCTCCGAGCGACTCCTCGACTTCGTCGGGCGGTTGGCGGAGGCCGCGCGGCTCACCGGCTGAGCGCAGGTCGCCCGGGAACGCGAGCGGGGCGGCATACCGGGGTCGGTATGCCGCCCCGGCCCCCGGAACGAGGCGCGTCGACATCGTGGTGGGTTCCCCGCAGGGATCGGCTAGATTCTTCGGGACGATCCCGGCTGGGGTTGGTCCGTGTGGGATTGGTGCCATCAGCCGCCGACATGGCAGAGCGGATGCCGACGACCCGAAGGAGCGTGTTGAGCAGAGACACGGCGGCGCCGCACGCGGACCAAGCCAACGCACGCACGCTCGGCACCGCGACCCTCACGGGCCTGCCGCTGGCCGCCTCCGCCGTGCCCGATGGGATGGCTTCGGCGGCGATGGCCGGGGTCAACCCGATCTTCGGCCTCTACGGGGCTCTCGTCGGGCCGATCGTCGGAGGGCTCACGGCGAGGTCGAAGTTGATGGTGGTCACCACCACCAGCGCCGCCTCACTCGCCGCGTTCTCGGCCGTTGCCAACGTCGGGCACCGGGACCGGCCCCAGGCCATGGCCCTGGTGACACTGCTGGCCGGTGCTCTCATGATCGCTGCGGGTTTGCTCCGTCTCGGTCGGTACGTGGAGTTCGTCTCCCGTTCGGTGATGACCGGCTTCCTTACCGGAGTGGCCGTGTCGATCATCCTCGGCCAGCTGTCGTCGCTCACGGGATACGACGGCCGGGGCGACACCACCCTGCTGCGGGCGATCGACGTGGTCCTCCACCCCGGCCGACTCGATTGGCCCACGGTGGTGCTCGGTCTGGCCGGGCTCGCCATGCTGGCGCTCGGGTCGCGGTCACCCGTGCGCAACTTCGCCGCCCTGGGCGTGCTGATCGTCCTGTCGGGGTTGGTCTGGGCGGTGAAGTGGTTCGACCCGGTGGCCCTCGTCGCCGACGCGGGCCAGATCACGCCCGGCCTGCCTCCGCTCGAATGGCCACGCTTCGACCGGATCTCCCTCGACGTCATCGGTGGCGCCGCATCCGTGGCGGCCATCGTGCTGGTCCAGGGGGCTGGGGTGTCGCGGGCGGCGCCGAATCCTACGGGCCCTCCGGCCAGCGTCGACGGTGACTTCCGGGCCCAGGGCTTCGCCAACGTCGCCGGCGCGTTCGTGCAGGCGATCCCCGTGGGAGGCTCACTCGGGGCCACGTCGATGAGCACGTCGATGGGTTCGCGCACCCGATGGGTGGCCGTGATGTCCGGGGTGTGGATGCTCGCCGTCCTCGTTGCGCTCCCCGACCTGGTGGGGAAGGTGGCCATGCCCGCCCTCGCCGCGATCCTCATCTCCGCAGGCGTCCAGTCGATCAACCGGCCGCGGATCGCCGCCGTCTGGCGTTCCGGCGGTGCGTCCCGGGCGGCCATGCTCGTGACCTTCGTCGGCGTTCTCACGCTGCCGATCGCGGCGGCCGTGGGCCTCGGCGTGGCCCTCTCGTTCGTCCTGGCGCTCGGCCTGGAAGCCCAGGACCTGCGGATCGTGCAGGTGGTCGAGCAGGCTGGCCGGCTCGTCGAGCAGCCTGTCCCGGCACAGCTGACCTCCGACTCGACGGTCGTCCTCATCGTCTACGGCAGCCTGTTCTCCGCCGGCGCTCAGCGGGCCGAGGCGCAGCTCCCCAGGATCGCCGGCACGAGGAATGCCCGGGTGATCATCAGGGTTCGCGCCCGCGAGCGGCTCGGAGCCACCGCCATGGGCATGATCGAGAAGTACGCAGACGATCTGCACGCCCATGGCGGGCGACTGATCCTCAGCGGGGTCGGCCCTGCGCTGCTGGAACAGCTTCGCCGAGCCCACCGCTCCGGTGACAACACCCACGTCGAGTTGACCATGGCCACCCCGATGCTCGGTCAAGCCACCCTCTCGGCGCTGGAGGACCTGGACGTCAAGGTCGCCGCGGACATCGAGGCGAAATGGCGCCCTTCCCGCATCCGCCGATCACTGAGCACCACGCCGGGCGACGAGAGCCAGGACCAGGGCACGGCCGGCCGCGGCGACTCCTGATCGGCCCACGAGGCTTCCTGCCTGCGCAGCTGCGTCGGTGCGACATCCTCGTGCGCCGACCGAGCGCGCGGGTATACCGCTGAGCGCGCGCACACGCAAGCGGGGCGGCATACCGGATCCGGTATGCCGCCCCGCCAGGTTTCGCTGGACGCGACGAGGGTCAGGCCTCCGCGGGAACCTCCGCAGCGGGAGCCGCCTCGCCCTCGGGCAGGACGGCCGCGAGCGAGAGCTTGCCGCGCGGGTCGATCTCCTTGAGCTCGACCTGGACCTTCTGGCCGACCTTGAGCACGTCGTCGACCGAGTCGATCCGCTTGCCACCGACGAGCTTGCGCACCTCGGAGATGTGCAGCAGGCCGTCCTTGCCGGGCAGCAGCGAGATGAAGGCGCCGAAGGTCGTCGTCTTCACGACGGTGCCCATGAAGCGCTCGCCCACCTCGGGCATCTGCGGGTTGGCGATCGCGTTGACCGCGGCCCGAGCCGCCTCGGCCGACGGACCGTCGACCGCGCCGATGTAGACCGTGCCGTCGTCCTCGATCGTGATGTCGGCGCCGGTGTCGTCCTGGATCTGGTTGATCATCTTGCCCTTGGGGCCGATGACCTCGCCGATCTTGTCGACCGGCACCTTCACCGTGATGATCCGCGGGGCGTAGGCGCTCATCTCGTCGGGCGCGTCGATCGCCTCGCCCATGACGTCGAGGATGTGCAGCCGGGCCTCGCGGGCCTGGGTGAGCGCACCGGCGAGCACCGAGGCGGGGATGCCGTCGAGCTTGGTGTCCAGCTGGATCGCCGTGACGAACTGACGGGTGCCGGCGACCTTGAAGTCCATGTCGCCGAAGGCGTCCTCGGCACCGAGGATGTCGGTGAGGGCGGCATACCGGACCTCGGACTCGCCGGCTGCGTTCTCGACGGTGTCCGAGACCAGGCCCATGGCGATGCCGGCGACCGGGGCGCGCAGCGGCACACCGGCATTGAGCAGCGACAGGGTGGACGCGCACACCGAGCCCATCGAGGTCGAGCCGTTGGAGCCGATCGCCTCGGACACCTGACGGATCGCGTAGGGGAACTCCTCGCGCGTGGGCAGCACGGGCATGAGCGCCCGCTCGGCGAGCGCACCGTGGCCGACTTCGCGCCGCTTGGGCGAGCCGACCCGGCCGGTCTCGCCGGTGGAAAACGGCGGGCAGTTGTAGTTGTGCATGTAGCGCTTGCGCGTGACCGGCGAGAGCGTGTCGAGCTGCTGCTCCATCTTGAGCATGTTGAGCGTCGTCACGCCGAGGATCTGGGTCTCGCCGCGCTCGAAGATCGCCGAGCCGTGCACCCGCGGGAGCACCTCGACCTCGGCCGAGAGCTGACGGATGTCGCGCAGCCCGCGACCGTCGATGCGCACGCCGTCGCGCAGGATGCGCTGGCGGACGAGCTTCTTCTGCAGGCTCCGGTATGCCGCCGACACCTCCTTCTGCCGGCCGAAGAAGGCACCCTTGGTGCCGCCCTCGTGGATGCCGTCGGCGTCGCCGACGAGCTCGAGGTGCAGCGCCGACTTGATCTGGCCGAGCCGCTCCTCGCGCTCCTGCTTGCCGGCGATCTGCAGCGCCGCGGCGGTCTGCTCGCTCGCGTTGGCCTCGACGGCCGCGTAGACGTCGTCCTCGTAGTCGAGGAAGCGCGGGAACTCGATAGTCTCCTTCGCGGAGCGCGCAGCCAGGTCGGCCTGCGCCTCGCAGAGGACGCGGATGAACTTCTTGGCCGCCTCGAGGCCCTCGGCGACGACCTCCTCGGTCGGGGCTGCCTTGCCCTGGTGGGTCACCAGGTCCCAGGTCGCCTCGGTCGACTCGGCCTCGACCATCATGATCGCGACGTCGTCGCCGACGATCCGGCCCGCCACGACCATGTCGAAGGTGGAGCGCTCGGCGTCGCTGAAGTTCGGGAAGGCCACCCACTCGCCGTCGATGCACGACACGCGCACGCCACCGATGGGGCCGCTGAAGGGCAGCCCGGAGATCTGGGTGGCGGCCGACGCGGCGTTGATCGCGAGCACGTCGTATTGGTGGTCGGGGTTGAGCGAGTAGACGGTGATGATGATCTGGACCTCATTGCGCAGCCCCTTGGCGAAGCTCGGGCGCAGCGGACGGTCGATGAGCCGGCAGGTGAGGATCGCCTCGGTGCTCGGGCGTCCCTCGCGGCGGAAGAACGAGCCGGGGATCTTCCCGATCGCGTACATCCGCTCCTCGACGTCGACCGTGAGCGGGAAGAAGTCGAACTGGTCCTTGGGGGTGCGCCCGGCGGCGGCGGTGGCGAGGATCATCGTCTCCTCGTCGAGGTAGGCCACGACGGCGCCGTCGGCCTGCCGAGCCAGTCGTCCGGTCTCGAACCGGACCTTGCGGGTGCCGAAGCGGCCGTTGTCGATGACGGCTTCGGCGAAGGTGATCTCTGGACCCTCCACGGGTCCTCCTCTTCTCTCGTGTCGCCCTCGCGCATCGTCGTTGTGCGCGGGGTTTCCTTCGGTGGTCTGCTTCATCCGGTATGCCGGGTGCTCACCTGCCCCGCGCGGCGCGCGGATCGGTGGTGGACGGCATACCCCGGGGTTTCCCGGCTCACACGCGAAGGCGGCCACCGCGGGATGCGGGAGCCGCCTTCGGGGAGGTCATCGGCGCAGGCCGAGCCGCTTGATGAGGGAGCGGTAGCGCTCGATGTCGGTCGCCTCGAGGTAGCGCAGCATGCGCTTGCGGCGGCCGACGAGCAGGAGCAGACCGCGCCGGCTGTGGTGGTCGTGCTGGTGGGTGCGGGCGTGCTCGGTGAGGTCCTGGATGCGCTTGGTGAGCATCGCGATCTGCACCTCGGGAGAGCCGGTGTCGCCCTCGGTGGTCGCGTATTCGTCGATGAGCTGCTTCTTCGTCGCCTTGTCCAATGGCATGGGGTGACCGACTCCTTCTCGGGATCGCTGCGCGGTGCGCCAGGGCAGGTCCACCTGGGCTCTGTGTGTCCGCGGCCGGAATACGGCGTCGATCAGGATATCAGCGCAGGTCGGGCGACCCTAATCGACCCGTCGCCCCCGCCCGCCTCCCCCTCCGGGCCCCCTCCCCCTCCGGGCCCCCTCCCCCTCCGGGCCCCCTCCCCCTCCGGGCCCCCTCCCCCTCCGGGAGCCCTCCCCCTCCGGGAGCCCTCCCCCTCCGGGAGTAAGCGCTTGACTGTGCACTTTTCGCGCAACCTAGGGCCCGGACCACAGGAAAAGTGACCACTCAAGCGCTTACTCCCGGGAGGGCCGGGAGGGCCGGGAGGTCCCGGGAGAGCCGGGAGGGCCGGGAGGGCCGGGAGGGCGGGGAGGGGTGCCAGCCGAGGAAGCCGTCAGCCGGTGCCGAGGAATCCGGCCACGAGGACGCCGAAGAGGACGGTCCCGAGCTGGCGAGGGTCGAGCGCGGCATAGGACTTTCCTCCGCTGGCCGCGGCGATCGCCTCGAGCGCGGCCCGGTCGGCGTTGGCGCCGTAGGCGATCGTGAAGATCGACACCGGGCGTTCCTTGGACGTCTGTGCGGTGAGGGCGGCGACGGTCTGCTGGAGGTTGGGTCCGCCCGCCCGGTCGTTGCGGCCGTCGCTCACGAGCAGGACGAGGTTGGGCATCCCCGGCCGATAGGAGTCGACCATCGCCTTCTGGGCGCCGATCGCGGTGACGTAGAGCGGCGTGGCCCCCGAGGGGGTGATCCCCTGAAGGGCCGAGACGAGGGCAGCCGAGCGAGGTCGGCCGCCGAGGTCGGCCGCAGCAGGCCCGACCGGGATGAGTTCATGCCAGTCGGCGGTGCTGCCGGGAGGCTTGTTGAAGGTCCACAGGCCCATCTCTCCCCGCGGGGGCATCAGCCCGATCCCGGCCGCCCCGGCCGCGACCGCGAGGGCCATCTTGGTCGACCCGGTGCCGGGGACCTGGTCGGCCATCGAGGCCGAGGCGTCCAGCACGAGCAGGAATCGCCCCGGATTGTGCAGCATGTCCCACGCGGACGCGAGGGCATATCGGACCAGGCCATCGGGGACCGGCAGCCGGGTCGCCGGCGGGGTGGTGGCCAGGCCCAGCGCTGCGGTCATCGTGGAGCTGTCCGTGTCGGCCATCACCCGATAGCCGGCGCCCTCGACGACCGGACGCCCGGCATCCCCGGCGAGGAAGCCCTGGAGTTCGGCGAGTCCCGCGCGCGCCTGGGCACCGAGTCGACCGGCGGCGACCGGGGTGAGGGTGAGGTCGCTCACGAGGACGCCGTCGGCCGGGTAGACGGCGACGAGCGGGGTCGTGTGCGCCTGGGAGTTGTAGACCTGGACCACCCGCTCGTCGACGAAGGCCGCGACGACGGTGTCGACGAGGGCGCCCTGACGGTCGGCCTGCTGGAGTCCGGCAAGGACCTCTTCGTCGGTGGCCCCTTCCACGCGCATCCGCTGCACGAGAGAGAGCATCGCCTGCTCGACCGGCAGCGAGGTGAGTCCGGCCAGCGCCGGCTGCCCGGCGGGCAGCCCCTCGGCCGTGGCGACGATGGCCCCGACTGCGCTCGTCGTCGCGGCGGAGGTCGCGGGGTGCGCGGCGGCGAGGCCACCCTTGGCGAGTTCCGGGTGGCCCGCGGCCGCCCAGCCCGACGGGTCGAGCAGCCGCGTGAGCGCGTCCGCCCACGTGGGCGCCTGGCCACCCCAACCGGTCGCCGCCGCCACCGGCTGGGGCACGGCGAGGACGGACACCGAGCGGGCGACGGTGAGCCCCGTGCCGAGCACGGACCCGCTCGTGCGCGCGAGATCGGCGAGGACCGGCGTCTGCAGGGGACCGGTGAGGAAGGCGGCCGGGGGTTGCGCGGAGGCCGCCAGCGCCGCGAGTTCCCCGGCGGCGACGACCCGGACGTCGGCGCTCGAGCAGGCGCCGTCGACAGAGACCTTGCGAGCGGTGTATGCCGTGGCGACCGCCCGCGCGAGCACCGCATAGCCTGCCGTCGTGGCGAGTTCGAACGGCGCCGAACCCGTGCAGGCGGCCGCCGGGGTCGGGGAGCCCGCGGCGACGGCGGACTCGCCGGGTGCACTCCCACGATGGGTGAGCCACCACGAACCGCCCCCGAGTGCGAGCACCGCAGCGAGCATCCCGGCGAGCCCACGCACACGACCCACCGGCCGACCGGTGGATTCGTGTCGACCACGCCGCATTTCGGTCACGCCACACCTCGCAGGGTTCGACGTCGACGGGCGCCCCCGCAGCACCCACATGAAGGCGCGAGCCTACCGCCCGGGTGGGCTCGCATCTCGCAACGGGACGGCGTCTTTCCCCGGAGGAAAGTCGCCGTCGAGCACGATTGCCAGGGCGCGGTTCAGGGGTCCTTCCCTTCCGGCGGTTTCGTTGTCACGCTGGGCTCGTCGCCGCCGAGTCCCGTGCGGGACGAGCCGTGGAGGGAGCAGTGCGATGAGCGCCGTCGAACGCGCCCGACGGGTGCGGGAGATCGCCGACGGACACGTCGCGCTCCGGGGCGGCCTGCTGCCTGCCCTGCACGCGGTCCAGGACGAGCTGGGCCATCTCGACCCCGCCGACAGCCCCACCCTTGCCGAGGTCTTCGGACTTTCCACGGCCGAGGTCCACGGGGTGGTGAGCTTCTACGACGACTTCCGCACGGCGCCCCCTCCCCCACACGTCGTGCGCGTATGCCGCGGCGAGGCGTGTCAGTCGGTCGGGTCCGAGGAGCTGCTCGCACAGGTTCGCGACACCCTCGCCGGACGTGCCGACGTCGAGGTCGGCGAGGTCTTCTGCCTGGGCAACTGCGCCCTCGGTCCCTGCGCGCTCCTCGACGGTGTGCTCCGCGGACGGGTCGACCACGACGCGATCCTTCGGCAGGTCCCGGAGCCACCGCGATGACCCGCGTCTTCGTGCCCGGCGACGCCGCAGCCGCGTCGGTCGGTGCCGACGAGGTCGCGGCCGTCCTCGCGGCCCGGCCCGGGGTCGACCTCGTCCGAACCGGCTCGCGCGGCATGCTCTGGCTCGAGCCACTGGTCGAGGTCGAGTCGACGACGGGCGCGGGCCGCGTCGGCTTCGCCCAGGTCACTCCCGCCACCGCCCTCGCCGCCCTCGACCTCGCCACGGCCGTCCGCCCTGCCCCGGGAGCCGGCGACCCGGCATACGTCGGTCCCGACGGTCATGTCGACGAGCACCCGTGGCTCACCCGGCAGACCCGGGTGACGACCGCGCGCCTGGGGATAGTCGACCCGGCCGACCCGCACGACTACGCGCGCCTGGGCGGTTGGGCGGGCCTGCGCCGCGCGCTCGCGCTTGCGCCCGAGCGGGTCGTGGAGCAGGTCGTCGCGTCGGGCCTGCGGGGGCGCGGCGGGGCGGGCTTCCCGACGGGACGCAAGTGGGCGACCGTTGCCGCGACCCCCGCAGACCTGCGCTTCGTCTGCGCGAACGCCGACGAGGGCGACTCGGGCACCTTCGCCGACCGGATGCTCATGGAGGGAGACCCGTTCGCGCTCCTCGAGGGGATGGCGATCGCGGCCTGGGCGGTGGGGGCGAACGAGGGCTTCGTCTACGTCCGTTCGGAGTACCCGCACGCCGCGGCCGCGATGCGCCGGGCCGTCGTGGCCGCCCGCGAGGGCGGATGGCTCGGCCCGGACATCCTCGGATCGGGCTTCGCCTTCGACGTCGAGGTTCGGGTGGGAGCCGGCGCCTACATCTGCGGCGAGGAGACCTCGATGCTCGAGAGCCTCGAAGGTCGCCGGGGCGAGGTGCGGGCCAAGCCGCCCATCCCCGCCGTCTCGGGTCTGTTCGGCCGCCCCACGGTGGTGAACAACGTCCTCACCCTCGCGACCGTCCCGGCCATCCTCGCCGACGGCCCCGAGGCGTATGCCGCCCACGGCACCGACCGCTCGCGCGGCACCCAGGTCGTCCAGCTGGCCGGAAACGTCGCCCGGGGCGGCCTCGTCGAGGTCGGCTTCGGCCTCACCCTGCGCGAGCTCGTCGAGGACTTCGGTGGGGGCACGCGCACCGGCCGGCCGGTGCGGGCGGTCCAGGTCGGCGGACCGCTGGGCGCCTACGTCCCGGCCGGGCTGCTCGACGTCCGGCTCGACTACGAGTCGATGACGCAGGCGGGCTTCCTCCTCGGCCACGGTGGCGTCGTCGTCTTCGACGACACCGTCGACCTCGGCCGGATGGCCCGGTTCGCGATGGAGTTCTGCGCGGCCGAGTCCTGCGGGAAGTGCACTCCCTGTCGGATCGGCTCGCGCCGTGGGGTGGAGACCATCGACCGGATCCTCGCCGGAATCGACCGCGAAGCGAACCTCACCCTCCTGCACGATCTCTGCCGGACGATGGAGCGCGGCTCGCTGTGCGCGATGGGTGGGCTCACCCCGCTCCCGGTCCGCAGTGCGCTCACCCACTTCCCCGAGGACTTCGGACCGCTCACCGCCGGCGACGGAGGCGACGCATGACCCTCTCCCCAGCCCGAGACCTCGGCACCCCCCCGGTGCCCGGTGCACCGAGCGCGACGGTGACGGTGGACGGCATACCCGTCGCGGTGGCACCGGGGACGTCGGTGTTGCGCGCGGCGGCGCTCGCCGGCGTCGAGATCCCCCGCCTGTGCGCGACCGACTCACTCGCCCCGTTCGGGTCCTGCCGGCTGTGTCTGGTCGAGGTCGACGGGACCGCGGGCACCCCGGCCTCGTGCACGACGCCGTGCACGGACGGCATGGTCGTCGCGACGCGCACGCAGACCCTGCGGGAGCTGCGCCGCGGGGTGATGGAGCTCTACCTGTCCGATCACCCCGCCGACTGCGCCGGATGTGCCCGCGGCTCCTGCGACCTGGCCCGCCTTGCGGTGGAGTGCGACGTCGCGTCGGTGCGATTCGGCCTCGGCGCGACGCACGCCGACGCGCCGCGGGACGACAGCAACCCCTATTTCGGCTTCGATCCCTCGGCCTGCATCGTCTGCTCGCGCTGTGTGCGGGCGTGCGGCGAGATCCAGGGCACCTTCGCCCTCACGATCGCCGGCCGGGGCTTCGACTCACAGGTGAGCGCGGGCGGCACGAATTTCCTTGCTTCCGAATGTGTCTCGTGCGGTGCCTGCGTGCAAGCCTGCCCCACGTCGGCGCTCGAGGAACACTCCGTCGTCGCGCTCGGGATGCCGACGCGCTCGGTCGTCACCACCTGTGCCTATTGCGGCGTCGGTTGCACCTTCCGGGCCGAGGTGACCGGCGAGGGTGCCGCCACCGAGGTCGTGCGGATGGTCCCCGACAAGGACGGCCGAGCCAACGAGGGCCACTCCTGCGTGAAGGGCCGCTTCGCCGTCGGGTATGCCGCCCACCCGGACCGCGTGCTGCGCCCGATGGTCCGGGAGCGGATCGAGGACGAGTGGCTCGAGTGCTCGTGGGAGGAGGCGATCGCCCGCGTCGCCGAGGGCTTCCGCGACATCCAGCGCCGCCACGGTGTGGGTGCCATCGGCGGCATCTCCTCGTCCCGGTGCACGAACGAGGAGGTCTACGTCGTCCAGCGGATGGTGCGGGCCGCCTTCGGCAGCAACAACGTCGACACCTGCGCCCGGGTCTGCCATTCCCCCACCGGCTACGGGCTCGGTCAGGCCTTCGGCACCTCCGCCGGCACCCAGGACTTCGCCTCGGTCGACGAGGCCGATGTCGTCCTGGTCATCGGTGCCAACCCCACCGACGCGCACCCGGTCTTCGCCTCCCGGCTCAAGCGCAGGCTGCGAGCCGGCGCCCGGCTCGTCGTCGCCGACCCACGACGGATCGAGCTGGTCCGCGCACCACACGTGCGCGCGGCATACCACCTGCCGGTGCGGCCGGGCACGAATGTCGCCGTCGTCAACGCCCTCGCCCACGTCGTGGTCACCGAGGGTCTGCACGACGAGGATTTCCTGCGCGAGCGCTGTGAGGATGTCACGGCATACCTCGAGTTCATCGCGCGGCCCGAGCACGCGCCCGAGGCGACCGAGGAGGTCACCGGCGTGCCGGCGGCCGACCTGCGTGCCGCGGCGAGACTGTATGCCGCGGGCCCCAACTCGGCGATCTACTACGGCCTGGGCGTCACCGAGCACAGCCAGGGCTCGACGATGGTCATGGGGATGGCCAACCTCGCGATGCTCACCGGCATGCTCGGCCGGCCCGGCGTCGGGGTGAACCCCCTACGCGGGCAGAACAACGTCCAGGGCTCGTGCGACATGGGTTCGTTCCCGCACGAGCTGCCGGGCTATCGGCACGTGTCCAGGCCCGAGGTGCGGGCGGTCTTCGAGCGGATCTGGGGAGTGCCCGTCGCTGCCGAGCCGGGGTTGCGGATCCCCAACATGTTCGACGCGGCGCTCGCCGGGAGCTTCCGCGGCCTCTACGTCCAGGGCGAGGACGTCGCCCAGTCCGACCCGCACACCCGGCACGTCGAGGCGGCCCTGCGGGCGATGGAGCTCGTGGTCGTCCACGACCTGTTCCGCAACGAGACCTCGCGCTTCGCACACGTCTTCCTGCCCGGCACGTCCTTCCTCGAGAAGGACGGCACCTTCACCAACGCCGAGCGGCGCCTCGGACGGGTCCGGCCGGTGATGCCCAGCCGGGTCGGGCGCGACGAATGGCAGGTCGTCTGCGAGATCGCCACGGCCATGGGCCATCCCATGCACTACGGGCATCCGCGGGAGATCATGGCCGAGATCGCGGCGACCACCCCGACCTTCGCGGGGGTCTCGCATGCGCGGCTCGACGCCGAGGGTTCGATGCAGTGGCCGGTCCCGGACGAGCATTCGATGGGAACGCCGATCATGCACGTGGACTCGTTCGTCCGCGGCCGGGGCCGGCTCACCCCGACGGTCTTCGTCCCGACGACCGAGCGGGCCACCCGGCGCTTCCCCCTGCTGCTCACGACCGGGCGGATCCTCAGCCAGTACAACGTGGGCGCCCAGACCCGCCGCACCGCCAACAGCTTGTGGCACCCGGCCGACGTCCTCGAACTGCACCCGGCCGACGCCGAGGTCCGCGGCGTCCGGTCCGGCGACCTCGTCGAGGTGAGCTCTCGCGTCGGGGCGATCACCCTGCGGGCCCTCGTCACGCAGCGGATGCCGGCCGGCGTCGTCTACACGACCTTCCACCACCCGGTGACGGGGGCCAACGTCGTGACGACCGACAACTCCGACTGGGCCACCAACTGCCCGGAATACAAGGTGACCGCCGTGCAGGTACGGGTCGCGAACGCCCCGACGGACGTCGTCGGGCGCCGCGACGCGGACGGCGCTGCGCACGCCGACCACGGCGACGGCGCGCCCCGCGCCGACGACCCGATCGCCCGGCTGTCCGCCGACGTCGCCCGGCACTGGGCCCACCTCGGTCCGGACGAGGCC
This sequence comes from Actinomycetes bacterium, assembly GCA_029552065.1. GTDB lineage: Bacteria > Actinomycetota > Actinomycetes > Actinomycetales > Dermatophilaceae > Phosphoribacter. The sequence goes on from JAKPEG010000110.1 coordinate 17,539, forward strand.
GCGGTGCGGGTCGCCGGCCACCTGCTCGGGTATTGGGAGCCGCGGATGTTGCACGAGCTGCTCGACCGCGCCCGGGTCGGCGACCCGGCACTCGACCCGGTCGTCGTGCAGGCCACAGGCATCCTGGGCCCGCAGCTGGCCCGGCGCGAACACGCCGGGTCCTCAGATGGCTGAGCCGCCGAACCGCGGGTCGAGCGGCACCGCGGCGTCTCGCAGGGCGTCGGCAAGCCGGTCGGCCGCCTGGACCGTTCGCGGGCCGTACCACGTGAGCGCCTGTCCGTCGACGAGCACCGTGCGCGCCGCGGGGAATGCCTCCGGGCCGTCGCCCGGCGCGAACGGATAGGGCTCGTCGGGAAGCACGACGAGGTCGTGCGGCGGCAGCTGCGCTGGATCGACCCGCGGATAGCGCTGCTCATGGGTGCTCAGCGCGTTGGCCACACCGAGCCGGCGCAGGACGTCTCCGGCGTAGGTCTCGCGCCCGAGGAACATCCACGGCCGCCGCCAGATCGCGATCACCGCGGTCGCCACAACGGGCGGGTATGCCGTCTCTCCCGCCCCGCTGGTCAACCCCGGCCTGCTCGGCTTCTTCGCCTCCCCCGCCCGGTTCGTCTGCGCCGTCGCGCCCGCGTGGCCAATCCCCCACGCCGCACGGGCTCGGGCGAGCCAGTCCCGCTCGGGTGCCGCGAGCAGGTCGAGGACCCGCTCGATCGAGGTGAGGGCGGTGGCGACGGAGCGGATGTCGGTCACCCACACCGCGATCCCTCGCGCGCGCAGCGCCCGGACGTCGGCCTCGCGGTTCTCCTCCTCGTTGGCGACGACGAGGTCGGGTGCCAGGGCTGTGATCGCTTCGAGGTCGGGGTTCTTCGTGCCGCGCACCCTCGTGACGGCGAGTCCCTCGGGATGGACGCACCAGTCGGTCGCACCGACGAGGACTCCCGGCGCGCTCACGGCGATCGCCTCGGTGAGCGACGGGACGAGGCTCACGACCCGACGCGGTGCCGAGGTGAGGGGCACGGCATACCCGAGGTCGTCATGCAGCCCGGCACGCACGGCGACGCCAGGAGCGGGACCAGACCCGGTGGCCGAGCGCGTCACCCGGGGAACGGGGCGCTCGTGATGAGGCCGAAGGGCTCGCCGTCGGGGCCGGTGACGACGGCGATCCGGCCGTATTCGAAGTCGAACGGCTCCATCACCAGGCCACCCCCGGCCGCCTGCACGCGCTCGACCGCCGCGTCGGTGCCGTCGACCTCGAAGGTGACCGACCAATAGGGCGGACGTTCCTTCTCGCCGCCGATGCCGCCCGCGGGGCGCTCTCCGCCGGGGACGGTGAACATCGCGTAGTCCATCCCCTCGGCCGACATGTCGGTGTAGGTGTAGCCGAATGCCTTGGCGTAGAAGGCCTTGCCGGCCTCGAAGTCGCCGACCATGCCCTCGCACCAGGTGACCGCTCCCGGCTCACCGAAGACGTCGTAGCCCGTGTGCCCCCCGGACTCCCAGGTGCCGAAGACCGCGCCCGTCGGGTCGGCGTAGATGCCCATCCGGCCGAGGTCGCCCACCTCCATGCTCCCGAAGACGGTCCGACCGCCCGAGGCGCCGATCGCCGCCTCGGTGGCCGCCGAGTCTGCGGTGGCGAGATAGACGGTCCAGAAACTCGGGGACGCATCCCCTCCCTGCATCGGAGGGGACATCCCGGCGGCAGCACGGCCACCCACGAGCGCCGTCGTGTAACCGCCGAACTCCTCGCTGCTCTCGGTGAACTCCCAGCCCAGGACGGCGCGGTAGAAGGCCTGGCTGCGAGCCAGGTCAGGCACCGAGATGTCGACCCAACAGGGAGTGCCGGGAGCCCAGCTGCCCTCGTGAACGGCCATGACCTGCCCTTTCGTCGTCGGTGAGGTAACCCTAACCGCTGCCGCTGACAGACAGGCCGGGAGATCGGCGCCGTCGAGGTCGGGGAGGCGACCGGCCGGCAGGCCACGGCATGCCCGCAGGACGCACAGCAGACGCACGGGTCGCCGACAGCGCACGCTTTGCGAGGCGGCTTCAACTTGGCTCATCCCGATCTCCCCAGGCCGACCAGGAGAATCCATGGCCCCCAGCACCACACGCAGCGCCGTCCTCGGTACCGCGGCCGCCGCGATCGTCGCCGCCGCACTCGGATTCGGCGGCTACGACTATGTCCTCGCCCGCACGGCCCAGACCACGACCGCGACCGTCGCACCCGCGAACCCCGGGATCGGCTCGTCGGACATCGGGTCCGGAACCTGGCCCGGCGGCGCATGGGGGCGGGGAAGCGGATCGCAGGGGAGCACTGGCGGCACGTCAGGGTCGAGCGGCTCGTCGGGCTGGGGCTCCTCCGGCTCGGGTTCCTCGGGCTCCTCGGGGACCTCAGGCTCCTCGAGCACGGCGATCGGGCAGGCCACCTCCGCGCAACTCGTCGGCGTCGTCGACATCGTCACGACGCTCGACTTCGGCAGCGGGCAGGCCGCCGGCACCGGGATCGTCCTCACCTCCAACGGTCGGATCCTCACGAACAACCACGTCATCGAGGGATCCACCTCGATCAGCGTCACCGTCCTCTCGACCGGCCGCAGCTACTCCGCCGAGGTCGTCGGCACGTCACCCTCGAACGACGTCGCGGTCATCCAGCTCTCCGGCGCGAGCGGCCTGCCCACCGCGACGATCGGGCAATCCGCCGACGTCGAGGTCGGCGACCCGGTCGTCGGTGTGGGCAATGCGGGTAACGCGGCCGGAACGTCGGCAAGCTCCGGCACCGTCACCGCCCTCGACCAGTCGATCACCGCGAGCGACCAGGGCGGCGGCAACGCCGAGCAGCTCACCGGGCTCATCGAGACCGACGCCCCCATCCAGGCCGGCGACTCCGGCGGCCCCCTGTATGCCGCCGACGGCTCGGTCGTCGGGATGGACACCGCGGGCCAGACCAACGCCCGGACCGGAGCCACCGTGGCCGGCTATGCGATCCCGATCGACCACGCGATGGACGTGGTGTCCAAGATCGTCGCCGGCGTCGACGACGCGACGATCCACCAGGGGCGCCCGGCGTTCCTCGGGGTCAGCCAATCGGCTTCGCGGACAGGCGGTTTCAGCGGTGGCTCGTCGAGCTCGACCTCCCGCTCGGGCGTGACGATCTCGGGCGTCATCGAGGGCACCGCCGCCGCCAAGGCGGGGCTGGCCGCCGGCGACACGATCACCTCGCTCGGAGGCCAGACCGTGACGTCGAGCGCCGGATTGAGCGCGGCGATCACGGCGCACAACCCCGGCGACAGCGTGCGGGTCACCTGGATCGACAGCTCGGGGGCCACGCACTCGGCGACGGTGACCCTCGGCGCCGGCCCGGCCGACTGACCGACCTCACCGACCGCGCTCGCCGGATCCTCGCCGGCCGACGACCCTCGTCGGCCGGCGACGGCGTCTCCAACGAGTCGACGGAGGTCAGAAGTTGATCATGTGCCCGGCGATGCCGTGCAGCGCCTCCTTGACCGCCTCGCCGAGCGTGGGGTGGGCGAAGACCACCCGGGAGATCTCGTCAGCGGTGAGGTCCCAGGTCTGCGCGGCGTTGAGGACCGGCAGCAGCTCGGTGACGTCGGGGCCGATCATGTGCGCGCCGAGCAGCTCATTGTGCTCGGCGTCGGCGACGATCTTCACGAAGCCGACTGCGTCGCCGAGACCCTGGGCCTTGCCGTTGGCGGAGAACGGGAAGGTGGCGGTCTTCACGACGTGGCCCTGCTCGCGGGCCTGCGCCTCGGACAGGCCCATCGACCCGATCTGAGGCTGGCAGTAGGTGGCCCGCGGGATGAAGGCGTAGTCGATCTCCATCGTCTCGGCGCCGGCGATCGTCTCGGCCGCGACGATGCCCATCGCCTCGGCGACGTGGGCGAGCATCATCTTGGCGGTAACGTCGCCGATGGCGTAGACGCCCGGAACGTTGGTGCGGCAGCGCCCGTCGATCGCGATCGCGCCTCGGTCGGTGAGCGCGACGCCGGTGGACTCGAGCCCGAAGCCCGACACCCGCGGGGCGAAGCCGATCGCCGAGAGCAGCCGGTCGGCCTCGAGGACCTGGGGCTCGCCACCGGCGGCGGGCGAGACGGTGACCCGCACCCCCGAGCCGGTGTCCTGCACGCCTTCGACCTTGGTCGAGAGCAGGACCTTGACGCCGAGCTTCTTGTAGTGCTTGAGCAATTCCTTGGACACGTCGGCGTCCTCGGTGGGGACCATCCGGTCGAGGAACTCGACGATGGTGACCTCGACCCCGAAGTTGCGCATCACATAGGCGAATTCGACACCGATCGCACCCGAGCCGGCGATGATGATCGACCCCGGCAGCACCGGGTCGAGGATCTGCTCCTCGTAGGTGACGACGTTGGCGCTCAGCTGCACCCCGGGGATCATCCGGGTCACCGAACCGGTCGCGAGGATGAGGTTGTCGAAGGTGATCGAGCGGGTCGACCCGTCGGTGAGCCGCACGTCCATCGAGTGCGCCCCGGTGAGGGTGCCCCAGCCGTCGATCTCGGTGATCGAGTTCTTCTTCATGAGGAAGTGGACGCCCTTGACGATGCCCGCCGACACCTGGCGCGAGCGCGCGTGGGTGGGGCCGTAGCTCATCGTGGCATCACCCTCGATACCGAACTTCGCCTTCTCGTGGGTGAGTACGTGGGCAAGCTCGGCGTTCTTGAGCAGCGCCTTGCTCGGGATGCAGCCGACGTTGAGGCAGACCCCACCCCAGTACTTCTCCTCGACGACCGCAGCCTTCAACCCGAGCTGCGCGCAGCGGATCGCCGCGACATAGCCACCCGGACCCGCACCAAGGACCACGACGTCGAAGTCAGCCATGGCGCACAGCCTATTGCGCGCGGCATACCCCTCGGGTGCCCGGTCAGCCCGCGGACTCGGCCTCGCTCGTCGCCTCCGCCGAGGCTGCGGCGGCGTTGGCCGCGCGGTGCTCCTCGCGCAACTGCTCGTAGGTGCGCACGCCGAGGGCGAGCCGCGCCCCGAGGTCGTCGCCGAGCCGGCCGACGACCTTCGCGGGCACCCCGGCGACGAGCGAGCCGGGTGGGACGACCATGCCCTCGCGGACCATCGCACCGGCGCCGACGACCGAGCCGGCGCCGATGACCGCTCCGTTGAGAATGGTCGCCCCCATCCCCACGAGACTGCCGTCCTCGACGGTCGCCCCGTGGACGATCGCCCCGTGGCCGACGGTGACGTCTGCCCCCACCTGCACGGGGAAGCCCGGGTCGGCGTGGAAGGTCGCGTTGTCCTGGACGTTGGACCGCGGACCGACGCGGATCCGCGCGCGGTCGGCACGCAGGACGACGCCGTACCAGACGCTCGCCCCCGCACCGAGTTCGACATCACCGATGAGGGTCGCCGTGGGTGCCACCCAGGCATCCGCACCCAGACGCGGGGCATTCCCGCCGAAGGTCAGCAGCATCACTGCAGCGTATGCCGTGTTCCCCGCCCGCGACGCGTCGGACCGCGACGATTCGGGCAACTGGGTGGTGGCTGAGCGCGCACTGCGGGCTGCTTCTCGCTAGCGTGCTGTGCAGCAGCTGTGCCCTACGAGAGGGAGAGGCCGCATGAGCGACACGAACACCGACGAGCGCCCCGAGGTGCGCACCCTGCGCACGGATCCGGATCTGCCCCCCGTCGCCGTCGTCGAACCACCGAACGACTCCGGCCCCAACAAGGCGATCTTCGCCGGCATCGCCGTGCTCGGCGCCCTCGGCTGGGTGATGATCGCCTTCGTCCGGGGCGAGAGCGTCAACGCCGTGTGGTTCGTCTTCGCGGCGGTCTGCTCCTACATCATCGCCTTCCGGTTCTATGCGCGGCTCATCGAATACAAGGTGCTCAAGCCGCGTGACACCCGCGCCACCCCGGCCGAGCTCTTCGAGAACGGCAAGGACTTCATGCCGACCGACCGGCGGGTGCTCTTCGGGCACCACTTCGCCGCGATCGCCGGCGCCGGGCCACTCGTCGGACCCGTGCTCGCCGCCCAGATGGGCTATCTCCCCGGCACCATCTGGATCATCGTCGGAGTGATCTTCGCCGGCGCGGTGCAGGACTACATGGTCATGCACCTGTCGATCCGGCGCAACGGCCGATCCCTCGGCCAGATGGCCCGCGACGAGCTCGGACCGGTGGGGGGCTGGGCGGCGATCATCGGGGTGCTCAGCATCATGGTCATCCTGTTGGCCGTGCTGTGCATCGTCGTCATCAACGCCCTCGCCGAAAGCCCCTGGGGAGTCTTCTCGGTGTCGATGACCATCCCCATCGCGGTGCTCATGGGCGTCTACCTGCGCTTCCTGCGGCCGGGCAAGGTGAGCGAGGTGTCGCTCATCGGGGTCGCATTGTTGCTGTTGGCGATCGTCGGCGGCCGCTTCGTCGCCGAGAACCCTTCCCTCGCCGCGACCTTCACCCTCTCCAAGCCGGCCCTGGCCTGGTGGATCATCGCCTACGGCTTCGTCGCCTCGGTCCTGCCGGTCTGGCTGCTGCTCGCCCCCCGCGACTACCTGTCGACCTTCATGAAGGTCGGCACGATCGTGCTGCTCGCACTCGGCATCCTCGTCGCCCGGCCGATCGTCGAGATGCCCGCGGTGACGAAGTTCGCCAGCACCGGCACCGGTCCGGCCTTCGCCGGGTCGCTCTTCCCGTTCCTGTTCATCACCATCGCCTGCGGCGCCTTGTCCGGCTTCCATGCGCTCATCAGCTCGGGCACCACTCCCAAGCTCATCGAGAAGGAAAGCCAGGCCCGGATGATGGGCTACGGCGGGATGCTCATGGAGTCGTTCGTCGCGATCATGGCGATGGTCGCGGCGATCTCCATCGACCAGCACCTCTACTTCGCGATGAACTCGCCGTCCGGAGTCAACGGCGGCACCCCGGAGAAGGCCGCGGCATACCTCGACACGCTCGGGTTGGTGAGCCCCGGTGGCTCGCCGCTGCCGCCCGCTGACCCGGCGATGCTCGCCCAGGCGGCCACCGACGTCGGCGAGAAGTCGATCATCGGCCGCACCGGCGGCGCGCCCACCCTCGCGGTGGGGATGTCCGAGATCATGCACGGCGTCTTCGGCGGGGCAGGCTGGAAGTCCTTCTGGTACCACTTCGCGATCATGTTCGAGGCGTTGTTCATCCTCACCACCGTCGACGCCGGCACCCGGGTCGCCCGCTTCATGTTCTCCGACGCCCTCGGCGCACTCGGGCTGAAGAAGTTCCGCGATCCGTCGTGGACCGTCGGCGCCTGGATCGCGACCTTCCTCGTGGTCGGAGGCTGGGGCTCGATCCTCGTCATGGGCGTCAACGACCCCCTCGGCGGGATCAACACGCTCTACCCGCTCTTCGGGATCGCCAACCAGCTGCTCGCGGCGATCGCGCTCACCGTCGTCTTCGCGGTGGTGATGAAGAAGGGGCTCTACCGGTGGGCCTGGATCCCCGGGGTGCCGCTGGTCTGGGACCTGGCGGTCACCCTCACCGCGAGCTATCAGAAGATCTTCAGCTCGGTGCCGGCCATCGGTTACGGTGCGCAGCGGCAGCGTTTCCTGGACGCCAAGGCCCAGGGAAAGGTGCTCGCCCCCGCGACCACCCCCGGGCAGATGGACCAGGTCATCTTCAACTCCACCGTGCAGCTCGCGCTGTCGATCCTCTATGCCGTTCTCGTGCTGGTCGTCGTAGCCGTGGCCGTCGTGGTGTCGGTGCGCGCGGTGCGCGCCGGAGGGCTGCCGACGAGCGAGGAACCCGACACCCCGTCGCGGATCTTCGCGCCCCGGTCCTTCCTCGCCACACCGGCCGAGAAGGAGGTGCTCGCCGAGTGGCGGGCGGCCGGGCTGGAGCCGACCCCGGTCGGAGGCCACCACCGATGAGCCGGGCCGACCCGGCCGCAGCCGTTGCGTTGTCGGCCCGTCTCTCGCGGGCCACCCGCGGGATTCGCTGGTACGTGCGCGGGGTTCTCGGCGAGGACGCCTACGAGCGCTATCTCGCCCACCACGCCCGCACCCGCTGCGACCACCGGCCGATGACCGAGCGAGAGTTCTGGCGCGACCGCACCGACGCGATGGAAAAGGACCCCAAGTCCCGCTGCTGCTGAGCCGATAGCGGCCCCACCGCACCATCGACGAACGTGGCCAGGGCTCGCCTGGTTCGTCGTCGCCACGGTGATCGGCGCGCAATGCCCTCGCCCACGTGGCCTTGCCCGGTCGGTCCGCCGCGGGAGGTCTAGCATCCGCTCGTGACCGCCGCAGACGCACGCCGCCGACGGGCGCTCGCGGCGTGGCTCGTGCTCGCCCTCGTCGCCCTCACGACGGGCTATGCCGTGTGGTCGGTCCGCACTCGCGAGGGCGGCCTTGGCGGGTCGCCGGGCGTCGGTTCGGCCCCCCCGACCCCGGGCACCCCCACGGTCGTGACCGCGGCTCCGAACACCGTCGGCCCTGAGGGGACGTGCGCGCCGGCGTCGGCGGACGGCATACCGCAGCAACCCGGCACGGCCGAGGCACTGCCCGACCCGGCGACGGCCCGCACCGAACTGGCCGCGCTAAGAGTGGCGCCCCGCTCGCATGGAGACACTTACTGCCGCGGGCGATTCGGACCGTCGACCTGGCCGGACCTCGACCGTAACGGCTGTTCCACCCGCCAGGACGTGCTCGTCCGGCAGGCCACCACGGTCCGCACGGCGCGGATCGCCTCGCACGGCGCCACCTGCGAGGAGGCGATCGCGGGCACCTGGACCGACCCCTACACGCTCGAGCCGATCACCCTCACCGACCTCAAGGACCCGAGCCAGGCGCAGCACCTGCAGATCGACCATCTCGTCCCCCTCTACAACGCATGGGTGTCCGGGGCCAGTGAGTGGACGGACGCACGGCGGGTCGCCTTCGCCAACGACCTCGCGGCTCCCGAGCTGCGCGCGGTCACCGGCGAGGTCAACTTCGCCAAGGACCACGCCGGACCGGAGTCCTGGCAGCCGGTCCCCCTCGCGCGCTGCGACTACGCCCGTGCCTATGTCGCAGTCAAGGCGCGCCATGCGCTCACGGTCACCGCGGCCGAGCGGGACGCCCTCGCCGTGATGCTCGCGGCCTGTGCCTGAGGCCCGCGGACCATCGCGCCGGCCGGATGACAACCCGAGGTCTCCCAAGGTGCGGGTATGGGCCGCTGAACTCCCCCTTTCATCGGCCCATTGCCGACAGTTCCGTGTCCCCGCGGCATCCCCAGGCACCGGCCGCTCAGCCGGCGGCACGCTCCCAGACCGCGGCCTCGGCCACCAGCCGCCCTGGCACGAGCGGTCCGCCCGATCCGGTGACGCCGAGGTCGTGTGGGCGTCGGACCTGACTCAAGCCCAGGACCGCGGTCCCGGCGGCCACGGCGAGCACGAGCGGGATCGCACCGAGCAGTCCCGCGAGCCAGGGTGCGGTCACCGCCGCCACGAGCGCGGCACCCACCATGAAGCTGTCGGCGAGGCCGAGGACACTCGCCCGGCGCGCGTCGGGGACCGACGCCTGGATCACTCCCGTGGCGACGTTCTCGCAGCACGTGCTCACCGCGCCGACCGCTGCGAGGGCGACCACCGCCGCCGACGCCGGCAGTAACCCGACGGCAGCGATCGCCCCGGCCATGACGAGCAGACAGCCACGAGCGCTCGCCATCGGCCGGAATCCGGCGAGCACGGGCGCGACCAGGGCACCGCAGCCGAGCACGGCTGTCGCGATGCCGAAACCCTGCTCCCCCGTCTCCCACACGTGTTCCGCGATCTCGAGCAGGGCCAGCCCGAGTGCGCTCAACGCCCCGTTGACGACCGCCACGACCACGAGTGCGTGCCGGGCGGATCGGTTGGCACGCAGCAGCGGCCAGATCCCGGGTCCCTCGTGAGCCACGAGGTCCGCGGCGACGTGGCCGGGCTCGACCCGCTCGGGAGCGGGCAGGACCGTGCCGCGGAAGAGCAGCGCGGCGCCGAGGCAGAGCACGGCGCCCACGACGGCGGCGGCCGGTGCCGGCCCGCGGCCCACCGCCAGACCGCCGAGCGCCGGCCCCACGACGAAGGAGCTCACCTCGACCGTGACGAGCAGCGAGGTCGCCCGCGGGGTCGCCGCGCCGGCCAGGCGCGGCATACCTGCGGCCAACGCCGGGTATGCCGGGGTGCCGGCCGCGATGGCGAGCGTCGCCACTGCGACGGCCGGCCACGTGTGGCCGGCGGCGACCGCAGCGGCACACATGAGGAGCAGGCAGATGCGGGCGACCAACGACAGTCGCACGATGCGCGCCCGTTCGCGCCGGTCGGCCAGCCGGCCCGACCACCAGGAGAGCACGACGTAGGGTGCCAACCGCGCGGCCCCGGCGACCCCCAGGAGCAGAGGTGATCCCTCGA
>JAKPEG010000118.1 GCA_029552065.1 Actinomycetes bacterium
GTTTGCGCCTCTGCGTGCCATGGGTCCCACCCTAGGGGTAGGCCGCTGCGGAAGAAACGGGTGATCCACGTTGGGCTTGCCACTGTCTGGCGAGGGCCTCGATCACTACGGTTGACCCATGCGCGTCGACATCATCAGCAAGGAATATCCGCCCGCCATCTACGGAGGCGCGGGGGTGCATGTGGCTGAGCTCGTCAGAGCCCTGCGCGACCGTGGCGACGTCGACGTTCAGGTCCGCTGTTTCGGCGCACCGCGCGACGAAGCCGGCACAACGGCATACCCCGATCTGCCCGAATTGGCCTCTGCCAACCCGGCTTTGCAGACGTTCGGGGTCGACGTCACGATCGCCCAGGACTGTCAGGGCGCAGACATCGTGCACTCGCACACGTGGTACGCCAACCTCGCCGGGCACCTGGGTGGACTGCTCGCCGGAGCCCCGCACGTCGTCACCGCGCACAGCCTCGAACCGATGCGTCCGTGGAAGGCCGAGCAACTCGGCGGCGGCTACCGCGTGAGCTCGTTCGCCGAGCGTGCGGCCTACGAAGGGGCTGCGGCGGTCATCGCCGTAAGCGCCGGGATGCGCGCCGACATCCTTCGCAGTTACCCGTCGCTCGACCCTGCCAAGGTGCCCGTCGTGCACAACGGGATCGACTCGCAACTGTGGCAGCCGATCCACAACGCCGACGTCTGCCGCAAGCACGGCATGGACCCGGACCGGCCCGCAGTGACCTTCGTCGGCCGGATCACCCGGCAGAAGGGCCTGCCCTATCTCATGCGGGCCGCCGCTCGGCTGCCCGAGGAGGTCCAGGTCGTCCTGTGCGCAGGCGCCCCCGACACGCCCGAGATCAAGGCCGAGGTCGAGGGTCTGCTGGCCGACCTGCGTGCCCAGCGCGACGGCGTCGTCTGGATCCCCGAGATGCTGCCCCGCAGTGAAGTTATCTCCCTATTGACGGCGTCGACGGTCTTCGCCTGCCCGTCGGTCTACGAGCCCCTCGGCATCGTCAACCTTGAGGCGATGGCCTGCGAGTTGCCCGTCGTCGCGACCGCAACCGGCGGCATTCCCGAGGTCGTCGTCCCCGGCGAGACCGGCTGGCTCGTGCCGATCGAGCAGGTCCAGGACGGCACCGGCACGCCCGTCGACCCGGAGAAGTTCGTCGGCGACCTCGCCGAGGCTCTCACCAACGCGGTGAGCGACCGCGAGCGGGCTCGGACGATGGGGTTGGCCGGCCGCAAGCGTGCGGTCGAGCAGTTCTCGTGGGAGTCGATCGGCGACAAGACGATGGCCGTCTATCAGGACGTCCTCGGCCGCTCGTGATCTCAAGGGGGCGCCTCGGCCGCTCGTGATGCGCCGCCGAGGCCCCTCGGCGAGGGCTTAGGCCGGTCGCCAGCCAGCCACGGTCATCGCCAGGACGTTCGTCGCTCCCACGAGAGTGGCTTCGGCTTCCGTGAGCAGCCGGCGCAGCACAGCAGTCCGTTCCGCGGACGTGCTCGCGTCGAGGGCGGCGCCGCTCTCTTCGACGCTGAGCCCAGCCAGGGCCAGTGCACGCACGTCGCCGGCGCGATCGAGCAGGTGCAACGGCCGCGGGGCGAGTCCGTGCGGAAGGCCGGGGACGCTCGCCCGCGGCGGTGGAGTCGCTTCACCACCGCGCCACGGTATGCCGCCCACCGTCGCCAACCGGGTGGTCGCCTCCAACACCGCTTCGGTGAGTCGTCGGCTGAGATCACCCACATCCGAGGCCTCGGCGATGTGGCGGGGGACCGGTTCGGTCTCGTATGCCGCCCACGTCGCCAGCACGCCGGTGTCGCCTTCCGGGCCGAAGCGGTTCAGCGTCGGCACGAGCGCCCCACCGACCGTCGGCGCGTATGCCGCCTGGCCGGCCTCCGTGGCCGCCGCGGTCACGGCAAGGGGGGCACGCGGCATACCCGTGAGAAGTCCTGGGCGGGGGAGGGCGAGGAAGACCGCCGTCTCGCCGCGCTCGGCCCAGTCGCGCAGGGTCGCCTCGAACCGCCCCGCGATGTCGGTCGCGGCGCCCGCGTGAACGTTGCCGACGACATCGTCGAGGTCGCCTTGACCGCCCAGCCATCGGGTGCCCCAGAGGGCACACCGGACGACGATCGGGAGCGCGAGCACCGGCACACCATAACCATCGACTCGGCCGAACGCCCGCCTCCGCCGGCGGGTTTGGACCTGTGGTTGAAGTGGATGGGGGTGCCGACACGCTCCCTTGGCGCGGGGCCGCGAACTCCTCGCGGGCTAGGGTGGGTGACCATGAGTGATGTGCTCGCCTTCGCGGGCGTCAGCGTGGTGCGCGGCCATAACCGCCTCCTCGACGACGTCACCTGGGAGGTCGAGGAAGGCGAACGCTGG
>JAKPEG010000130.1 GCA_029552065.1 Actinomycetes bacterium
TCGCGTCCGGCGTCACTCGGGCGGGCGAGGGCTTGCCCGATGACGTCGGCACCGACCCGAGCCGCTTCGAGGGCGTAGTCGATGCCTTCGCCGTTGAACGGGTTGACCATGCCGGCGGCGTCGCCGACGAGAAGGAGGCCATCGGCATACAGGGGGGTGCGGTTGAAGCCCATGGGCAGGGCGGCGCCGCGGATGGGGCCGCCGGCCGGGTCGTGCGCGAGCTCCCACCGGTCACCGAGGCTGTCCGCCCAGCGCCGCAGGACGTCCTTGTAGTCGGTCTTGCCGAACGCGCTGCTCGTGTCGAGGATGCCCAGGCCGACGTTGGTGCGACCGTCTTCCAGCGGGAAGAGCCAGCCGTAGCCCGGCATGAGCATCCGCTGACCGTTGTCGTCGGTGGTCCAGAGCTCGAGGTGCGACTCAAGGTAGTCATCGCGCCGAGGGGTCGTGTAGTAGGCGCGGACCGCCACGCCCATGACGCGGTCCTCGCGCTTGGGGCGGCCGACCGCCGTGGCCAGGCGCGAGGAGACCCCGTCCGCGGCGACGACGACTTTGGCGCGGTAGGTCGCGGTCGCTCCGGTGGCGCGACCCGCGTCGTCGAGCACCTTGGCGGTGACGCCGGTGACCCGGCCACGACCATCGAGCAGGGGCGCGGTGACGCTGGCGCCTTCATGCAGTCGGGCGCCCCGAGAGACGGCGTGTTGCGCGAGCGCGTGGTCGAACTGCTTGCGGGTGCGGACCATGCCATAGGACGGGAAGGTCGCACTCTCGGGCCAGTCGAGGGTGAAGTTGCGGCCGCCGCCGAGGATGCGCAGGCCGCGGGTGCGTTGCCACCCGGCCGTGTCGACGCCGAGGTGGACCAACTCGCGCACGGCGCGGGGCGTGAGGCCGTCACCGCAGATCTTGTCCCGTGGGAACGTCGCCTTCTCCAGGAGCATGACGTCGACGCCCTGGGTAGCCAGGTAGGCCGCCGTGGCCGAGCCTCCTGGCCCGGCTCCGACGACGATGACGTCGGCGGTGTCGCCCGCCTGGTCAGCCGATCCGGTGGTCACTCTCGCCCTCGGTGCGGTGGGGCGCCGGTGAAGGCGCCGCTTGTGAAGATTGGCACGAACCCGCCCAGTCTAGGGGGCACCGGGGGCGGGGCGGGTCGCGCGGTGGAGAGCGACGATGCCTCCACTGAGGTTGCGCCACTGCACGTCGGCCCAGCCGGCGTCGGTGATCCGCGCCGCGAGTCCCCGCTGGTCGGGCCAGGCGCGGATCGACTCGGCGAGGTAGACGTAGGACTCCGGGTTGGAGGACGTCTTCCGCGCGAT
>JAKPEG010000147.1 GCA_029552065.1 Actinomycetes bacterium
GATCTGCGCGGGGTGGGTCGAGCAGGACGGCCGCGTGACCGCGTGCGCGCCGATCCTGCGGCGGTGGGGCACCGGGCCCGGGCTGGCCGAGCGGCTGCGGCGGGCCGGGTTCCGCGTCGAGCAGGTCGATCGAGCCGAGCCACCGCGCGCCGAGCAGATCGGGCTACCGCTCGCCGGTCAGCCGCACTCGGCCTTCCAGTCGAGGAAGCCCGCGTTGAAGTCGCCGTCCAGGTAGGCGCCGTCGCCGTCGGGGTCGCAGTAGCCGCCGGGCGCCGTCGGCGGGCAGGTGTTCGGGGCCAGGTCGCAGAAGTTGTCGATCCCGGGCGCGCAGGGGCAGCCGCTCGGCTCGGGCCCCGTCGAACTCGAGCCGCTCGAGCCGCCCGTGCTGCCCGTCGAGCCGCTCGACGTGTCGCCGCCGGTGGAGGCCTCGCCGGTCGTCGCGCCCGTGCTCCCCTGCCCCGTCGAGCCGCTCGAGCTGTCCTCGCCACCGGTCGACGTGGAGCCCACGCCGCTCGAGCTCTCGGCGGGCAGGTCGGGCCACTGCGGCAGATCGAGCCGCGGGTCGCCGGGGTCCTCGGCGCCCGTGCTGAGGTCGGGAACGACGACGCCGGAGACGGCCCCGGGCTCACGAGCGCGCCCGTCCGGGCCGCACGACAGAACGACGAGCAGAATCACACCCACGCGCATGCACACCACCTATAGCCGGAGAGACGCACCGCGGGCCGGGCCTATTCGGCCGCGGAACGCTCTTTATCCGGGACAGATCAAGCAACGGCGCGAGCGTTATTCATCGGTTGACACGTGAGTAACTGACAGCCATACTCCGTCTGTACTTGAGAGGAGCCGCCGCGATGCACACCACGACCCCCGCCGATGCCATGGACCTCGACTTCGCCATGTTCGACCTGCCCGCGATGACCGCCGCCGAGGCCGCCGCGGCCAAGGCCACCCGCGAGCGCAAGGCCGACGCGGCCCGCCTGGCCTACCGCACCGCCGAGCGCGAGGGCGCCGAGGACCCGCGCATCCCGGCCCGCGCCGCCGCGGACCGCACCACCTAGCCTTCCCGCTAGACCCTCGCCGCGAGCATGCCGCGGGGCCCGCAAGGGCTGGAGCTCATGGGAAAGGACCGGGGCAATGCGCCCCGGCAGATGTTCGATGGCACATGAAGTTCAAACCATGTTTTCGGTGGGCGTCGCGCCCTGGCACGGGCTCGGCCACGTTCTCGACAGGGCCCCGTCGGTCGCCGAGGCGATCAAGCTCGCGGGCCTCGACTGGACCGTCTCGCTGCGGCCCATGTGGACGACGCTCGGGGGCGGCAGCACGCCGATCCCGGTGCCCGGCCAGCGCGCCGTGTTCCGCGACGACGCGGGGACGATCCTCGGCACGGTGGGCGATGACTTCTGCCCGCTGCAGAACGCCGACGCGTTCGGCTGGTTCGAGCCGCTCGTCGCCGAGGGCGCGCTCGAGCTCGAGACCGCGGGGGCGCTGCGGGAGGGGCGGCGCGTGTGGATCATGGCGCGGCTCGCCGGTGTCGACCCGGCCGAGATCGTCGGCTCGGACGTCGTGGAGCCGTTCGTCCTCATGGCGCACGGACACGAGGGGTCGCTCGCGCTGCGGCTCGGCTTCAACGCGGTCCGCACGGTCTGCGCGAACACCCTCGCCGCGGCGCTCGACGATGGCGACGGGCTGCTCTGCATCCGGCACACCGCGGGCATGAGCGACGCGCTCGAGCGGGCCCGCCGGGTCGTCGCGCGGCAGATCGAGATCTTCCGCGACTCGGCGGCGGCGTGGCGTCACCTGGCCTCGCGGACATGCGACGACGCGGCGTTCACGGCCTACGCGCTGCGGGTGTTCGCCCAGGTGCGCGGCGAGGGCGAGCGCGCCGAGGAGACCGGACCGGGCGCGCAGACCGGGCGGCGGCTGCTGGAGCAGGTCCGGCCGCTGTTCGAGACCGGCGCAGGCAACGACGCCGCCGGGGTCCGCGGGACCTGGTGGGCGGCGTACAACGCGATCACGGAATGGCTCACGCACGCGCGCGGGTCGGCGCAGGGGACCGAGCGGGAGCGGGCCGAGCGGCGCTTTGACAGCCTGCACCTGGGCCCGGGCCGCAAGCTCGGCCAGCGGGCCCTGCTGCTCGCGCTCGACGCCGCGGA
>JAKPEG010000150.1 GCA_029552065.1 Actinomycetes bacterium
GAGGCGCTCGAACGCGAGGTCCGTTACATCGGGCGACTCGGGGTCCGCGACGACGACTACGAGCCGCTCGTC
Source organism: Actinomycetes bacterium (assembly GCA_029552065.1). GTDB lineage: Bacteria > Actinomycetota > Actinomycetes > Actinomycetales > Dermatophilaceae > Phosphoribacter. Next base: position 73 of record JAKPEG010000150.1, read on the forward strand.
ATGGACTGGCGCGCACCCGCCGCCGCTCCGTTCTATCGGGCGACGCCCGTCGAGCCCATGGGTGTCCTGCGGCGGCGTGTCCTGCGCTGCCGCGGGCCCGTCGTCATCGGCGCCGAGGACGACCTCATGGTCCCCGAGGCCCCTGACGGGTTGGTCATCCTCGGGGACGGCGCGCTCATGGCGGCGCTCACCCGCACCCGCGGCGCCCGGATGCGCGACATCGTCGCGACGATCCAGGCCCACCAGGACGAGGCGATCCGGGCTCCCGGGCGCGGCGTCACCGAGATCACCGGAGGCCCCGGCACCGGCAAGACCGTCGTCGCGCTGCACCGCGCGGCATACCTGTTGTATGCCGACCGGCGGCGTTACGAGAGCGGCGGCATCCTCGTGGTCGGGCCCTCGGCGGCCTACACGGCATACATCGAGCGGGTCCTGCCCTCCCTCGGTGAGGACAGCGTCGCGCTGCGCGCCCTGGGCGACATCGTCGACGCGATGTCGACCGACCGGCACGACACCCCGGCCGCGGCTGCGGTCAAGGGGTCGCTGCGGATGCGCGAGCTCATGGCGCGGGTGGCGCGCGGCCTGCCCGACGGCGTCCCCACCGAGCTGCGCACCTTCGTCGCCGGGTATGCCGTGCGCCTGGACTCGACTGTCCTGCAACGGATCCGCGCGCACGTCCTGCGCCAACACCCGCACAACCTCGGCGTCGAGGCGGCCCGCCAGACCCTCGCCGAGACAGCCCTGCGGATCGTCGGGCACCCCGACCGGGACGACTTCATGGGCCGGTTCGCCGACCACCTCGAGGTCGATGCGTTCCTGACGGCGTGGTGGCCGCAGTTGGACCCCCGCGAAGTGCTGCTCTGGTTGACCGATCGCGCTCGGCTGGACGCGTGCGCTGCCGGGCTCCTGACGCCGGCCGAGACCGACGCGGTGCACGCGTCCTGGATGGAGGCGCTCGACACCGGGATCTGGCCGATCTCCGACGTCGCGCTCGTCGACGAGCTCGCAGTGCGTCTCGGCCCGGAGCAGGAACAACCGGCAGAGGAACGCGGCTTCTTCGAGATCGAGAACCTCGATGAGCTCCTCGAAGGGACGACGGGCGGCGCCTTCCGGCCCGAGCAGGTCGAGCCCGCGTATGAGACGACCCCGAGCGATCCGCGCGAGCGGCTGCTCGTCGGGCGGGTCGGGCGCGTTGCCGATTACGCGCATGTGCTCGTCGACGAGGCCCAAGACCTCTCGCCGATGCAATGGCGGATGCTCGGGCGGCGCGGCCGTCGAGCGTCCTGGACCGTCGTGGGGGATG
>JAKPEG010000160.1 GCA_029552065.1 Actinomycetes bacterium
CCTGCGGGCGTCCGCCCCGCGCGAGCGGGGATGAGCCGGTAACCATCGCGATGATGCGCCGTGTGGAGAGGTCCGCCCCGCGCGAGCGGGGATGAGCCCAGGACCCCGTCGTAAGCGCCGGGGACGATGACGTCCGCCCCGCGCGAGCGGGGATGAGCCGTGCTCGATGTCGTGCGCGTTCTCGGGGTTGGCGTCCGCCCCGCGCGAGCGGGGATGAGCCTGGGTCTTCGTTGACCCTGCTGCCGCGTCGCTCGTCCGCCCCGCGCGAGCGGGGATGAGCCCGTGAACCCGGACAGCAGCATCGTCCGGGCGTCGTCCGCCCCGCGCGAGCGGGGATGAGCCCCAGTCCAGCACCCGCCGGTAGTCTTCGGGCGCGTCCGCCCCGCGCGAGCGGGGATGAGCCCGCCGTAGCCGACGTCACTTCCATAGCTGCGGCGGTCCGCCCCGGGCGAGCGGGGATGAGCCTGAAGCCTTCGTCCAGGCTCTGGCGATCGAGGCGTCCGCCCCGCGCGAGCGGGGATGAGCCCCCATCGCGAGAATGCGCTTGTCGACGGCAGACGTCCGCCCCGCGCGAGCGGGGATGAGCCCTGCCTGCACGTAGGCCGGCTCCATGGCCGCCAGTCCGCCCCGCGCGAGTGGGGATGAGCCCTGGGCATCCCGGTACGCGTCGACCGGAAAGGCGTCCGCCCCGCGCGAGCGGGGATGAGCCGGTCTACGGGGGCGGAACAGCTAAGGTCGCGCAGTCCGCCCCGCGCGAGCGGGGATGAGCCGCAGACGTGGCGGGCCAGGGCGGCGATGAGCGCGTCCGCCCCGCGCGAGCGGGGATGAGCCGCAGACGTGGCGGGCCAGGGCGGCGATGAGCGCGTCCGCCCCGCGCGAGCGGGGATGAGCCCGACGTCGGCAAACTGATCCTGCGCCGGCGGGCGTCCGCCCCGCGCGGGCGGGGATGAGCCCCGACCCCCGGACGGCAAGGCAGGTGCCCCAGGCGGTCCGCCCCGCGCGAGCGGGGATGAGCCGTCCAACCTCGGCACCGCCCGCTCGACCCTGGCGTCGGTCAAGTTCGCTGAGGTTCGGTCGTGAGCAAGCCTGGCGTCATGCCGACCGGGGGTCTTGAGAGGATGCTGCGCGTCGGCTGAGGACCTGCCGGACGCGCCGGGGCGCGGGGCGAAGACCCGTGACGCTGCTCAGCCCGGGAGCTCGCGAACCCGGCACACCGTCACCCCCACCGCTGTAGGCGCCTCGCCGAGCAGCCCGACGACCACCAACCACAGCCGAGCGGCAGTCCGGTCGACCCGGCCGCCGATCAGCGCTTCCCGCCGCCGAGCAGGTCGCCGAGGATGTCGGTGATGTTCGGCTGACCCGACACCGTGCCGCCGGTGCCGCCCGTGCCCCCCGTTGCGCCCGAGGCGCCGCTGAGGATCTGGCCGAGGATGTCGCCGAGGGCACCGCCAGCGGAGACCGAGCCATCGGAACCCCGGTCGGCGCTCGCGTCGCCCGGCTCCGAGCCATCCTGGGGGATGAGCGGACCGGTGGGCTGCTCGGGAGCGGCCGCGCGGGTGTCGCTTCCGGCGCCGGTCGAAGCGCCGCCCGCTGCGCCGCCGAGGACCTGGCCGAGGATGTCGCCGAGCCCGCCACCACCCGACGAGCCGGAGGCCGAACCCGCCGCGCCACCGAGGACCTGGCCGAGGATGCTGCCCAGACCGCCCTGGGCGCCGAGGCGCTTGGCGAGGTAGCTGAGGACGATGGGCGCGAGGATCGGCAGGAGCTTGGCGATGAGGCTGGAGCCGCCCGAGCCGCGGACCCCGCCGAGCTGGGCGATCACGCCATCGGTCTGGGCGCCGAAGATGTTCTCGACGATGCGCTGGCCGTCGGCGGTGTCGACGTCGGACAGGTCCGATCCGAGCAGGTCGTCGTCGTGCTCGCCGAGTGCCCGGGCGAGCGAGGCCGCGCCGGCCGGGTCGGCGGCGTTGGCCTGCAGGCCCCCGAGGAGCGCTTCGAGGGCGGTTCGCGACGCGGTCGCCGCCTGCTCCTCGTCGACCCCGAGCTCGTCGGCGATCTCGGTGAGCGGCACCTGGGCCATGAGCTGATCGATCTCCGACATCGGCGGATCCCTCCCGGTGGGCAGCCCGAGCGGCTGCGCTGCGCACACGATAGCCACGGTGAGCGTCACAGGGCCGCCGGGCCGGCCCTCCCGGGTAGCGTCGGGCCATGCGGCTCGTCACCGTCCCCGATCCGGCCTGGGTGGACCGGCTTCATGCGATGGGTGCGGTGGGTGGGCTGACGGTGCGCCACTGGGATCTGTCCGCCGAGCCACCCGACTCCGGCATCGGCTTCGTCGTCCCGATGATGGGCCATCCGGAGCGCTTTCCCCGGCTGGCCACCCTGCCACGTCTGGAGGTCGTCCAGGTCGTCACCGCAGGTTTCGACCACGTCCTGAGCCACCTCCCACCTGGGGTGACCCTCTGCAACGCGGCCGGGGTACACGACGCCGCTACCGCCGAGTTCGCGGTCGCACTCGTGTTGGCGAGCCTGCGCGGCATACCCGAGTTCGTGGCCGCTCAGCAGCGCGCCGCGTGGGTGCCGCTGCGGACGTGGCCGGCGCTCGCCGGCAGGAGGGTGCTCGTCGTCGGCTACGGGCGGATCGGGCACGCCGTGGCGGCTCGACTCGCGCCCTTCGAGGTGCGTCTCACCGCGGTGGCGCGCGGGGCTCGGGGTGGCGACGGCATCGTCGACCGGGTCCATGGAGTCGACGAGTTGCCGGGGCTGCTGCCCGAGCAGGACGTCGTAGTCCTGCTCACTCCGCTCGCCGAGTCGACCCGCGGACTCGTCGATGCCGCCTTCCTCGCGGCGCTGCCCGACGGCGCCCTCGTCGTCAACGTCGCCCGTGGGGCCGTCGTCGACACGGATGCCTTGCTTGCGGAGACAGCCTCCGGACGGCTGCGGGCGGCACTCGACGTGCACGCGGTCGAGCCACTGCCCACCGCACATGCACTGTGGCGCACCCCCGGGGTCCTCGTCACCCCGCACGTGGGCGGGGCGGGCGATACCTTCGAGCCGAGGATGCTCGCGCTCCTGCACGAACAACTCACCCGGTATGCCGCGGGCGCACCCCTGCTCAACGTCGTGCGCGCGGGTCACTAGCGCACCGACCTCGGGCGGGGCCATGCTCGGAGCATGACCCAGTCCCTGCCCGACAAGCGACTGCTCCTGTTGCGGCACGCGCAGGCGGAGTCCGGCGGCGGTCTGCCCGACCATGACCGCCACCTCACGGCCGAGGGTCGGCTCGATGCGGCCGAGGTCGGCCGGTGGCTGCACACGCAGGGGATCGTGTGCGACCTCGTCCTGTGTTCGACGGCGGTGCGCACCCGTGCGACCTGGGATGTCGTTGCGCATCACGGTGGCCACACCGAGTTCGTCGAGTACCGCAGGGCCGTCTATCAGGGCGGTCCCTCGGGTGTGCTCGAGACGATCCAGGAGGAGGCCGGCGAGGTCGCCACCCTCCTTGTCGTCGGCCACGCCCCCTCGATGCCGATCCTCGCGAGCGTTCTCACCGACGGGGAGGGTTCTGCGGCCGCACACGGGCGCTTGTCCGAAGGCTTCCCCACGTGCGGACTCGCCCTTCTCCGGTATGCCGGCCACTGGTCCGACCTCGGACCCGGCACCGCGACATTGGAGGACTTCGTCGTCGGCCGGGCGTGACCGGCGCTCGCTCGCGTCCTCGCCGCCCGGCAGTCGGTCCCTGTGTCGTCGGTCTCTGCGCCGTCCTTCCCTGCCTCGGTCAGGGTGCGGATATGGGCCGCTTCCTGCCTGCAGAGTGCCGATATGGGCCGCTCCCTGCCTGCAGAGTGCGGAAATGGGCCGTTCGGACGCCGGTTCACCGGCCCATCTCCGACATCTGCGGGGTGCGGGAGTCCACCCACACCTGGATCCAGGGTCACGCCGCCGTTCCCGCGAGGGCGGCCGCGATGAGCGCGACGGTGGCTGGCACGCGCCCCGCGCGCAGGTCGGTCGCCGTGATCCGCAGGACCCGCCAGCCGAGGGCCTCGAGCATCCGGATTCGGGCGATGTCCGACTGCCATTGGCGCCGGTCTGTGCGGTGGTGGTCGCCCTCGTACTCGACGATCACCCTCGCGGCGCGCCACACGAAGTCGCAGGTCGCGACCCATTGACCCGCCTCGTCGAGGATCCGCGCGTTGAGCTCGGGCTCCAGCAGCCCGGCGGCGACGAAGGCGACCCTCGCGCGTGACTCCATCGGGGAGGCGGCCTCGGGTCGGGCGAGGCCGATGGCGTGCGCGGCACGTGCCCGATGCCGCGTCGGCCGTCCGTGCGCGACCCGGTCCGCGAGGCCCTCGTGCGTGGTCGGCCAGCGCCGGATCATCGCATCCGCATAGGCGACGAGGTCGGCCAGGCGCCACTGGCCCGCGAGGTCGCAGAAGGTATCGACCGGGTGGACGACCGGCATACCGTCCACGACGACTGTGGTGCGGCGCTCGAGTCCGCCGTGGGCGAGGACGGCCGATCGCTGCACCCGGGTC
>JAKPEG010000161.1 GCA_029552065.1 Actinomycetes bacterium
GACCAACTCGAACCAGCGGACCGCGTCGACCGGCAGCGCTGCCTTGCGCGCGGCGGCGGCCTCCCGCGCAGCCTCGACCTCCTCGCGGGTCACCAGGTCGGGCAGCGGCAGGAGCATCGTCCAGTCCCATTCGCCCTTGCGGCGATCCCGGTATGCCGTGTGGTCGGCACTCGACCACAACCCCTCGAGCGGTCCCACCACGAGGTCGTCGCCGGTGCGAGCACGCAGGGCGAACTTCACGGCATACCCGACGGTGTAGAGCGCGGCGACGGAGGCGGTATACGCGGGGCTGGTATTGGGGTCGCCGTGTCCGTCGATCGCGAGATAGGCCATCGCCGGCACGTCGACCTCGCCGAAGTCGGTGGAGCCCGGCCGGTAGAGGTCGGGCCGGTCGCGCTTGACGTCGATTCGCACGGTCCAACGCTATCCATACGGGAGTACGGCTCCATTGATACTGTTCCCCGTATGAAGACGACGATCGAGCTGCCTGACGCCCTGGCGGCCGAGGCCAAGCGGGTCGCTGCGGCGCGCGGGACGACCCTTCGGGAGCTCGTGGTGACCGGCCTGCGCCGCGAGCTGGCCGAGCAGCGAGGAACAGCCCACCGGATCGACTTCGTGTTCCCCACCTTCGATGGCGAGGGGCTGGTGGTCGACCTGGCTCCCGCAGAGGTCATCGCCCGGTCCTACGGCCTGCCCGGATAGCCTGCCGTGATCGCGCTCGACACGAACGTGCTCGTCTACGCCCATCGGGAGGACTCGGCTCATCACCGCGCCGCGGCGCGACGCCTCGGCGCTCTCGTCGCGGGCCCCAAACAGGTCGGGCTGCCCTGGCCGGTCGTGCACGAGTTCCTGGCCGTCGTCACTCATCCGCGCATCTATCGACCCCCGACGCCAATGGTGGCTGCGCTGGCGGCCATCGACGCGCTGCTCGACGCCCCAGGTGTTCACCCGCTCGCCGAGGGCGCAGACCACCTGACCGTCCTGGGCCGCCTGTTGAAGGGCGGCGAGATCACGGGGGCGCGGGTGCACGACGCCCGCGTGGCCGCCATCTGCCTGTCGCACGGGGTCGAGGCCCTGTGGTCGGCGGACCGCGACTTCTCCTGGTTCCCGGAGCTGATGGTCGTCAATCCGCTTGTCTGACAAGCGAAGTCCCGAAAGCCGATGGGTCACCCGATCTCAGTCGTCCATCGCCTCGATCCCCAGCTCGCTCATCTCGGCCGTCGCGGCGCGCAGCCGGGCCACGAGCTCGGGTGAGGGGGGCTCCCAGTCCAAGACCTCGGCGACGATCCGCAGCGGCTCGGTCGTGCGGTAGGAGCGGGTGGGGTTGCCCGGGAAGCGCTTGTCGGTGACATTGGGGTCGTCCTCGATCCGCCCGAGCGGCTCGACCCGATAGACCCGGCCCGGTCCTTCGCCCTGCGCCAGCTCGGCGGCCAGCGCCGCGCCGTCCGGGCTGGCCGTGAGGTAGATGTGCTTCGCCGCCCTGCGGGTGCCGTAGTTGGATCGCCACCCCGGGCTCAGCAGGTCGCCCGGTCGCAGGTTGGCCCTGGTGCCGTGGAAGAACGGCCCGGGGTCGTCGACGACCCGCGGCGGCGGTGCCGGGTCGCGCAGCACGCTGTCGAGGCGAGCCATGAGCACCGCGACCCGGCTGCGTCCCTGCGGCGCACGGGGATAGCGGCCGAGCACGTCGAGCACCATCGGGGTCGCCCGGCGCGCCGCCGCATAGACGAGGTACTCCGCGACCACCGGGTCGTCGCCGCGCGCGAGCTCGGCCGCTCGCGCCGCGTGCGTCCCCGCTCCGAGGATGTGTCCCAGCTGGGTCGCCTTCGCGAGCGGATGCAGGTATGCCGCGCCCGCGGCATACCCCGCGGCGAGAGCGGCGTGCCGGGCAGCCTCGACGTCGACCTCGCGGGCCGCGCGGTTGGCCTCCACCGCCGCCGTGCGCTGTAGCCGCGAGCGGGGCGCCCCCTCGGCAAAGACCCGGGCCGCTTCGAGTGCCGCGGCCGGGCGCGGGTCCTCGGGGACCGCCTTGGTGAAGACGACGAGCGTCTGCGCCGCACACGCGGCGGCATACCCGGCGACCGCCCGCAACTCGTCCGCCGTCAACACGAAGTCACCCGGGTGCGTGGTCATCCCGTCGAGTCTGGCAGACCGTATGCCGTTGGTCGCATCTGCCGGGCGCGACCTGCGGCGACGCCGGCGCGGCGCCGAGCAACGGCATACGCTCTGCCGGTCGGCAGTGGTGAGGGGGACGACGCCGGGGCTTGACGGCGCGCGCCGTCAGTGGCCGCCGAGGGCCGACAGCACCAGGGTGTCGGTCCCCCGCACGATGCCTACCGACACGCGCCAGTCGGTGAGCGCGAACTTCGTCCTCAACTCTGGGGAGCTCGTTTTGGCCCCGGCCCGGGACGAGCGCCGCGATCGCCGGCACCAGATCGTAGGTGGTGTCGTCCTGGTGCAAGGCCGTGCCGGTGAGGTCGCGGGTCGTCTGCGGGTCGAGCTCGACCACAGCGTCGATCCAGTAGGTCGACGGGCCGATTTGAGCCGGGTCCCCCATCGTCCCGCTGGACCACTGCGCCGACCGCGGAGTGCCCAGCGCCGGGAATCGACTCACGAGCGGCTCGAGGTCGGTGCGGATTCGTCCGTCGCCGGCCTTGGTTGCGGGGCTCGAGCTCTGGGTGGCGTCCTTGGGCTGGCAGGCGCTGACGACTCCGAGCGCCGCGACCACCGCCAGGGCCGCGGCGGAATGCCGGCTGAGCGCGGCATACCGACGCGTGGTGGTCCTCGCGTTCCCCTGCATTCCTCCACGGTACCCGGCGGGTGCGTGCCATGCTGGCGGCAGCTGTGGCACAGCGAATGCCATTGGTCCCGAGCGCCTCAGTCGGCTGAGCACGGCTGAGCACTGCTGAGCACTGCTGCGGCGGACGGCCGCTGACCAACGGCATACGGTATGCCGGGCAATTCGCCGCGCGGGTGGCTCAGAGGTCGTTGCCGGCGTAGGACTGGTTGAAGCTCTTGTTGGTGAGTGGGAAGTCCGGGACGATCGTGTCGCGCAGCGCGACCGGCAGCGCCGGCCAGTTGAAGAAGGACGGGTCGACGACCTTGCAGCGGCGCACGAGCCCGTCGCGGATCTCGACTCGGTGCACGAGGGTCCCGCGCCACGCCTCGACGATCCCCAGTCCCCGCCCGTCGTGGTGGCGCGCGGGTGCGGGCAACTCCGAGCCACTCGTATGCCGCGCGGCCGTCACCAATGCGGCGACGAGATCCGCTGTTTGACGCACCTCGCGGGCCCGGACGAGGAATCGGGCGAGCACGTCCCCGGTCTGCTCGACCACCGGCTCGACGGGTTCGAGGGCCGGATGCGCCGGGGTGAGCGGATGGTCGCGACGCGCGTCGATCGCCAGGCCACTGGCCTTGGCGACATAGCCGAGCACTCCGATTCGCCGGGCCTCGTCCGCGGGCAGGGGCGAGGTGCCGGTGAGCCGGTCGAGGACCACGTGGTTGCCGAGAGCCAGTTCGACGATGTCCTCGACCTGGGCCGCGACGTCGGCGACGAGCTCGAGATCGGGCAACTGCCGCAGCACGGTGCCCCCAGGCCGGATCGCCCCGCGCAGCAGCCGGTGCCCGGTTACCGCCTTGTTGTGCCGCAGGAGCCGCTCGCGCTGGGCCTGGGTGTGGGCGTGGACGATGCCGTAGCCGACGTCGTTGACGATGGCGCCGAGGTCGGCGACGTGATTGTGCAGCCGCTCCAGCTCGAGGAGTGCACTGCGCAGGAACGCGTCGGGGGTGGGGCACGGCATGCCGAGGGCCTGTTCGACCGCGGTGACGTAGGCGAGGGTGTGGCCGATGGCGGTGTCGCCGCTGATCCGCTCGGCGAGCTCCACGCCGTCCTGCGGCGCGCGGCCCTCGAAGAGCTTCTCCACGCCCCGGTGGACGAACCAGAGTCGGGCCTTCATCCGCAGGATGGTCTCCCCGACCACCGAGAAGCGGAAGTGCCCGGGCTCGATGAGCCCGGCGTGCACCGGCCCGACCGGGATCTCGTAGACCCCGTCCCCGGTCACCTCGAGGAAGGGAAAGGAGCCGGTGTCCGGGACGAAGACCGGGTCGGCGACGGCGTCGCGGCACATCGGATAGTGCCCGGTCGGCCAGTGCCCGTGGCGCACGAGCCGGCGCGGCAGCGGGTGGTGCAGCGGGGTCACGCCGAACAGGTCGCGCACCTCGCGCTCGAAGCGCCCGGCCGGATAGGAGTGCGCTGCGAGCGACGGTATGCCGTCCGCCCCGTGCGCGACGGTGGTCTCGACCTCCTGTGGCAGGGTTCCCGGGGTGAGGTAGGTGTGGACGATCCGGATGCCCTCGGGCTCGTCGTGCGCGGCCACGAGGGCGAGCCGGGCGCCTGCCGCGAGCAGCGGCAGCACGGTCGGGGCGAGGTCGTCGGGGGCGACCGGCTGAGGGGGGTCCAGGGGCCGCGGCGGGGGAGCGGGCGTGGTCATGGGGCGACTCCGAGGACGCCGGCGGCGGCAGTGAGGGCCCCGGCGAGGGGCCAGGCGAGGGCGGGCAGGAGCGCGACGAGGGCGAGACCCGCGAGCACGACTGCACGCTGCATCCGGGTCGCCGGGTCCGGCCCCATCGCCGGCACGGTGGGAGGGTCGTGCCGGGTGAGGGTCATCGCGAGCACGTGCCGGGCGATGCCGGCGAAGGCGAGCAGCAGGAGCACGAGGGCCGCGCTGGTCACCCACACCATGCCCCGCTGGAAGCCGGCGACGACGATGGCGATTTCGGTGAGGATGAGGCCGAACGGCGGGAAGCCGAGCAGCGCGGCCGTGCCGGCCAGCCACGGTCGGGCCAGGCTGGGCGCTCTCGTGAGCAGCGAGTGCACGTCGTGGATCTCGTGGCTGCCGGTGGCGGCAAGGGTGCGGCCGGCAGTCACGAAGAGCCCGGCCTTGGCCAGCCCGTGTCCGAGGATGTGCAGCAGCACCGCTGCGGTGGCCAGGGGTCCGCCGATGGCCGCGCCGAGGGCGATGATCCCCATGTGCTCGATGCTCGAATAGGCAAGCAGCCGTTTGAAATTCCGCTGGGTGAGCACGAGCGTCGCGGCCACGAGCAGGGACAGCAGTCCGGCGATCGTGAGCAGGGTGCGCATGAGCTCGGGCCCGAGGGCCGCGTCGGCGATCGCCTTGAGTCGCAGCACCCCGGCGAAGGCGACCGACAGAAGCACGCCCGACATGAGCCCCGAAACCTGGGCCGGCGCCTGGCTGTGCGCGTCGGGCAACCAGCTGTGCATCGGCGCAAGACCGGCCTTGGTGGCCAGGCCGAGCACGGCGAGCGCCAACCCGATCCGGGCGGTGTCGGCCAGCTCGTGGCCGTTGCTCAGCTCGACCCAGGAGAGCGTCGCGGAGGTGCCGGTCGCGGCATACAGCAGGACGATCCCGAGGAAGGCGATGGCGACTCCGACCGAGCCGAGCACGACGTACTTCCACGCGGCCTCCAGGCCCGCGCGCCCGCCGCCGTAGGCGACGAGGAAGGCGGTGGTGATCGTCGTGGCCTCGACCGCGACCCAAAGCACGCCGAGGTTGTCGGCGAGCACGGCCAGGCTCATGGCGGCGAGGAAGAGGCACATGAGCGCCGAGAACCGCCCGTGCGGCACGGCCGTCGTCGCGCCGCCGGTGGCGACGACGGCGACCGCGCCGACGACGGCGACGAGGTATGCCGTGAGCGCGTCGACCCGCAGCAGGCCCATGGCCGCCGTCTGCCCGCTCGGGTGCAGCGCGAGCATCGCGAGGCCGCAGCCGAGGACCGCGAGGGCCGCGAGCAGCGGGGTATGCCGCACGGCCGGGTTCCGGGGCAGGGCGAGGGAGAGCAGCCCGAGGACCGCGGGGAGGGCGAGGGTCGCCCAGATGGTCGCGGTCATCAGTCCCTCAACTCGTCGAGCTGGGCGAGGTCGACGGTGCCGACCGTGGTGCGGATCCGGCCGGCGAGCACGAGCAGGATGAGGACGACGAGCAGGGCGTCGAAGAGCACGCCGAGCTCGATGACGACCGGCAAGCCACCCGAGGCGAGGACCGCGGTGGCACCGATGCCGTTGTCGACCATGACGAAGCCGACGACCTGGGCGAGCAGATGGCGGCGGGTGGCGACGTCGAGGAAGCCGATGAGCACGACGGCAAGCCCCACCGGGATGGCCGTCGCGGTGGCCCGTCCGCTGCCGGCGACGACCGGGCCGGCGACGAGGAAGGCGAGGGTGGTGAGCAGGGCCGCGAGCAGGACACCGGTCGTCGGGTTGATCGAGGAGGGTGCCTCCGGCCCGGTCGGCATCGAGCGCGCGGTGCGCAGCACGAGTGCGGGGATGAGCACGCCCTTGACGAGCAGCAGGAGTGCGGCGACGGCATACGTGCCGGTGTCGGAGCCCTCGCCGGCGGCAACCGAGAGCAGCGCGACGGCGACCCCCTGGGCGGCAAGCACCCCGGCGGCACCGGTGATGCTGCGGCGCCAGAGCAGCAGTACTGCGGTGAGGAGCAGCGCGCTCGTCGCGGTGGCGAGCAGCTGCACGGCCACCGTCGTGGCCTCGGTCTGGGTCGGGCTCAGGCCCGGGGGGAGGGCGATCATGGCGTGAGGGTGAGGTAGGAGGCGGTGACGGCGAGGAAGGCCAGCACGAAGGAGCCGGCCATGAGCTCTGGCACCCGGAAGAGGCGGATCTTGGCGAGGAAGACCTCGACCGTGGCGACGACCGCCCCGAGGACGACGACCTTGCCGACGATCGCGCCCACCGCGACGGCGAGGGCGACGGGGGTGACCTCGAGGGCGACGCCCCACGGTGCCGCGAGGTTTGCGACCAGGCCGAGCAGCGCGGTGAGCCGCAGCCACGAGGCGAGCTCGATCCAGCCGAGGTCGCGCCCGGAGGATTCGAGGACCATCGCCTCGTGGATCATCGTGAGCTCGAGGTGGGTGCTCGGGTTGTCGACGGGCAGCCGACCGGTCTCGGCAACGACGGCGACGAGCAGTGCGACCAGGGCGAGCGCGCTCACCGGGGTGACGATCGAGGCGGGGTTGCTCATCCGGGCGGCGAGGATCGGAGAGAGGGTCGAGGCGCCGACCGGGAGCGACAGGGCGTAGACGGCCACGAGGACCGTCGGTTCGACGAGCGCGGAGACCATCATGTGCCGACTGGAGCCCATCCCGCCGAAGGCGGACCCGGCGTCGAGGCCGAGCAGTGCGATGAGCACCGAGCCGACGAGCAGCACGGACACGACGACGAACAGGTCGTCGGGGAGGGTGGGCAGCGTGACGGTCGTGACGAGCGGAAGCAGCGCCACCAGCAGCACTCCGGCGGCCATGAGCAGGACCGGGACCAGGCTGCCCAGGACGATCCCGTCGGCGGTGAGGGGGGCCTTGCGGGCGAGCTTGCGCAGGTCGCGCCAGGGTTGACCGATGCCGGAACCGACCCGCCCCTCGAGCCGGGCCCGCACCTGGCGGGTGACGCCGACGACGAG
>JAKPEG010000215.1 GCA_029552065.1 Actinomycetes bacterium
CCGCACGTGGCGATCGTCACGAGCGTGCAGCCCGACCATCTCGACTTCTACGGCGACTTCGCCACCGTCCGCGAGGCCTATGCCGCGTTCGTCGACACGGTGCGCCCGGGCGGTCTGCTCGTCGCGTGCGTGGACGATCCAGGGGCTGCCGAACTCGCGGATCGGGCTGTGGCCCAAGGGATCCGAGTGGTCCGCTACGGCCGCAGCCCCGAGGCCGACGTCGTCGTGAGCGACGTCGTCCTCGAAGGCCTCACGGCCACCGCCGTCGTGACGACAAGCGGCCCGGGGGGCGAGCAGGGGCGGGCAGCATACCGGCTGGCGCTCAACGTGCCGGGGGTGCACAACGTGCTCAACGCGACCGCGGTGCTCGCGGCCGCCGTCCACGGGCTCGGGCTGGCCCCCACCGACGTGCTGGCCGGGCTGTCGGCCTTCACCGGCACCCGCCGGCGGTTCGAGCCCAAGGGCGGCGCGGCTGGGGTCGAGGTCGTCGACGACTACGCACACAACCCCGGCAAGGTCGCCGCCGTCGTCACCACCGCCGCCGGGCTCGTCGCCGGCTCGGGCCGACTCGTCGTCGTCTTCCAGCCGCACCTCTATTCGCGCACCCGGGATTTCGCGGTCGAACTCGGTGCCGGTCTCGCCGCCGCCGATGTCGTCGTCGTCATGGACGTGTATGCCGCTCGCGAGGACCCCGTGCCGGGGGTCTCCGGCGCGCTCGTCGCGCAGGCCGTGCGGGAGGCCCGGGCCGACCGCGAGGTGCTCTTCGTCCCCTCGTGGTCGGCCGTCGCCCCGACGGTCGCCGCCCTCGTGCGTCCGGGCGACCTCGTCCTCACCGTGGGGGCCGGCGACGTGACGATGGTCGGGCCCGAGGTGCTGCGGCTGCTCGCCGATTCGGCCGCCTCCGGTGCCGACTCGGGTGCCGACTCGAGTGCCGACTCGGGTGCCGACCGTCCCGCGCACGGACCGGTGGGGGAGCCGTGACCGCCAGGCCGCCCTCGCGGGTCCGGTTCGAGCGTCGGGCGGCCGCGGCGCGCCGGCGCCCATGGCTGCTCTGGGGCGCCGTCGCAGCGGTGCTGGCCATACTCGCCGGGGTCGGGTGGGTCCTGCTGGCCAGCCCGCTCACGGCGGTCTCGGAGGTGACCGTCGAGGGTGTCGAGGGTGCCGACCGCGACGCCGTCCGCACGGCTGCCGCCGCGCCGATGGACATCCCGCTGGCCCGGGTCGACACAGGGTCGATCGGCACCCGCGTCGCGGCCCTGCCGTTCGTCCGATCGGTCGGCGTGAGCCGCGGGTGGCCGCACACCCTCGTCGTCACGGTCACCCCTCGGGTGGCGATCCTCGCCGTGCGGGCCGACGACGGCTCGCTCGAGCTCGTCGACGACGAGGCGGTGTCCTTCCGCTCGGTGACCACCGCGCCTGCCGGCGTGGTCCTGGTCAACCGGGGCTCGGCGGCCCCGGCCCGCGAAGGCCTCCTCGCGGTGGTCGCGGTGCTACGCGTGCTGCCCGAGGCCGAGCGGGCCAGACTCAAGGACATCACCGTGACGAGCGCGAGCCTGGTCACGTTCACCCTCGGCGGGGTGCAGGTCGTCTGGGGTGGGCCCGGTCAGGAGGACAAGAAGCTGCGGGTCCTGCAGATCCTGCTGGCCAAGTCCCCGCCCACGACCACGGTCATCGACGTGAGCGCACCGGACACCCCGGTCACCCGCTGACCCCAGTCACCCGCTGACCCTGGTGGCGCGCGCCGCCGCGGTGCGCCCTGCGCACCCAGGCGCACCCTGCGTGGCGGCAGACGCACCCTGCGTGGCGGCGCGCGCCCAGGCGCGCCCAGGCGCACGGCATACCGAGGGGGTCAGGGGGCCCCGACGAGGGCGACCGGCGTGACCGAGTCGACCGTGGTGCCGGTGCCCAACTGGCCGTTGAAGTTGGAGCCCCAGCAGCGGGCCCCGGCACTGGTCACCGCGCAGGTGTAGTAGCCCCCGCCCTGGGAGGAACTCGCGACGCCGTTGCCCAGGCCGGACACGCCCACGGGGGAGAGGGCGTTCGTGGTCGTGCCGAGGCCGAGTTGGCCGCTGTAGTTCTGCCCCCAGCAGACCATTGCTCCGCCGGTCGTCACCGCACATGAGTGAGCCAGGCTGGTGACGACCGAGCGGATCCCGCCACCGAGCCCGGTGACGTCGACGGGGGTGCTCGAGCGCACGCCGGTGCCGTTGCCGAGCTCGCCGGAGCTGTTGCGGCCCCAGCATTTCGCCGCCCCCGAGGTCGTGACCGCGCACGTGTGGGCATTGCCGCCGGCACTCACCGATGCGGCAGCACTCGTGAGTCCCGTGACGTCGACGGGGGTGGCGGAGTTGACGAGGGTTCCGTTGCCCAGCTCGCCCTGGAGGTTGCTGCCCCAGCACTTGACCCCACCGGCGGCGGTGATCGCGCACGAGTGGTAGGTCCCGACCGAGACGGCGAGCACGCCCGACCCGAGCCCGACGACGTCGACCGGGGTGAGCGCGTCGGTCGTCGTGCCGTTGCCGAGCTCGCCGTAGGCGTTGAAGCCCCAGCACTTCACGGCGCCGGCGGTCGTGACGATGCAGGTGTGGTCCCAGCCGGCCGAGACCGAGCGGACGCCGCTGCCGAGTCCGCTGACCGGCACCGGCGTGATCGAGGTCGTCGTCGTGCCGTTGCCGAGCTGGCCGACCTTGTTGTAGCCCCAGCACGAGACGCCGCCGGCGCTCGTGAGTGCGCACGTGTGCTTGTCGCCCGCGGTGACCTGCTGGACGCCCGAGCCGAGGCCGACCACCGCGACCGGAGTGGCGTAGCCCCGCACCGTGCCGTTGCCGAGTTCCCCGGTGGTGTTCTTGCCCCAGCACATCGCGGCTCCGGCCGAGGTGACGCCGCACGCGTGCGTGAATCCGGTGCTCACCGAGGAGAAGGCCGGAGGCGTCGTCGGCGGGTAGCGGTTGGCCGCCCGGGCGTAGTACTCGTCGCTGGCGGCGAGGTTGACCGCGAGTTCGATGTCGCCGGCGGTGAGCACGACCCCGGCCCAATAAGGCCAACCGGTGGGGTCGGGGTCGCGAGCGAGGAGGGTCTGGTAGAGCCCGCGGACGCGGGTCATCCGCGACTCGAGCGATTGGTAGAGCTGCAGGGCGACCCAGGGGCGACCGTAGCCGGGTCGGCTCGCCCAGTCGGCCCAGAAGGAGAGGCCGGCGGCGTCGGGTTCGCGGTGGAGCAGTTTGCGGTAGAGCTGGGTGACCCAGGTGGGCAGGGTGCCGCCGCCGAGACCGAGGTAGAACTCGTCGCCGGAGTAGAAGCCGGCCGCCGCCTGCACGACGGTGACCTGTCCGGTGCGCAGCCAGCCGATCCAGGTGGCCAGGCCGGCCGCGTCCGGGCTGCGGCCGAGGGTGTCCTGGTACATCTTCGTGACGATCGCGCCCAGCCATTCGTCGGTCGTGGCCAGTCCCCGCAGGTATGCCGTGCGGCTGAGATCGCCTGCGTCGAGGTGTCCGACGAAGAACGTGACGTCGGACGCCGAGGGCTGCCGGCCGAGGAAGTCCTGGAACGAGGCCTTGACGAGGGCCTGGTCGGCGGCGGTCACCGTGGCCGAGGCCGACGGCGCCGGCCCGAAGGCGACCAGGCTCGCGAAGGCCAGGACGACCACGGCAAGGCCGCGCATGCTCCGTGCGCGTCGGTGGGTCGGGTGCATCGCTTCCCCCTGAGGATCGGCACGGGCGGTCCGGATGGCGCTGGCGCCGACGCCCGAGCCGTCCGGGGTCACCGTATCGCCGAGGGCCGACACGCGCGCTCCGGGACCCTCAGGCGAGCGTGGGCGGTGTTCCTGTGATCAGGGTCCATCGACGACGTAGACCGGGGTGGCGGAGTCCACGGTGGTCCCGTACGGATGTGCCTCCGGTGGTGAACGACGCTGGGCGTGATCCGTGTCAGATCGAGGTCACATTGTGCCGTGTGGGGAGGTGGCGACGGACCACGCCGGCTTGGTCCCAAACGCCACATCAGCCTCACAAACCCCTCTGGCCACACGGCATACCGGTTCGGGCCGGAATCTCCGGTGAAGGTCGAGGGACACGCCGCGTCGGTCGTTGGAAACGGTCGCAGTGCTGCATACCGTCGGGGCGTCGGTGGAGGCGAGACCACACTCTAGCTCTACTTCACCTTCATGGTTCGGCAACGGTTCTCCGGCGTGTCGGGCAGGGGCCGATCGAGGTCTCGGCCGGCGGGCCGGGGTGCCGATGCCGGATCGGCCGCCGGCCCCGGCGGCGCGGCACACCCAGGACCGAGGAAAGGCCACTCCAGTGGGAGCGACTCCGCAGAACTACCTCGCCGTCATCAAGGTCGTCGGCATCGGCGGTGGCGGCGTCAACGCCATCAACCGGATGATCGATGTCGGCCTCAAGGGCGTCGAGTTCATCGCCATCAACACCGACGCCCAGGCGCTGCTCATGAGCGACGCCGACGTCAAGCTCGACGTCGGGCGCGACCTCACCCGAGGCCTCGGCGCGGGTGCCGACCCCGAGGTGGGCCGCAAGGCCGCCGAGGACCACCACGAGGAGATCGAAGAGGTCCTCAAGGGGGCCGACATGGTCTTCGTCACCGCGGGCGAGGGCGGCGGCACCGGCACCGGCGGCGCCCCGGTCGTCGCCCGGATCGCCAAGGGCCTGGGCGCTCTCACCATCGGCGTGGTGACCCGACCGTTCACCTTCGAGGGCCGGCGTCGGGCCAACCAGGCCGAGAACGGGATCGGCAGCCTGCGTGAAGAGGTCGACACCCTCATCGTCATCCCCAACGACCGGCTGCTGTCGATCAGCGACCGCAATGTCTCGATGATGGACGCCTTCCGCAGCGCCGACCAGGTGCTGCTGTCCGGTGTCCAGGGAATCACCGACCTCATCACCACGCCGGGCCTGATCAACCTCGACTTCGCCGACGTGAAGTCGGTCATGCAGGGCGCGGGCTCGGCCCTCATGGGCATCGGCTCGGCCCGCGGCGAGGACCGCGCGGTCCAGGCCGCCGAGCTGGCGATCTCCAGCCCGTTGCTCGAGGCGAGCATCGACGGCGCCCACGGCGTGCTGCTGTCCATCTCCGGCGGCAGTGACCTCGGGCTCTTCGAGATCAACGAGGCGGCCCGGCTCGTCCAGGAGGCGGCTCACCCCGAGGCCAATATCATCTTCGGCACCGTCATCGACGACGCCCTCGGCGACGAGGTGCGGGTGACCGTCATCGCCGCGGGCTTCGACGGCGGCGGCCCGACGCCGCGGCCGGATGCCCGAGCCCTGGGCTCGGTGCAGTCCGGTGGGGCCTCCCGGCCCGCCGCCCCGACCCAGGCTCCCGCCGTCCCGACCGCGCCGGCAGCACCGGTTGCCCCCGCCGGGGCGAGCAACGGCGCGCCGGCCGCCCCGGTGGTCACCCCGGCCCCGGTGCAGGTCCCCCCGCGCGCGGTCACCTTCGACGACGGCGAGGAACTCGACGTCCCCGACTTCCTCAAGTAGCCCCACGCGCCCGACGGGCCGGCTCGCCCAATGCGAGCCGGCCCGTCGGCGTGTCCGGCAGGTCCGCGCCGCGGCCCAGGTCCCGCGCACGCGGTAGGCCGCGGCATACCGCGTGCGGGGCTGTGCGGCATACGGAGGCGGGCGAGCCGCAGCCGGGAGGGCAGGGGGGCCTGACGTAGGTTGAGGGTGTGTTCCGCTGGCGCGCCGACGAACCGGGCCTCACCCGGGCCTTCACCGATGTCGGCGCGGGCAACCTGGCCACGCACGTCGGCGACGACCCGCAGGAGGTGGCGACCAGGCGCGCCGCCGTGGCCGCCGGGCTGGGCCTCGCGCCCGAGCGACTGGTCTTCATGAACCAGTGTCACGGGGCCGTCGTCCACGTCGTCGACGGGCCGTGGCCCGGTCCGCAGGTGCCGCCGGGCGACGCCCTCGTGACGGCGGTGCCGGACCTCGCGCTGGCCGTGCTCGTCGCCGACTGCGTCCCGGTCCTGCTCGCCGACCGGGGGGCGGGGGTGCTCGGGGCTGTGCACGCGGGTCGTCCCGGGCTCGCGGCAGGTGTCGTGCCCGCGACCCTCTCGGCCATGCGCGAGCTCGGTGCCCGCGAGGTCGAGGCGGTCGTCGGCCCCGCGGTCTGCGGGCGCTGCTACGAGGTGCCCGAGGAACTGCGCGCGCAGGTCGCAGCCGTGGCCCCGGTGTCCGCCACCGTCTCGTGGACCGGCACGGCCGCGCTCGACGTGGCCTCGGGCGTCGTCGCCCAGTTGCGCGCCGGTGGGGCTCAGGTCGCGTGGCTGCCGGGCTGCACCCGCGAGGACGCGTCCCTCTACTCCTACCGACGCGCCCAGGACTGCGGGCGTTTCGCGGGCATCGTCGTGCGGTATGCCGGGTGGGACCGGTGACGGTGCGACGTCAGGCCGAGCTCGGGGCCAACCTCGCGGCCGTGCGAGCGCGGATCGCCGCCGCCTGCGGCGACGTCGGGCGAGACCCCGCCGAGGTCACCCTCATCGTCGTGACGAAGTTCTTCCCGGCCTCCGACGTGCGTCTGCTGTCCGGCCTGGGCGTGCACGACATGGGGGAGAGCCGCGACCAGGAGGCCGGGCCCAAGTTCGCGGAGGTCCGCGCCGACACCTCGGGCCTGCGGCTGCACTTCATCGGTCAGGTGCAGTCCAACAAGGCCGCTTCGGTCGCTCGCTATGCCGACGTCGTCCACACCGTCGACCGACCGAAGCTCGTCGCCGCCCTCGAGCGTGGCGCCGAACGGGCCGGTCGCGCCCTTGACGTGCTCGTCCAGGTCGACCTCGACCGGCCGGACCCGACCCGGTCGGCGCCCGACGGTGCGCAGCTGCCCGCCGAGCCCGGTCGGCCGGAGTCGCACCGCGGCGGGGTCGCCTCCACGCACGCGCTCGATCTCGCCGAGGCGGTGGCCGCCTGCGCACACCTGCGCCTGGCCGGGGTGATGGCCGTTGCACCCCTGCACGAGGACCCCGACCCGGCCTTCGCGCGGCTGGCCCGGACCGCGGCGGCCGTGCGGGCCCGCTTCCCCGACGCGGTCTGGATCTCCGCCGGGATGAGCGGCGATCTCGAAGCCGCGGTGCGTCACGGGGCGACACACCTGCGTGTCGGGACGGCAATCCTCGGATCGCGCCCACCCCTTCGCTAACGTCGATCCGACCGGTATGCCGTGTCCCCCGAGGATCGGGGCGGCTCGGACCCGGATCGCACGCGACATCGACACCGACAAGGGGTTTGGGCCATGGCTGGGGCTCTGCGCAAGACGATGGTCTACCTCGGCCTGGCCGAGGAGGACGACTCCTACGACCGCTACGAGGACGGCTACGAGCCCGACGAGCGGGTCGCCGAGCGTCCCGCGCCGGTCACCCAGTTGCCGACCCGGCCCACGCCGGTCGCCCGGGTCGTGCGCGAGACCGAGGTCGGCGCGCTCAACCGGATCACGACGATCCACCCGCGGACCTACAACGACGCCAAGGCGATCGGCGAGTCCTTCCGTGACGGCACGCCGGTCATCATGAACCTCAGCGAGATGGACGACTCCGACGCCAAGCGGCTCGTCGACTTCGCCGCCGGTCTCGTCTTCGGCCTCCACGGCAGCATCGAGCGGGTGACCGCCAAGGTCTTCCTGCTGTCCCCGGCGCACGTCGAGGTGGCCGCCGAGGAGGCCGGGCCGGCCCGCACCGCTCGCGGCCCGTTCAACCAGAGTTGACCTGCGCGCCCATGGCGGTGCACGGCATACCGCAGACACAGCGGGATCGGTGACCATAGGTCCATGCGCGTGGTCTGGCAGTTGGTCTCACTCCTGCTCTTTCTCTTCTTCGTTCTGCTCATCGGCCGGCTCGTCTTCGACTGGGTCCGGGTTCTTGCGCGCGAGTGGCGGCCGCGGGGGCTGGTCCTCGTGCTGGCCGAGGCCGTCTACTCGGTGACCGATCCGCCGCTGCGCGCCGTGCGCAGGGTCATCCCGCCACTGACGATCGGGTCGATTCGCCTCGATCTGGCCTTCTTCGTCCTGTTCGTCCTCACCTCGATCCTCATGGGGCTGGTGCCGAGCTGACGCTCCCGGCTTGGGTGTCTCGGACTCGATTCGATAACGTGGCCTTCCGTCCGTCCACCGGCCTGCCGAGGTGACCCATGGCGCTATCGCCCGAACAGGTGCTGAACAAGCACTTCCAGACCACGCAGTTCCGCAAGGGCTACGACGAGCGCGACGTGGACGACTTCCTCGACGAGATCGTCGCGGAGATGCGCTCGCTCATCGCCCAGCGCGACGACTACAAGCAGCAGCTCAACGACTGCCGTGCCGGTCGCGGCCTTGCCCCGGCCGACGCCCGGCCGGCCGACGTGCAGGTCCAGGACGGTGCGGTCGAGCAGGCCCAGGCCAAGCTCGCCGAGTTGCGCTCCCGGATCAGCGACGCGCAGACCGAGCACGGTCGGCTCACCGAGGCGGTCGCGGCAGCCACCAGCGAGCTGGCCACCGCCAAGAGCGAGCACGACGAGCTGACCAGCCGGCTCGAGGGCCTGCGCCGGTCGGTCGCCGACGCCCAGGTCCAGGCCGAAGGCGTTCCGCAACGGGTGCAGGATGCCGAGACCGCCGCCGCAGATGCCCAACGCCGCGCCGATGAGGCCTCGGCCCGGGTGGCAGAGGCGGAGGCGCGGCTGTCCGACCTGCAGGCCAAGACCGAAGAGGTCCAGGCCAGGGCGCACGAGGTCGAGGCGCAGGCCGAGGCGTCCGCCGCGCGCGTGCGGGAGGCCGAGGAGCGGGCCGCTGCAGCCGAGGCGCGGGCCGCCGAGGCGGAGCGCCGCTCCGCCGAACAGGCCAGCGCGGCCGACGCCGCGGTGCCCATGGCGGGGGTCGCGGTCGCCGGGGGAATCGGGGCAGCGAGCGCCGCCGGACTCATCGAGCTTGCCCAGCGGGTTCACGACGAGCACGTGGCCGAGGGTGAGGCCCGGCGCAACCAGCTCATCGGCGAAGCCGAGGCGCGCCACCAGGAGCTAGTGTCGACCGGCCAGGCGCGTTTCGACGAACTCGTCGGAACCGGCCAGAGCCGCCACGACGAGCTCATCAGCACCGCCCAGGGCCGCCACGACGAGCTCGTCGGCACGGCACAGCGCCAGCACGACGAGATGCTCGCCGATGCCGCCACGCTCAAGGAGCAGATGCTCACCGAGGCCCGTGAGCGCTCGACTGGCATGGTCGCCGAGGCCCAGCAGAAGAAGGCCTCCGTGCTCGAGGAGCTCGACCAGCAGAAGTCGCTCATCGAGCGCAAGATCGACGAGTTGCGCACCTTCGAGCGGACCTACCGCTCGCAACTGCGCTCCTATTTCGAGGACAAGCTCGCCGAGCTCGCCGGATCCCCGGAAACCGCCTCGGTGGGCGACGGGCACCAGGGCTGAGTTCGTATGCCGTGACGCATCGACGCGTGCGGCCCGTGACGCACCTGTCGGTGCGTCACGGGCCGCCCGCATCTGACGGCCATTACCCGAAGCGGTGGTTTCCCGTCACCCGGGAATATGGAATGTTCCACCATTTCGGTCGCCGTCCTCGCGAGGAACGAGCGAGATAACCGTCGGATAACGTCCGGGCGCGTGTGCCGCGAATCCCGCGATTTTGGGCGGCTGTGGCCTATCCTCAGCCGCGTTCGGTCCGCAGTATGAGCGCCGAGAGGGGCCGCGAACGATGTCCGCGTCGAAGGGAAAGGCTGCCGCATCCGCGGCGCGCTCGGCGACCTCACAGGTTGCCCGGGCGGTGCGGGCGGTGCTGGGAACCGGATCGACGGCGACCAAGGGGGCGACGGCGACAACGAAACCGGCGGCGAGATCGAAGGCGGACCCGGCGAAGATGGCTCCCCTCGGGGCCTCGACACCGTCGCGCTCTCAGTCGGCCGGAACGAAGTCGGGGGCCTGGAAGTCGGCAGTGCCCACGTCGGCACCCATCGCACCTGCGAAAGCGGCCGTCAAGGCTGCGCCTGCGAAGGCCGCACCTGCGAAGGCTGCACCTGCGAAGGCCGCGCCTGCGAAAGCCGCGGTCAAGGCTGCGCCTGCGAAGGCTGCGCCTGCGAAGGCTGCGCCTGCGAAGGCTGC
>JAKPEG010000228.1 GCA_029552065.1 Actinomycetes bacterium
GTGGAAGCCGCGGCTGTCCGCGATGGTCCACCCGACCTGGTCGCTCGTCGTGTCGTTACGCAACCGCCAGCCGGCCCGCTCCCGCTCAGCCAGCAGCCCCGATCGGATTGCCGCCACCTTGCCCGGGTCGGCGCGCAGCCGCAGGTTGACGTCGAAGGTGAGCGAGGTCCCCTTGAGCTGCGCGTCGCAAGGAATGAGTTTCTCCCGGTATTCGTAGAAGCCGCTTCCGACCGATTCGGCCATCGCCCGGACCTCCGCTCGCACGATCAGCGCCGCCTCGCTCTGGTTCATCGTGGGCTCCTTCGTCGTCGGGGTGCAGGCGACCGTCGCGCCCACGACGGCGCACAGTCCTGCCGCGAGGGTGGCGCGGACGGCGGGACGTGCCGGCCGGGTCGGCTTCCACAGGCGGTCGGGCTCGGTCACGGGATGTCCTCGGGCGTCGGGGGGTCGGAGGAGGGTTGGGTGACGTAGTAGCCGTCGGGGGTCCCGACCTGCACGTCGGGAGGGCAAACGAGCACGGTCCCGCCGGTGAAGACCTGGTACATGTTCTCCCACGAGTCCGACCGGGGGGTGAAGACCCCACCATGGGCGTCGACGCCCGCGACCACAGTGCCGTCCTCGTACGAACCCGTCGCGAGCCGGGTGAATCCCGTCGCCGTGTCCGGTGCGGGCCCGTGCCCGAACCCCCAGGCGTCCTTCCCCTGCGCCAGGGCGATCGGGTCGCCCGGGGCGGTCATCGCATAGCGGCGTACATCGGGGTTGAGGGGGTGGTAGTCGGCCGTGCTGTTCACGTCGTTGCCCAGGCCGGGCGATTCGATATGCAGGATCCGGTCGGCGTCGACACCGTAGGTCTCGGCGATCCCCACGACGGCCCCGCCATAGGAATGCCCGGCCACCGTGAGCTGGGGAGGAGTCGCCGCGCCCGCGTAGGCGCCCTCCTGACGCACATCACGGGAGAACTCCGCGAGCAGCGGCCCCAGGTCGCGGGAAGAGGAGTCGAGGAAGGCGTCGGGGAAGATCGACTGCGGGAGACCACCCCCCATCCACGTGATCATCGCGAGTTCCCCCGGCGGGGCGTGCTCGACGAAGGCACTGTATGCCGTGACGTTGCCTTGGATGCCCGCCATGTTGGTGCCGGTGCCGGGCACGATGACCCCGATGTTCTTCGTGCTCGGGCCGATCACTCCACTCACCTCGGCGAAGGCCCCCTTGGCGGCGTCGAACAGGACGATCTGGCGCTCGGGGTGGTCCAGCACCCCCTGG
Organism: Actinomycetes bacterium; assembly: GCA_029552065.1. Classification (GTDB taxonomy): domain Bacteria; phylum Actinomycetota; class Actinomycetes; order Actinomycetales; family Dermatophilaceae; genus Phosphoribacter. The sequence continues at coordinate 1,264 of JAKPEG010000228.1, forward strand.
TAGAGACCCAGCCGACCCTCGGCCAGCGCCAGCTGCTCGCGAATGGCGTCCTGGGCGGCCTCGGTGCTGCCCACCCGCGGGTCGTTGATCGAGCTCAGCTGGGTGAGCTGGTCTCTGAGCGCGGCGATGTGCGCGGCCTCGTCCTCCTTCGCCACGACGATGCGCACGTAGTTGCCGCTGTCGCGCGCGTCGAAGGGTGCCCCGCTGAGATCGCCCACCACACCCGGGAAGAGCGCTCCCAGCAGCTTCTGGTCCTCGGGGCTCATCGTCTCGAAGAAGGTCCGAACCCGGTCGCGGTCGATCCCCGAGATGTCGGCACCGGCCGGGTAGAGGGCCGGCTGGGTGAGCGAGTAGAGGAAGTCCTCGGCTGGGGAGCCGCCGGGACCGGGCCTGTTCTCTACGAGCGCACGTGCGACATCGGGGTGGTTCTTGAGCCAGTCGAGCAGGGTCGCCGAGTCCATGTCCCGACATTCGGGGGGAAGCAGTCCACGGGCCACAAGCGAGTCGACGGTCGCGGTGAGGTCGGTGCCACCCGGCATACCCGCCGCGAAGGCCGACGAGCCGGCGCGCCCGCCGGGGAGCGCATGCGCCGACGTCTGCGCCGCGATCCGGTCGCCGGCCGCCTCGGCCTGGCTCGTCACGGTCCGCACGACCCGGGCGTATTCGGCGTCGATGTCGGCGACCGTGCGGAACCCGACGAGGGCGGCGACCACCTCCATCTCCGACAGCGCCCGGTCGTAGGCGCTCTCGCGCGCCGGCGGGATCCAGTCGCCGAAGGCAACGACCCGGCGCTCGGCGGGTTCGAGCGTGCCGTAGGCCGCGCACAGTTCGTCGATCCGCAGTCTCGCAGCGGTGAGATCGCCGGCCAGCTCGGCAAGCACCGAGGAGACGACCGAGAGGGACGGGGCGACCGTCGGGGTGAACTCGAGGACCTTGCTCACCGCGGCGTATGCCGTGTCACCCGCCACACCCTCCCGCCAGGAGGCCCGCACGCGGGGCACGAGCGCGCCGAGGGACTGGTCGACCCCCTGCATGGCCGCCGCCTGCTCGGCGAGGCTCGCCGCGACCGTCCGCACAGCCTCGGGGACATCGCCGACGTAGGGATAGTGACCGGGCCCGCCCGCGCCTGCGCCATCCCCCGCCGCCGGACCCCCTCGCTTCTTCGCCACCGTCAGATCCCCTCCCGCAGCCGACGTCGATCGAAGCTGCTGGCGGAGGAGACCTCCGAGTCCTCCACCGTGCGGGCCGCCACCTGGACGTTGGCACCGAGGTAGTTCAGCCCGTTGCCGAGTGCGTTGACCGCGTCACCCCACACCCGCAGGTAGGCCGCCAGCTCGGTCGAAACGCTTGCCGTGGCCGGAGGGAGGTCGAGCGATCCCAGGGCCCGCTCGATGCCGTCGACAGGCCTCCGGCAGTCGCGGATCGCCGCGCCGGCGGCCGCAGTCGCCCGTGTGTCGATGACGAAGGTGTTGTCTCCCATCGTGCTCCCCTGGCAATCCGATGATCGGGGGCGACGTCCGCGCGTGCGCACCGTGCTGCTCACCGTATGCCGCCTCGGCCGCCTCGGCATCCGCACAGGTACTCACTCCCCGCAGGGCCGACCGCCTCAGCCCTCGGCGGGCAGCCGGACGAGCACCTGGAGCGAACCGTCGGTGAGCGCCATGAGCGTGGCGATCGTGAGCATCACCCGGGCATGGATGAAGCGCTGGCGGTCGATGTGATGCGAGGGCAACGGGAAGAGCGCCTGCACGAGCTGCCGGGAGCGCCACAAGTCGTAACCGAAGGCCTGTGCACCGCCGTGATCTGCGGCGAATCGGTTGGAGGACAAGGTCGTTCCCTCGACCATGTTGACGACCACGTAGGCCTCGTGGTGGCTCCCGCGCAGCATCGAGACGCTGCCCGGGGCCTTGCGTTCGAGCAGGTCGAGGATCTCGCCCCGACCGTGGAAGTAGCCGAGCGATCGGCTCTGCAGCACCAGGCCCGCGCCCATCACCCGCAGGTAGTGGTCGCGGTTGAAGTCCGCGTCGAGGATGGTCTTCACCAGCCTCTTGTGGTCCTCCACCAGCCGCGGATTGGTCATGCAGTCGAGCACCGACTGCAGACCGTCGATGGCGCCGCAGCCGACGCCGTCGGAGCTCTCGGCATCGTCTCGGTGGCCGCCGGGCGACAACCCGAGCCGCAGATAGGACTCGATCATCAGCTCGGCGTCGCCGGTGAAGGTGCCGCGCGTGAGGTCGTCCTGGTCCACGCCGAGCCGATAGGCCAGGGCCGACCCGGGCGCCCCACCCGGCACCTGTGGGCCGAGCATCCCCTCGTCGAGCTCCGGGTCGTGGCGACCGTCGATGCAGCGGGTCTTGGCCCGCGGGTCGACGCTCACGTAGTAGTCGTCGAGCACATCCATCACGTCGCCCAGGCGCACCTTGTTGTCGCGCGCCGACAGCGGCCCCGGCCACGACTTGTCCGACAGCCGCCCGATGGAGAAGGTCTGCGGCCGGGAGGCATCGAGGTCGGGCAGGTGGTCGATGAGCATTCCCGAAGGCTAGCGCTGCGCAGCCCCCCGGCACAGGGCCGTCCCCCGAGCGCCCACCTCCCCGCCACCACGTCGTATGCCGCCCCGGCCGGCGGCCCCGCCCCACCCACAGTCACGGCGGCTCGGCCGCACGAAAATGGCCGCGCGACAAGGCGACCCGACGGCATACGCTCCCGGGGTGAACGCATTCCCGACGACCCTGCCCGGCACCCGGGCAGAGGTGAAGATGTGGGCCCACGAGCAGGAGATCGAGCCGGCTGCCGCACAGCAGCTGCGCAACATCGCAGCGCTGCCGTGGGTCGTCGGCGTGCGCGTCATGCCCGACGTGCACCTGGGCAAGGGTGCGACGGTCGGCTCGGTCATCGCCATGCACGCAGCCATCGCACCGGCCGCGGTCGGCGTCGACATCGGCTGCGGCATGGCGGCCGTCCGCACCGACCTGCGCTCGATCGACCTGCCCGACGACCTGCACACGCTGCGGGTCGCCATCGAGCGCGCCGTGCCGGTGGGCTTCGCGGGTCACCAACACCCGGTCGACCCCATCCGTATGCCGGACGTGCCGCTCGGTGGTTGGGACGGCTTCTGGACCGGCTTCGGGTCGCTCGACACGCGGGTGCAGGACCAGGAGCGCAAGGCCCGGCAGCAGCTGGGCACGCTCGGCGGCGGCAACCACTTCATCGAGTTGTGCGTCGACGACGAGGACGGCGTGTGGGTCATGCTCCACTCGGGCTCGCGTGGCATCGGCAACCTGCTCGCACAGGCCCACATGGAGACGGCGAAGTCATTGCCGCACAACGCGGATCTGCCCGACCGTGACCTCGCGGTCTTCCTCGACGGCACGCCGGAGATGGCGGCCTACCGTCGTGACCTCGAGTGGGCGCAGGACTATGCGCTGCGCAACCGAGCCGTCATGCTCGCTCTCGTCCAACGCGTCGTCGGCGAGCACTTCGCCGGTGCTGGCCGCCCGGTCGGGTGGGGCGAGACGGTCCAGTGCCACCACAACTACGTGGCGCAGGAGCGGCACGACGGCCTCGACGTGCTCGTCACCCGCAAGGGAGCCATCCGCGCAGGCTCCGGCGACCTCGGGCTCATCCCCGGCTCGATGGGCACCGGCTCCTACGTCGTGCGCGGGCTGGGCAACGAGGCGTCCTACTGCTCGGCGTCGCACGGCGCCGGCCGGCGGATGTCGCGCAACCAGGCGCGCAAGCGCTTCACCGAGGCCGATCTCGCCGCCCAGACGGCGGGTGTCGAGTGCCGCAAGGACGCCGGCGTGGTCGACGAGATCCCCGCCGCCTACAAGGATCTCGACGCGGTCATCGGCGCACAGGCCGACCTCGTCGAGGTGGTCGCTCGGCTCCGGACGGTCCTCTGCGTCAAGGGCTGACGACCCGACACCGGTATGCCGCGTGCTCGCCGTGAGCACGCGGCATACCGCTCGGGTCAACTCGTCGGCGACGGCGCGGCGCGATAGGGATCGAGCTCGGGCAGTCGACGCGCCTCGGCCACGGAGAGCGGAGCCAGCAGGGCCTCGACCTTGGGCGCGTTGATGTCGTAGCTGCACCCGATCGACACCGAGCAACCGCCAGTGAGGAAGAACGGACCCTTGCGCTGGCTGAGTCCGTGCGAGACCCCGGCTTGCCCCCATCCGTTGGCGGCGGCGGCGCGCGCCATCGCGCCCTCGACGGCGGCCCACTGGCTCTGCGGGAGGGCTCCGAATCCCACGGTCATCCGCGAGCGCCAACCGTCGCCCCTCGTGGTGTCGAGCCACAGCCAGAAGGTCGCGTCGGTGAGGCGCAGCCCACTCTCGCGCAGCAAGGGGCCCCACTCGGCGAGCAGCCGGCGGCGGATCTCCGAGGTCATCGCCTGCGGATCGGCGGGGAGGCCGGTCATCGGCTCGGGTGGCCGGTTGGGATCGAGTGTCACCGAGACTCCTGACGTGGACGGGGTCGTGGCTGGTCCCGGCGGCGTGCAGGCCGCTAGGCCGGCGACAAGGCCCGCGGCGAGACCCGTTGCGAGACCCGGCACGGCCGTGGCCCGCAGGCCCGGCCGTCTTCGTGAGTCGGCCACGGCGGGACCGGCGCCAGCACGCATGCGGCCCGCCGGGGTCTTCGGCTGCATCTGCGTCAGCGCGGGATGGTCGTCGGGGCGCGGTTCCATTCGGGATCCTCCGTGTAGTCGTATCCCGCTTCGATGTCGCCGCCCAGGAAGCGATGACGGCCGACAGCGAGGAGGGAACGGTCGGCGAGCAGCCTGGCGTTTCCGGTGACGATGCTCGACATGGCGTACATCGACTCGCTGAGGGGCTCGCGGTCGTAGTAGACCGAATGGTCTGCGGTGTTGAGTGGGTTCGCATTCGACGAGACCCGGTTGACGTTCTCGGCCTGGAAGCGCACGCCGCCGAACGTGTCCATCGCCGGATCCTCGCCCAATTGGCCGTAGGTCGTCGTCACCAGGTCCCGACTGGCCGACCCGACGAACAACTGATCGGGACGAAGGTGCAGATCCGCCACCGACGTCGCCGTCCCGCCCACTCCCGGACTGCCGATCAGCACGACCTGGTCGAGCGAGTCGGCGAGCCCGTAGCGTTGCAGAGACAGCCCCGTCGTCGTGCTGCCGTAGGAGTGGGCGACTACCGTCATGAGCGGGTCACCCTTGTGGGTGAGGTCGAGGGCTGCGACATCCTCCGCGAGAATGCGAGCCCCCGCGTCGGCCTTGTCCTGGTGCATGACGTTGAGGAACTCCGGTGCGTCGTAACCCTGCCAGGCGATCGTCGCCGTCGTGTGGGTCGGGTCGGCCCTCCCGCCCTCGAGGAACAGGCCATAGGCATCCGACCCCACCTGGTCGATCTTGCTCACCCGCGACTCCAAGCCCGGGACGCAGACCGCGATGTTGTCGGCGAGGTCGGGATTGCCGAAGGCGATGGCGGCTCGTCCCTCTCCGTGATAGGCCGCGGGATCGAAGGCGAGGAGGTAGGTCTGCACGGTGCGCATGGGCAGCTCGAGCGTGGCCGCGGTGGCCAAGGCAGCGCGATATTGGGCCATCTGCTCCTGCCCGGCCTCGTCGAGGTTGACCAGATCTCCGGGCTTGGGACCCCACCCGAGTTCGTAGAGCTGGTCGGGCGTGAGTCGGTCCAGCGCGGACACCGACGTGGGGGCCGGCCAGCCGTGTCGGGCGAAGAGCGCCCGGAGGTCCGCCAACTTGGCGGCCAGGGTGATCCGATTGGCCCAGTCGCGGTCGGCGCAGGGGACCCCGTTGGTGTTGCCCCACAACGCGGGGTCGGCGAGCAGCAGCTGGGTCCGCTCGGTCGGCGCGAGCGAGTCCCAGAAGCGCGCGACCTCGGCCGGGTCGGTGGGTATCGAGGTGAAACCGGCACGCCGCAGGAGGGCGTCACGGCTCGTCGTCCCCGCGAGGTATGCCGCATAGAGCGACATCCCGGGGCGAACCGAGCACGGCAGGACCTGCTCGTTGGTGAGCCGCGTGAGCTCGGCGGCCGCGACATCACGAGCCGCGGTCACCCGACGAACCACCGCGGCATACTCGGCCAGCACGTCGGCCACCCCGCCGAACCCGAATCGCCGCTGGGCCAGCCGGAGGTCGGTGACGGCTCGGTCGTAGCCCGCCTCGTTGCCCGGCAGGACCCTCTCGCCGAAGGCGCCCACCTGGTTCTCGGCCGATCGGAGTGCGTCGTGGGCCTGGTTGAGCTGATCGGTCCGACCACGGCCGACGAGGACCTGGAGTCGGTAGTCCTCGATCGCCCGGGAGCCCGAGGACAGCGCCGGGGGCACCGACTCGACGAAGCCCGTCACCCGGCCCGCCACGGAATAGGCCTGATCGCCGGCGACGCCGGCACGCCAGGCCCCCCGAAGGGTCGGCACGGTGGCCGCCGAACGGGACGCGACGGCGGCGAGGGCCTCGCGCTGGTCCTCGAGTCCGGCCTCCACCCGCGCGAGCGCGTCGGGATCGTCGCCCACATAGGGAAGGGATCCGCCGCCGGGCACGTCCGGGGAGTGCATCAGAGCCCCCACCGGTTGCCGGCGTCCTGGAAGCGCCGACCGGCGCGCTCCTCGACCTCGTCGTAGGTGCTCGCCGCGTCGCGCACGCCGGACCCCATCGCCTCGAAGCCGTGCGCGAGTGCGCTCACCGCGTCGCCCCACACCACCCCGTATGCCGCCAGTTCAGCCGCGAGCGTGATCGGCGCGGTCGGGGGCAGCGAGAGGGCGAGCAGTGCGCGACCGGCCGTCGAACACGGCCCGCACAACTCCTCGAACCGACCACCCGTGGCCGCGACGGCCCGGATGTCCACCGCGTATTCGTCGTTCATGGTCTCCCCCTGTGGACACCGACTCTGCGCAGGCCGGACCCGAGATGACCGGGTCCGGCGGACTGCGCTCAGGCTAATCACCCGGAAGCGACCTCGCCCCCCGGCAGGCGTCCGCCTGTGGACAACCCGGGGCAACCCCGCGCGGCGGCCCGGAGGCTGTGGGCAGCCGCACACGGGCCTCCACTTGCCGAAGTTACCGGCGAGTAGGCATGATGGCGTCGACCCACTGGACCACCAGCGGCGCTCCGCCGTCCCCACCGAAGGAAGCACGCAATGGGCCACTACAAGGCAAACGTCCGCGACCTGGAGTTCAACCTCTTCGAGGTTTTCGGCCGCCAGGACGTCCTCGGCACGGGGCAATACGCCGAGCTCGACGTCGAGGCCGCCAAGGACATCCTCGGCGAGGTGGCGCGGCTGGCCGAGAACGAACTCGCGGCGAGCCTGATCGATTCCGACCGCAACCCACCGGCATACGACCCGGCGACCACCTCGGTCGTCGTCCCCGAGTCGTTCAAGCGGTCCTACCGCGCCTACCTCGACGGCGAATGGGGCCGGCTCGACACTCCGGTGGAACTCGGCGGGATGGCCGTCCCGCCCTCGCTGCGCTGGGCGGTCGCCGAGATGGTCTGCGGCGCTAACCCCGCGATCCACATGTACGGCGCGACCTTCTCCTTCGCGCGGCTGCTCTGGTATCTGGGCACGCCCGAGCAGAAGAAGCTCGCCGAGTGGATCGTCAAGGGTGCCTGGCACACGACGATGGTCCTCACCGAGCCCGACGCCGGTTCCGACGTGGGCGCCGGACGGACCAAGGCCGTCCAGCAGCCCGACGGCACGTGGCACATCACGGGCGTCAAGCGGTTCATCACCTCGGGCGAGTCGGACATGTGCGACAACATCGTCCACTTCGTCCTCGCCCGCCCCGAGGGCGCCGGTGTCGGCACCAAGGGGCTGTCGCTGTTCATCGTCCCCAAGTTCCACGTCGACCTGGAGACCGGGGCGATCGGCGAGCGCAACGGGGTCTATGCGACCAACGTCGAGAAGAAGATGGGCCTCAAGGTCTCGACCACCTGCGAGCTCACCTTCGGGGACACGCATCCGGCCGTCGGCACCCTGCTCGGCGACGTCCACGACGGCATCGCCCAGATGTTCCACATCATCGAGGGCGCCCGGATGTTCGTCGGCACCAAGGCGATCGCGACACTCTCCACGGGTTACCTCAACGCCCTCGACTATGCGAAGAACCGGGTGCAGGGCGCCGACCTCACCACCCCGGCCAAGGACGCCCCGCGGGTCACCATCACCCACCACCCCGACGTCCGCCGCTCGCTCTTGCTCCAGAAGGCCTATGCCGAGGGCTTGCGTGCGCTCGTCATCTTCACCGCCACCTTCCAGGACACCGTGGCTCTCGAGACCGGCGAGGATTCCTCGACGAAGCCGGAGAAGGGCTCGGCCGGTGACCTGGCCGCGCGGATGAGCGACCTGCTGCTGCCCATCGTCAAGGGCCTGGGCTCGGAGCGAGCGTGGGTGCTGCTCGGCACCGAGTCGCTGCAAACCTTTGGCGGCTCGGGCTTCCTCCAGGAATACCCGCTCGAGCAATACGTCCGCGACGCCAAGATCGACACCCTCTACGAGGGCACGACGGCGATCCAGGGGCTGGACTTCTTCTTCCGCAAGATCGTCAAGGACCACGGCCAGTCGATGACGACGTTGTCCATGCAGATCGCGAAGTTCGCCAAGGACCTCGGCGCCCAGGGCGGCTACCTCGACCCCGAGCGCGAGGCGCTCGGCAAGGCGATGGAGGCGGTACAGGGGATCGTCGGCTACATGGCTGGCGCCGCCTTCCAGTCCGACCCGCGTCGTGGCGGTGACCTCACCAACCTCTACAAGGTCGGGCAGAACACCAGCCGGCTGCTCCTCGGCGCCGGCGACCTCATCGTCGGCTGGCTGCTCCTGCGTCAGGCCGAGGTGGCCAAGGCCGCCCTCGACGCCGGCGCCACCGGCAAGGACGCCGACTTCTACACCGGCAAGATTGCCGCCGCCAAGTTCTTCACCCACCAGGTGCTCCCCCGGCTGCAAGCCGAGCGGGCCATGGCCGAGGCGACTGACCTGTCGCTCATGGAGGTGCCGGAGTCGGCCTTCTGAGGCGGCTCCCGGAGCTGGCTCCCTCGACTGCCGGCACGCGCCGAGCGGCGCGGCATACCTGCCCGGGATGCCGCGCCGCGCACGTGATGCGCGGATGCGCGCGAAGTCGCTACCCGGCCAGCCGGATACCGAGCACGTCGAACTCGACCCCGCATCTCGCGCGGAGCAGCTCGAGGGCGGCGTGGGCGGCGTCGCGCGCGGCGTCGTGCGCGGCGCGTGAAGGCGGCTGCTGCCCAGCCGGGGCACTGAGGTTGAGGAAGAGCACCACCCGCACCGGCCCGTCGGCGGGTGCGCCGACGTAGACATGGGCGACGGCGGCGTGCTCGGCCGTGAGCCCCTCGACGGCCTCGACCAACGCGGCGCGGTCCGCGGGGGCCGGGCGGCGCGGGCTGAGGGTGAGGCTCACGGGGACCATCGAGGTCAGACGTGGCTGATGGCGACGGAGGACGGCGGCCACCAGAGGAGGTCGGGGTGGGCGAGGGGTCCGAGGTCAGCGCCCACCGCCGACACCACGGTCGTCGACGGGGCCACCCCGGCGGCCTGGGCCATGCCCGAGGTCGCCACGAGACTCACGGTGGCAAGGCCGGCGGCGGCGAGGACGGTTGCGGTGCTGCGCGCAAGACGGCTCCGGCCCGGACGCGCCTTCGATTGAGTGTTCACGGGGACCTCCAGGGTGGATGTGTCGGGTGCTGTCACGCCGACTGTGCTCGCCCCACGACGGGCGCGGCAATGGACAGGGTGCGGCCACAAGCTGCCGTGGCCGCACGCGGCCACACCGGCCCGACCTCGGCACGCACACGAAGCCCGGATAGCCTGGATCAAGTCGCACCGGGACCGGCGAGTCTGCATGTCCACTTGCCGAATCGTCCGGATTGGCGCATGTTTGGATCGGTACGACGCACGAACCGACAGGGGACGGTGATCCAGTGCTGCGACTCTTCGGGGTCCAGGAGCAGACCGAGCGCGTCTACCGGGCGATGCTCGAAGCCCCTCACGCCGACCTCGACACCCTCGTGGCGACGCTCGGACTCTCGCGTGCGGAGATAGCCGCCGAACTCGACCGGCTGGCCGAGTTCATGCTCGTGGAGCCCGATGGCAGCGGTGCAGCCGCCTTTCTCGCGGTGGCTCCCGACCAGGCCATCGAGGCTCTGCTCGCCCGCCAGGAGGAGCACCTGGCGAAACTCCAATCCCAGGTCGCCCGATCGCGCAGCCACGTGACGAACTACGTCCAGAGCTTCGTCGACAGCCGGGTCCGGCACGACGAGTTGGGTTTCCTCGAGGTGATCGACGAGCCGGCGGTCGTGCGCTCTCGCCTCTACCAGATGGTCCGCGCGGCTCGGTTCTCCGCATGCACCATCCACCAAGGCGATGCCCTCCCGGCCGAGGCGCTCGCCCCCTCCAGCCGACTGGACCAGGAGCTGCTCGACCGCAAGGTCAGCGTCCGATTCCTCGTCTCGGCGTCCTCGCTCGCCGTCCCGCACTGGCGCGAACACCTCGCCGTGCAGTCGGAGGCTGGTGTGCAGATCCGGGTCCACACGAACCCCGGTCTGCAGGCGATCCTCGTCGACGACGAGATCGCGGTCATCCCCCGGGCCGGAGGGTCCGGGGCGCTCATCCTGCACGGGCCCGACATCTGCGCGCCACTCGTCCAACTGTTCGCCGAACAGTGGACCAACGGTCAGCCGCTTGGCCTCGACGCTCCGCTCGAACCCAAGGACCAGTTCTCCGAGGCTCGGCTGCGCCAGGTCGTCGCACTGCTCGCCCAGGGCCACAAGGACGAGACGATCGCCCGCAAGCTGTCGACCTCGGTGCGCACGGTGCGCCGACTCGTCGCGGCCGCCATCGCCGAGCTGCAGGCCGAGAGCAGGTTTCAGGCCGGGGTCGAGGCGGTCCGCCGCGACTGGGTGAGCTGACGACCCTGCCCGCGAGGCCCGGCAAGCGCGAGCATGCCCAGGCCGACGACGAGCACGAGGAAGGCCACCCCCGGCGTCACCTCGCCCACGAGGAAGAACTGCGGCCGGTTGCCCAGGACGTCCACTCCGGTGATCGACACCATGAGCACCCCGAAGACGACGACCGCGACCGCCACCGCCGCGAGCGGGTCGACCCAGCGAGGTTGTCCACCCGGTATGCCGCGTGCGCGCCGAGGTCCCCGGTCGAACCGCACGAAGATCGCCACCAGCGCACCGGTGGGCACGGCGAGCAGGAGGAACCACAGCGGCCGGCTCCACCACCAGGCCGCTGTCGCCGGCTCGGGCAGGCCGATCCCGAGCGCCCGCGCCGAGAGCAGGACCAACAGCAGTGCGGTGAGGTGCCAGAGGAAGGCGGTCATCGCGAACGCGCCAGCGGTGACCACGACCCGCCAGACCCGCGGCCGGGCGAGCACCCGAGCCATCGGACCGCGAAGCAGGGCGGCCAGCCCGATGAGCGCGAGCCCCTGGGCGAGCAGGGCGGCCGTCGGAGGCGCCATGTTCGAGACCTCGTCGCCGGGCAGACCCACCATGGAGACCGGATAGGGGCCACGGGTCGTCCCGAGGACCAGGCCGCTCGCCCCGACGAGGAGCAGACCCCACGCGAGCGCTCGGGTGAGCCGGCCGTCGCGCCAGAGGAAGCCGCACTGGTGCAGCGCGAGCCAGACCAGGGCGAAGTTGAGGTTGGCGACCAGGGGCACACCGAGCCCGAAGCGCAGGGCGTCGACGAGGACGGCGGCCACGACGAGCGCGGCCAGCGCTCCGACCCCGAACCTGCGGTGCGCACGCAGCATGGCCGGCGCGAAGGCCGCGATGCCCAGGTAGATCCCGACGAACCACAGCAGCTGCGGCACGAGCACGAGCGCTGCCCGGACGAGACCGGCCTGGTCTCCGCGAGAGGTGAGTCCGCTCACGTGCGCGAGCACGCCGAGCACGAGCCAGACCCCGAGGAAGGCGAGTGTCGGGCGCAGCAAACGCGCGGCCCGCGCGCGGACGAACGCGGCATACCGGCCAGGTGCGCGCGGGTCGGGAGCCGCCCGGTCGAGCGAGTCCAGGGTGTGCGCGTGGGCGACCCCGCCGACGAGGAAGAACAGCGGCATCACCTGGAGCAGCCAGGTGGCCGGCTGCAGCGCCGGCACGAGGGCCAGGAGGTTGCCGATCTCACCGGTCGGCGTGAGGACCACCATGAGCCAGTGGCCGAGGATGACGACGAGCAGCGATCCCACCCGCAGGGCGTCGGCCCAGCGGTCCCGATCGGGCGGCGTCGTCGCGACCGCCGCACCGATGTCCCCTGGCTTCTCCCCCACGTTCACGGCCCGAGTGTGGCACAGCCCGCCGCGGTCAGGGCTCGAGGTGACCACCCGGCATACCGGCTCCGTGGGTCTTCGCCTGCGCGTCGCGCTCGGAGATCTGCGCCAATCGCGCGTTGTATGCCGCGAGGTCGGCGTCGTGGTCGCGGTCGGCCTGCCGGTCGTGGCGGCGCGCCTCGGCGTCGTCGGCGCGGACCCACAGCCACACGAGCATCATCGCGAGCAGCAGGGAGGGGACGTCGCCGATCCCCCAGGCGATGGTGCCGCCGATGCGCTGGTCGAGCAGCGGGTCGGGGATCCAGGGGAGGTAGAGAGCGCCGAAGAAATCGCCGGCGAGCAGGGTGTCGCTCTCCTGGAGGGCGACGCCGAAGAAGGCGTGGAAGGAGATCGTCGCGAAGAGCACGACGAGCCGCAACGCCGGCGCCCACTTGCGCGGTCCCGGGTCGGGCCCGACGAGGACCATCGCGAACAGGTAGCCCGCGAGGAGGAAGTGGACGACCATGAGGACGTGCCCGGTGTGCGTGGTGAGGGCCAGGCCGAACAGACCGGTGAAGTAGAAGGCGATCATCGAGAATACGAAGTTGATCGCCGCGACGATCGGGTTGGCCCAGAAGGCGACGTACTTCGAGTGGACCATCCCGAGGAGGATCTCGCGTATGCCGTAGCTGCCGTCCTTGCGGCTGGGCTCCACCCTCATGACGAGGGTGATGGGTGCCGCGAGCACGAGCAGGATCGGCACGAGCATCGCGATGCTCATGTGCATCGTCATGTGCCACGAGAAGGACACTCGGCCGTAGACGCCCGGCGCCCCGCACGTCGACCAGATGAACACGAGCCAGCCGAGCACCCAGGAGACGGTGCGGCTCAGCGGCCACCGGTCGCCCCGTCGGTGCAACCGGACGACCGCCCCGAGGTAGAGGGCGAGGGCAACGACGGCCACCGTGCCCATGAGCCAGTCCCAGCGCCACATCGTGATCCACGAGGAGCCTGTGGGCGCGGCCGGCTCTGGGTAGTTCGTGAGCGCCTCGGCGATCGTCGCGGCCGGTGGGCGGTCGAGATTGGGGTTGGGTGTGCGGGCCAGGGCGGTGGCGATGCCGACCGCGGCACCCATGACCGCGAGTTCGACGACGACCAGTTGCGCGAAGGCCTGGCGCGAGCGCGGATCCTCCCGCAGTCGGGCCACGACGCGGCGCCGTTGCGCGGCTCCCAGCGCGCCGAGGACCGCGAGCGCGACGACCTTCGCGATGATCAACGCGCCGTATGCCGTGCCGAGGTCGGCCAGCCCCGACATCCGCACCCCTGCGCTCACCACCCCCGAGAGCGCCACCGCGAAGAGGGACCACCCAGCGACCTTGCTGAAGCGCTCTACCACCACCGGCAACCAGGTGCCCAGCTGGGTCCGCAGCGCGACGAGGGCACCGAGGCCCCCGATCCACGCAGCCGCTCCGACGAGATGGAAGGCGAGCGCGTTGACGGCGGTCTCGTGCTCGAGCGTGCTCGCGCTGTGCCCGGCGAGCGCGAGCGGGAGGATGGCCACGACCGAGACGATGCCTGCCCAGAGCGTGGCCCGGCGGGTGGTGCCGACCGCGGCGATCGTCACGGCGACCGCCGCGAGCAGGGCGCTGATGAGGCCTTCGCGCAGCGACTCGATCGACCAGACGAAGCGCTGCAACTGAGCCCAGAACACGCTCGAGGAGGGCGAGGTCCCCGAGACGTCGGCGAAGCCGAGGACGACTCCGACCACGCCTGCGACGATCCAGGTGGTGCCCGTGCGCACCGCGAGCCGCGGGGCGAGCGCGAGCGCCCCGGGGGCCCGGTCGGGCACGGCCACGGCGGCCAGCAGGAGCAGCCCGACGGTGAGGGCGGCGGCGAGGTCGTGGACGAGGCGCACGAGCGGCAGCCCCCACCGCACGACCGCTCCCGGGTCCTGCAGCCCGGCCGCCGAGGGAGCCGCGGCACCGCCGACGACGACGGAGACGAGGCACGCCACGAAGGCCGCGAGCACGGTGAGGGCGAGGGCGGTCCGCGGCAGCCGTTGCGCAGTTCCGGCAGTGGCCATGACACCACCCTAGGTACAGTGCGGGTATGCCGGTGCAGCCCCCTCCCCCGGCCACCTTGGTGGACCTGGTGGCCGCCTATGCACAGACCGCGCAGGCGGTCCTCGAACTCGGGCGGTCGTGTCGCGCCGAGGACTTCGCACGGCATACCGAGTGCCCCGGGTGGACGGTGCAGGACCAACTCAGCCACGTCACCGCGCTCGAGGCGTTGTTCGCCGGGGAGCCCGAGCCGCCGGTCGAGCTGCCGGAGCTCGCCCACGTCGGCAGCGACCTCGCCCGATTCATGGAGCGCGGGGTGCACGCCCGCCGATCATGGACCGGGAGCGAAGTCGTCGCCGAGCTCGCCGACCTGCTCCCCCGGCGGCTCGCCACCCTCGCCGACCCGTCCCTCACCCTGGACAGCGTGATCGACAGCACCATCGGGGCCCGGCCGGCCGGCGCCTTCCTCGCCCTGCGGGTGCGCGACATCTGGTGTCACGAGCAGGACCTGCGGGTGGCGCTCGGTCGGCCGCTTGCCCTCTCCACGCCCGGTGCCTCGCACTTCACGGCCGGCGTGCTCGCCGCCGTCCCCGCGATCCTCGCCCGCGAGGTGCACGCCCCGGTCGGGACCAGCGTCGCCGTCGAGGTGACCGGACCGGTTTCCGGCACGGTGTTTGCCCGCGTCGAGGCGGGCCGAGGCGGCATACCGCGCGGTGTCGAGGTGGCGCCTGGCGACGTGGCATCTGTCGCCGTGGCGTCCGCCGAGTCGGCGCTTGGGGACGTGGCGTCCGCCGAGCCGGCACTTGGCGACGTGGCGTCCGCCGAGTCGGCGTCCGTCGATTCTAGCCGGACCGATGCGACCATCACGCTCTCGACGGAGGCATTCACCCGTCGCGGAGCGGGTCGGCGCTCGGTGCAGGACACGCCGCACAAGGCGACCGGCGACCTCGACCTGGCCCGGGCCGTCCTCGCCCACCTCGCCGTCACCCCCTGACCCTCCCCTCTGCGCGACTCCCCTCCCTCCTTTTCCTTCTCCCCCTCTCTCCGGAGTAAGCGCTTGCCTGTGCGGTTTTCGCGCAACATAGGGCGTTCGTCACGGGAAACGCGCTCAGATGTGCAGGTTTGTCGAGCGGAGTTCGGGGCGGAGGGCAGCAAACACCCGCGGCCAGCTGCGCGCGATGGCCGGCGGACTTGGCGCCACGGGGACGGGGCAGTGGCCCAGCGCGGGCAGGATCGGTCAGGCGACGTGACCCGAGCCCGCCCCACCCTCGATCGGAAAGCCGCACAAGTGAGCGCGTTTCCTGTGACGAACGCGCCGAGTTGCGCGAAAACCGCACGGGCAAGCGCTTACTCCCGGGGAGGGGGCGGGGGCCGGGGGGCGGGGGGCTGGGAGCGGGGTCGAGGCCGACGGATTTGCTTGCGTGATGCACGCAAGCTTACCCTTGCGTGATGCACGTAATCGACCCCGACACGGCGGCCCCGCCCGGACCTCGCCCGGACACCGCGGCCGACCTCGGCAGCGAGCTGGTCCGCCTGGTCAAGCTTCTCGTGTCGATGCGCCAGCACATCCCGGCCCCGCAGGAGGGGGTGGACAGCACCCACTACCCCGTGCTGTTCCACCTCGCGCAGGAACCCCGGCGGGTGAGCGAACTCGCGGGATGTGTCCACGCCGACGCCTCGACGGTGAGCCGGCAGGTGAGTCACCTCGTGCAGCACGGACTGGTCGCGAAGGTCCCCGACCCCGAGGACGGCCGAGCGCATCGCGTGTCGCTCACCCCGGCCGGGCGAGCGGCCATCGACCGGATCACCGACAGTCGGGGGGCCTGGCTGTCCGCCCTCATGGCCGAGTGGACCGAGGCCGAGACCCGCGACTTCCTCGAGCAGGTCCGCCGCTTCACCGTCGCACTCGAGGCGGCAGGGCCGCGAGCCGACCGCGCCGGCCGCTGAGCGGCATACCCCGCGTTCTCACGACCACCTCACAGACCAGGATTCACATGTCACAGCCCAGCCCGGCAGGAGCCGGGCCCGCGCCCTCCGCCCCGCTCACGCACCGCCAGATCCTCACGATCCTCAGCGGGCTCATGACGGGGATGTTCCTCGCCGCCCTCGACCAGAACATCGTCGGCACCGCGATCAAGACGATCGCCGACGAGCTCCAGGGCCTGTCCGCGC
>JAKPEG010000007.1 GCA_029552065.1 Actinomycetes bacterium
AATCGGGTCGGGGGTGTCGCCCAAGTCGGCGGACGACTTCCAGGTCGTCTCGACCCCGAACTTGTGGGCGAGCATGAGGTCGCCGACGCGCGCGGCGGCGGCGGTGATGATGTCGAGGGTGCCGGCGTAGTCGGGGAGGTAGTCGCCCCGGCCCTTGACCTCGATCGGGACGAAGATGCGACCCTGGCCCCGCCAGGTCTCGCGGGCGTGGTCGAACTGCGGCTCGGCGCGCAGGTGGTAGCCCGGGACGTACTCCTGGACGGTGGCGACCATCGCGTGGACGGACTCGAGGATCCTGTCCTGGAGCTCACCGGGCTCGGCGGCCTCCGGCGGGATCGCGCAGAAGACGCTGTTGCGCATCATCAGCGGCGGCTCGACCGGGTTGAGGATGATGATCGCCTTGCCGTGCTCGGCGCCGCCGACAACCTCGAGAGCCTCCGAGGTGGTCTCGGTGAACTCGTCGATGTTCGCCCGGGTACCCGGGCCGGCGGACTTGCTCGACACCGAGGCGACGATCTCGGCATAGGGCACCGGGACGATCGTTGAGACGGCGTTGACCATGGGGATGGTCGCCTGTCCGCCGCAGGTGATCATGTTGACGTTGACCGCGTCGAGGTTGAACTCGAGGTTGATCGGCGGGCACAGATAGGGGCCGACCGCCGCGGGGGTGAGGTCGACCGCGAGGATGCCGGCGGCGGCATACCGGGGGGCGTTTGCCTCGTGCGCCTTGGCCGACGTGCACTCGAAGACGATGTCGGGCAACTCGTCCTGGGCGAGCAGCCAGTCGACCCCCTCGGCGCTCGTGCGCAGCCCGACCGAGGTGGCGCGGCGCAGCCCGTCGGAGGTCGGGTCGACGCCGATCATGTAGCGCGGCTCGATGATCTCGCTGCGCCGCATGAGTTTGAACATGAGGTCCGTGCCGATGTTGCCCGGCCCGACGATCGCGGCGATGCCTTTGCCTGTCGATGCCATGTCAGTCACTCCCTTGTCACTGCGTGTCGAAGCGCGCGGTCACCGAGCCGAGCCCGGCGAAGACGGCGGTGAAGGTGTCGCCGGGCGCGACCGGCACCATCGCGCACACCGCTCCGGGCAACACGACGTGTCCGGCCTCCAGCGTGATCCCTCGCGCTCCGACCGTATTCGCGAGCCAGACAAGGGAATTGAGCGGGCTGCCGAGCACCGCACCGCCCGCGCCGGTCCCGACGAGAGTGCCGTTGCGGTGCAGGGTCGCCCCGGCCAAGCGCAGGTCGACCGCGCCGGGCCTGGTCGGGGTCGAGCCGAGCACGACCGCGCCGGAGGAGGCGTTGTCGGCGATCGTGTCGTAGAGCGCGATCTTCCAGTCGCGGATGCGGCTGTCGACGATCTCCAGCGCGGGCACGACGAAGTCGATCGCGGCGAGCGCCTCGGGGACGGTCACGCCAGGTCCGCGCAGCGAGCGACCGAGGACGAAGCCGATCTCCGGCTCGATCCGAGGCTGCAGGAAACGGCCCATCGGGATCGGCACGTGTTCGAGGTGGAAGAAGTCGTCGAGCAGGTGCCCGTAGTCGGGCTCACGCACCCCGAGCAGGTTCTGCATGGCCGCGCTGGTGAGTCCGACCTTGTGTCCCTGCACGATGCGTCCGCGCGCGAGGAAGGCCTCGATCTGGGCCAGCTGCACGGCATACGCGTCGTCGAGGGTCATCCCGTCGTAGGTCGCCGTGAGCGGGGCGATCGGCTCGCCGGTGTCGTATGCCGTGAGCAGGGCACTCGCGGCCGCGGCGCGTTCGGTGGGATCCACGACGGGTCTCCTTCGGGAAGACGGCCAAACTCCGGCGTCGGGAGGAGCGTCCCGCGGGGGCTAAGGTTCCGGCAAGCGCTCCGTTCCACTCACCGAAACGAGAGGGTATGCCGTCCGTCTCACCATCCACCCGGCCCCCGGACTCGGTACTCGGGCGGGTCATGGCGCTGCTGTCCGCCTTCGACGCCGACACGCCAGTGTTGAGCCTGGCCGAGCTGTCCAGGCGCTGCGGACTGCCCAAGCCGACGGTGCACCGGATGGTCGCCGAGCTGTGCGAGCAGCGGTTGCTGCGGCGCGACGAGGCGGGGCGCTACCTGCTCGGGCTGCGCCTGTTCGAGCTGGGTGAGCTGGTGCCGCAGCAACGCACCCTCCGGGAGGCGGCCCTCCCGCTCATGGAGGACCTGCGCGAGGCCACCCGCTGCCGCATCCACCTGAGCGTGCTCGACGGCATCGACGTCGTCTATGTCGAGATTCTCGGCACCGCCGACGCAGGAGTGCCCTCACGACCGGGTGGACGGCTGCCGGCCCACACGACCGGGGTGGGCAAGGCGATCCTCGCCTACTCCACCCCGGAGGTGATCCGGGCGCGGATCGACGCCGGGCTCACCCCGCTCACCGCCCGGACGATCAGCACCGAGGACGCCTTCCTCGCCGAGTTGCGCAAGATCCGCACGGTCGGCATGGCCCTGGACCTGGAGGAGAACACCCCGGGCATCTTCTGCGTGGCTGCCCCGGTGTTCGGTGCCGATCGCCGGATCCGCGCGTCCCTGTCGGTCACCGGTCGCAGCGAGCAACTCGATCCCGCCGCCGTCGGCCCGGCGGTCCGCACCGCCGCCTTCACGCTCACCCGGGCGTTGCGCGCCCACGGCCTCTGAGCGGCCAGTCGGCGGAAGCGCCAGACGCGGTCCTGCTTCCGGGCTGTAGAGGGCGTCACCGGTGACGCCTGCTACAGCCCATCGACAGGTGGTCTGGATCGGCAAGAGCGCCGTGGGCGATCCGTGCAAGGCCCCTCCGGTGGAGCTCCGCCGGGCCCCCGGGCGGGCTGGGCACCTGCGCCGCCGGAGAGTGCCCGGCCAGCCACGCCGATCCTCTCGAGGAAGGATTTCGTCCCTCAGGGGGTGGAAAACCCTTCGCGGTGAGCGGGTTCCCGCGGCGATCCGCTCACCGGCGACGAATCGCGTCCGGCCGCGGGCACCGTGGCCTGCTGGTCGGGCCTGAGGCCCATGCCGGCGTGCGGACACCGCCACGATCGTCTGCCCCGCTTCGGCCAGAGGTATGCCGTCCGGCTCAGTGCCGTCCGCGGCGGCCCCGCGGGCGCAACCGGACGCCGGGGAGTGCGGGCGCGGGGATCCGGGTGACCGGGCCGGCATACCCCGGGACGACCCCGAAGCGGGCCGAGCCGGCCTCCCAGTCCGCGCGTGCGGTGGCGATGTCCTCGTGGCTGCGACCGACGAAGTTCCACCACATGACGATCTCCTCCTCGAACGGCGCCCCGCCGAGCAGTAGCGCTCGCACCGGCGCGTCACCGGCCGCGACGATGCGCAGCTCTGCTGCCCCCGCCTCGACGCAGCCGAGGTCCCCCCGCTCGAGCGAAACCCCCTCGAACTGCACTCGGCCGCGGTCGACGAGCAGGGCGTGCTCGTGCGTGGGGTCGACCGGCACCTGCATCCGCGCCCCCGGCACGAGGTCGAGCTGCGCCCCGACGAGCGGGGTGTGGACGGTGACCGGAGACGAGCCGAGCCCGGGCAGGGTGCCGACGAAGACCCGCGCGGTCCCGGCCCCGCCCGGCAGCTCGTCCACCGGCACGGCCCAGTGCTCGAACCCCCGCGGGGCCCCGAGGGCATCAGCCGGCAGCGCGACCCAGAGTTGCACGCCGTGCAGGGTCCGGGTCGCCGGCGTCGACACCTCGGAGTGCGCGATCCCGGCCCCGGCGGTCATGAGGTTGACCTCGCCCGGCCGCACCAGACCGTGGGCGCCGCCGCTGTCGCGGTGCTCGATCTCCCCGTCGAACAGCCACGACACGGTCTGCAGGCCGGTGTGCGGATGCGGCGCCACATCCATCCCACCGGACCCCGACCCCACGTGGTCCGGCCCGTAGTGGTCGACGAAGCACCACGCCCCCACGAAGGACCGGTCCCGGTGCGGCAGCGTGCGCCGCACCGTCATCGCACGTATGCCGCCCAGCGGCACCTCCCGCGGACCGATCACCTGCACGTCGGGCACCTGCGCGTCGGGCACCTGCACGTCGGGCACCTGCGTGTCGGGCACCTGCTCCTCCTCGGTGGGCGGACGGCATACCGGATCGTCTGCAGGCTACGCGCCGGGTCAACGTGCAGGGTGCGGAAATGGGCCGGAGAACCGCGCTCGAATCGGCCCATCCCCGCACCTCGTGACGCGGGGCCGGCCGACCCTTGCGCACGACGCTGGTTATCATGGGAGGGCCCGGGGGAAGTCAGGGTCCTGACAGTCCTGCCCGGGCCGGCCGGCCGCCCGACGAGGGGTGGCGGGAAGGAGCGGTGCGATGAGCCGCACACCTCGGATCGAGCCCGACCCGGTCGACGAGGACGCCGGTCTGCAGGGGTCCTTCCACGACGCTCCCCATCCCGAGATCGCCGACAGCGCACACCTGGGCATCGCCGGCAACGGCCTGGTCCTCGCGCTCGGGGCCGGCGGCGCGACCGGGGTGGCCTACACCGCCGGCGCCCTGTGGGCGATCGAGGAGGCGCTCGGCCTGGACCTGCGGGAGGCACCCGACCTCATCGTGGGGACGAGCGCGGGGTCGATCAACGCGGCATACCTGCGCCACGGCCACACCCCACACGAGCTCGCCTACATGCTCCCCCCGGAGTTCACCAGCCCCGACCCGCGACGCCGCCAACTGCTCATCCCGCACGACGAGGACACCTTCCTGCGGGTGCGCAGGGTGGTCGGCACGGCATACGACCTCGCGCACCACGTGACGAAGCGGCCGCGCAAGACGACCCTGAGCGAGCGCTTCTCCTCGCTCTTCCCGAGCGGGATGTACTCGATCACCGACGCCGACTGGGATCACCAAGGTATGCCGCGCGAGTGGCCGCAGCGTCCGCTGTGGGTCGTCACCGCCGACCTCGACCGCTTCGAACGGGTCGTGCTGCGTCGGCCGATCACGCAGGACGAGACGATCGACCTGCGCACGGCGCTGCAGGCGAGCATGGCGCTGCCGGGGGTGTGGCCGCCGCTGCGCGTGGCCGGCCGTCGGCTCTACGACGGAGGGATGGCCAATTCCTCGACCCACCTGGATCTTGCGTTGCGCGCCCAGGCGGCGGTGGTCGTGGGCATCGCGCCATTCGGCTTCGACCCCGACCAGGCGCGCACGGGGACGGTGCCGCGGGCTCGGCGCGGGGTGGTCGCCCAGACCGAGCGTGAGGTGCAGTCCCTCAAGCGGCACGGGATCGTCTCGATGGTCTTCGGCCCGACCCGCCGTGAGGTGGAGATCGGGGGGCGCAAGATCCTCGACCGCAGCAACACGATCGCCGTGGCCGAGGCGGCATACGCGGCGACCCACGAGCGGCTGGACAGTGACCGCAGCCGGGAGTTCCTCGCCCTCGTCCGCGAGGTGGTCGCGGCGAGCTGACCGGCTTGTCTGGCTCGTGGGAGCAGCCCGGCCGCTCTCAGCGCCGGCGTCGGCCTCGGCCCGGGCGGCCCAGCAGCGGGATGCGTCCGTCGGTGAGCTCGGTGAGCGTCGCCTGCATCTCCGCCTCTATCGCATGGGCGATCCGCGCATCCTCGGCCGCATGGGCCTCGTCGGACAGCTCGGGCGCCGAGGCGACCCGGATCGCCGGCAACACCCGGGACTCGAGCTTGGTCGGCGCCGGCAGATAGGGCAGGAGCAGCGATATCGGCCCGGAGGTGAGGCCGAGGGGCAGCGACACGACGACGGGCCAGACCCGTGGCTTCTCGCCGTCGCGGTTGGGCTGGATCCGCTCGAGGATCTTCTCGCCCTTGCTCAGCACGACCAGCGACTCGCCCGCGCCGGCGGTGACGACGGGGACGATGGGGCATCCCACCCGGCGAGCCAATCGCACGAAACCGGTGTGCCCGTGGAAGCCGAGGGTGTTGCGCTCCTTCCACGTCTTCACCGCATCGTGGTCTCCGCCGGGGACGACGAGCACGTTGTCGCCGGCTTCGAGGGTCGCACGGGCCGCGTCGGGGCTCGCCCGGACCGCCCCGAGCGCCTCGACGAGCCGGCCGGCCTTGAGCCGCCAGATCATGTCGTGGGCGAGGATCTTCACCGGTCGCCCGGTGAGCTTCTCGCCGATCGTCACCGCAGCGAAGATGTTGAGGTCGTAGGTGCCGCCGAAGCCGTGGTGCGTGACGAACAGGCTCGGTTCCGCGGGCAACTGCTCGGCCGCGCTCACGTCGAGCCGATGCCAGGCGCGGATCTGCCGCTTGAGAGCGTTGCGGGCCAGGCCGGCCCCGGCATCGAGCGCGCGGCCCGCGAGGCCACCCGCCGCTCCGTCGTGCGCGTCTGGGCGATCCGAGCGATCTGGGCGATCGGGGCGATCTGGGCGATCTGGGCGATCAGGGCGAGCCATTCCACCACCTCCGCGTCGACTCTAGGTGGGCCCGCACGGGGCCACAAGGCGCGGTTCGTCAGGCGCCGGTCCGCCTGGGGAGGTTGCCGTCGGGTTTCGCGTGATGGAAAGACCCTCGTCGGAGGGATATCCGTGATCTACCGTCGCCTTTACAGAAACGCGTCTCGGCCTCATTGTCGGATTGACAACGAAAAGTCCGTGAAAGCCCGCGAAAGGTGACCCATCGTGCAGGGTGGATCCAGCCTGCTGCTGCGCATGGTGGAGTCGGTGAGCCCCCGTGCCCTGCCCCGTCGGGCAGCCTTCCTGCGGTCGGTCGAGCGGATCACCGTCGAGCCGGGCCACGTGCTGTTCATCGAGGGTGAACAGCATCCCTACTGCTATGTCGTCGTCCGCGGGGCGATCAAACTCGTCGCCCCCAATCCGCGCGGACTGCCCAGCCTCGTCGGTGTCGCCCAGCCGGGCGATCTGGTCGCATCGCTGCCCGCCCTCGTCCCCGAGGACTTCGTCCGGCTCATCGGTGCCGAGGCGGGGATGCTCGAGATCGACCCCGACGGCCCGCTCGGACGATGCAATTCGACCGCGGTGGCGATCGGTCCGGCCGAACTCGAACGCTGCGACGTCCACCTTCTGCGCCGCTTGATGATCCGCCACGGCGCATGGGGCACGGCGATCTACCACATCGTCGCCCTGCACGCCCTCGGCCAGGAACGGCGGGCCCGCGCGCTGCTCATGCTCACGCCCGAGCAGCGCTATCGGCAGTTCTTCGAGGACTTTCCCGAGCTTGCCCGGGTGCTGGCCCAGAAGGACATCGCCGCCTATCTCGGGGTCACCGAGGTCGGCATGTCGCGGATCGCCTCGCGGGTTCGGCGCGAACGCGCTCCCGCCGAAGCGGTGACGAAGCCCGGTCGACCCACGCAGGTGGCGGACGAGCCCCCGGGGATGGTCGGACAGTTGGCCGGTGCCCCGGGCTGACCGGGTGCCCACGCGTGGTGACCACGCGGCATACCCGACAATGGCCGGTATGCCGTCCGTGCCGCCCGAGGTGCTCGACCTGGCCCGATCCGCGCGCCGGATCACCGTGCTCACCGGGGCCGGGATGTCCGCGGAGTCGGGCGTGCCGACCTTCCGCGACGCCCAGACC
>JAKPEG010000011.1 GCA_029552065.1 Actinomycetes bacterium
GCGCACCGAATCCATGGTCGCGCGCAGGCGCTTGATCTCCTCGCCGAAGTCGACAGCCACGAGGGTCAAGCCTACTGGGCCCGAGCCGGCATCGCCGGAGAGCGCATTTCCGGGCTCTCGCGTGTTAGGAAGGAGGGGTTCTAGGGTCTCCCACCACGACCACCACAGGGGTATGCCGTGACTCACCTTCCTCGTCGATCCCGTCGCGCCCGCGTGTTGACCGCGCTCGTCCTCGCCGCGGTCGGGTGTACCGCCGCGTCGACCTCGGCCCCGGCCGTTGCGGGAGCCGCGTCGGCCCCGGCCGGTTCGGGGGCCGCGACGGGACCCGCGTCGGGGTCCGCGATCGCGCTCGACCGTGCCAACGGGCGCGGAGCCGGCTCCGGCAGCCTCGACACGGCGGCCCTGCAGGCCGCGCTCGACGCGATCGTCTCGGTCGACGGCTACGTCGGCGTCACGATGGACGTCGCCGGGCCGACGGGCCACTGGTCGGGGTCGGCCGGGGTGCGCCGGATCGACGCGCCCCCTCCGGCCCGGCCGGGCGACCGGACCCGAGTGGCGAGCGTGACCAAGATGATGGTCGCCGCGCTCGTCCTGCAAGAGGTGGAGCGGGGCCGGTGGACCCTCGACACGACGGTCGGGTCGGTGTGGCCGGGGCTGCTTGCGGGGCACGACGCAGTCACCCTGCGTCAGTTGCTCTCGCACACGAGTGGGGCTCCCGACTATCTCGCCGTCGTCGTCGGATCGGCCACCACCCTCGAGGAACTGCGCGCGGCGGTGTCGCGTCCCTTCACCGACGCCGAGCTCGTGGCCGATGCCCACGCGCTGCCCTGGCAGTTCGATCCCGGCAGCCAGTGGTCCTATTCCAACACCAACTACGTCGTGCTCGGGATGCTGCTCGCGCGGGTGAACGGGCAGCCGCTCCAGCGGTTGCTCGAACGCCGGGTCTTCGGCCCGGCCGGGATGCACCAGACGGCGTTCGCGACGACGCCGCGGATCGAGGGCGCCCACCTCACCGAATACGCCCGGCTGTTCGACGGGCCGCTCGTGTCCTTTGCCTCGTTCGACCCGTCGGTGTTCTCCGGCGCCGGTGCCGTCGTCTCGACCGCCGAGGACCTCGACCGCTTCCAGCTCGCGCTCTCCGGCGGTCGGCTCGTGAGCCGGCAGCTCGTCGACCTCGCCCGGACGCCCGTCCCCGCGCCGGGCAATCAACCCGGCTACGGCCTGGGCACCTATCAGCTGCTCGACGTGTGCCCCGCGCCGGACGGCTCGCCGCAGTTCGTCCACGGCCACGACGGGGCCAGCTTCGGCACCTTCACCCTCTCGTATGCCGCCCCCGACGGTTCGCGGCGGGTGTCGCTCAGCTACACCGGTCGGCCCTATGCGGCGCCGACCGGAATCGCCCCGTTCCAGGCGCTCTACCTCGCCCTTGCCCAGACCTGCCCCACGGCGCTGCCGACCGCCCGGCAGGCTCCGGGCGCGGTTGCCGTCCCGGCGATGCCCACGCTGCCGGACGTGGCTGCGCCCTGGCTGTCCCGTTTGGTCGGCTGACAGTGAGGATGTCCGCGGGCGTCGGCACGAGTTCTCCCGCACCGCGGGACGGGGGGCGCGACGGCGCACGGGCATCGGACATGCTGGGGGTGCAGATGGCCGGACGAAGGGCGAAGGAGCTCCGATGGACAACGAGGGTGTGGGCAGCTGGCTGGCGCGACGGTGTCGCCGATCGGCGGCCAAGCGGGCGATCATCTTCCAGGGCGAGGAGACCACCTATGGTGAGCTGCTCGACCGGAGCGACCGGCTGGCCAACGCCCTCGTCGCTCGCGGCGTGGGCAAGGGCGACCGGGTGGCCTTCCTCGGAGAGAACCAACCGGCATACATCGAGGTGATGTTCGCGGTCGGCACGATCGGGGCGATCTACGTGCCGCTCAACACGCGGCTCACGGTGCCGGAGCTGCACTACCAGCTCACCGACAGCGGTGCCACGGCGCTGATCTTCGCCCCCACCCACGACGGGCAGTCGCTCGCCGCGGCCAGGGACACCGACGTGCGCACCCTCATCCGGGTTGGCGAGGGAGCCGAGGCGCCGGTCGAGAACTACGAGGAGGTCCTCGCGGCCAGCTCCTCCGAGCACCTCGACGTGCGGGTGACCCGCGACGACCCGGCGCTCATCATCTACACGTCGGGGACCACCGGCAGCCCCAAGGGCGCCCTGCTCACCCACGGCAATCTCACGTTCAGCGCGGTCAACTTCATCGTCGACTACGACGTGGCCAGCGACGACATCATGCTGCTCAACTCGCCGCTGTTCCACATCGCCTCGCTGGGCCATGGGCTGCTGCCGTTCATCCTCAAGGGCGGCTCGCTCATCGTCGAGGCGGGCTTCAACGCGCCGCGCGTGCTCGAGCTCATCGAGCGGCACAAGGTCACCCAGCTCACCGGCGTGCCCACGACCTATCAGATGCTTGCCGAGGACCCCGCGTGGGAGACCACGGACCTGTCCTCGGTGCGCAGCCTCGCCTGCGGCGGCTCCGCAGTGCCCGTGCGAGTGATCGAGGCCTATGCCGCCAAAGGCCTGGCCTTCTCCGGCGGCTACGGCATGACCGAGACCGCCCCCGGGGCGACGAGCCTGTCGCCGCAGCGGGTCGTCATCGGGTCCTCGGGCCAGTCGCACTTCTTCACCGACGTGCGCATCCGCACGAGCGACAACCAGCCCTGCGAGGTCGGCGAGGTCGGCGAGATCCAGGTCCAGGGCCCCAACGTCATCAAGGAGTACTGGCAGAAGCCGGAAGCCTCCAAGGCCGCCTTCGCCGACGGCGTGTGGTTCCGCTCCGGAGACATGGGCTACTTCGACGAGGAGTCGTTCATCTTCATCTCCGACCGGCTCAAGGACATGATCATCTCCGGCGGCGAGAACATCTACCCGGCCGAGATCGAGCGGGTGATCCTCGAGCTCCCGCAGGTCGCCGATGTCGCGGTCATCGGGATCGCCGACGACCGGTGGGGCGAGGTGCCCAGGGCCGTCGTCCAGGTGAAGGAAGGCGCGGTGCTGAGCGAGGACGAGGTCATCGCCCACATGCAGGGCCGGCTTGCGCGTTACAAGCAGCCCAAGGCGGTGCGCTTCCTCGGCGCGTTCCCGCGGACGGCCAGCGGCAAGATCCGCAAGAACGAGCTGCGCGCCAACCCCGAGATCGTCGACTGACCTTGCCGGTATGCCGCCGGGCGACACCATGGTGTCGCCCGGGCGTGAGACTCTGCACCCCTCAGGGGTGCAGAGTCTCACCGGTCACGGGATGGCGATGCTCACCCGACCCCGCGCGCCGTCGGCGGGGCGCTCCGCGGCGGCCACCACGCGGGAGACGCACGCGCACATCATGATGTCGGCCTGCTGCTGACTCTCGCTGAGGAAGACGTCGCGATGGTCGATGCGTCCATCCAGGTCGAGCACGGCCACCTGGCAGAGCCCGCATTCGCCCTTGCGGCAGTCGCTGAGCACGTCGATGCCCGCCCGTTCTAGGGCGTCCAGGAGACTGTCCGATTCGCCCACCTCGACCGTGCGGCCCGCGGCCGGGACGTCGACGAGGAAGGGCTGCGCGTCCCAGGACCCGGAGTTGCCGAAGGTCTCGAAGCGCAGGTTCGTCGGCGGCAATCCGCGGGCCTGCCAGCCGCGTCGGACGGCGTCCATGAGCCGGATCGGCCCGCACAGGTAGAGCTCGGTGCCCTGGCCGGTGCCGTCCGCTGGCCCGATCCCGTCGAGGAAGGCATCGAGGTCGAGGGGCCTGCCCTCGTCGTCGACGTAACCGTGGAAGTGGCCGGCATGCCCGGCCTCGAGCTCGTCGAGATAGGCCATCACTGCCCGAGAACGGCCGACGTAGTGCAGCTCGTAGTCGGCCCGCCGCGCCCGAAGGGTCTCGGCCATCGCGACGAGTGCGGTGATCCCGATCCCGCCGGCGAGCAGCACATAGCGCGGTGCCCCGACGCCGAGCGGGAAGTTCTGCAGCGGCTGGGTCAGCTCGACCCGGTCGCCGGGCCGCAGGGTGTGCATGAACCGGGAGCCGCCGCGGGAGGCCGGCGCGAGTTGCACGCTGATCGTCACCTCGCGCCCGTCTGCGCCCGACCGGACGACCGAATAGGACCGGACCTCCTGCCCGCCCTCGACGGGCACGAGCAGGTCGACGTGACTGCCTGGGGGCACGCGGTGGGATCGTTCGGTCCGCAGGACGATCCGGGTCACGCCGTCGGCGGCCGGCTCGACGGCGACCACCTCGCCGGACTGCCAATGGGCTTGCTGGTCGACGGCCATCGGCGCTCAGCCCGCCGCGACGTCGGTCGCCTCGGCGGCGATCATCCGCTCGAGGATCCGCCGAGCCCACATGCCGCCCATGTCGATGTTGAGGCTGTAGAACTCGTGGTCCGGGTTGGCGTCGATGGCCTCCTGCTGGGCCTTGAGCATCCGCTCGTCCTCGCCGAAGACGCCGTGCACCCCCTCACGCAGCTGGGTGGTGATGAGTTGGCTGTCCAGGCGGTAGTTGCGCATGAACGCCCAGAAGTAGTGGCAACTGCGGTCGGTTTGCGGAGTCATCGTGTTCATCACGAAGCCGTTGACGCCCTGGCTGCGGTCACCCTCGGGTGCCCCGGTCCCGGCCTTGGCGACGCCCACGTCGATGCAGATCGTCGAAGGCGCCTCGAAGTGGATGATCTGCCACCGGTCCACCTTGCCCTCGAAGCCGGGGAACTTGTCGCGGATGTTCTTGCGCCAGAAGGGCGGCGGGTCGATGCCGCGCATCCACCGGGTGACCGTCACGTGCCGGTCGTCGTGGGTGACCGAGAAGTCGGCGTCGCTCAGCTCCTCCTGGCCGATGCTCGAGGAGTGGACGAATTCCTCGTGGGTGAGGTCCATGAGGTTGTCGATGACGAGCTGGTAGTTGCACGCCGCGTCGATGAGCTTGCCGTCGCCGGCCCACGCGGGGTCGTCCATCTGGTGCATGTCGGGGATGAGCTCCGGGTCGGCCAGGTCGGGATCGCCCGGCCACACCCAGAGGAAGCGATAGCGCGCGACCACGGGATAGCTCGGCACGGCCGCGCTCGGGTTGATCGTCTCCTGGGCCGGCATATGGGTGCACCGCCCGGCCGGGTTGAAGCGCAACCCGTGATAGGGGCACTGGAGTTCGTCACCGACGATGCGGCCCATCGACAGCGGTGCCAGCCGGTGCCAGCAGGCGTCGGCGAGGGCGACCGGCCGCCCCTCCCGGGTGCGATAGAGCGCCATCGGGGTGTTGCAGATGGTCCGGGCGAGTATGCCGCCCGCGGTCACCTCGTGGTCCCAGGCCGCGACATACCAGGCGTTGCGGGGGTGTCCGAGGATCTTCGCGGTGGCGGTGAGGCGTCGGTCGACTGACATGCGGGCCGGCCCTTCTCGAGGCGACGGATTCCCCCTCATGTTTTCAGAGGTCGCTCCCGTGGCCTAGGCCCGGGATCATCACACTCATCGATATCCCGCGGGACGGAACTGCGGTTGCGCTCAGGGTTCCAGGGGGGCGCGGGCCCGGCCGGTCACGTGGATGGTGACCGACCGGCCGAGGGCGGCCAGCACGCCTCCGGTCATGGGGATCTCGACCGTGGCGTCGAGGGCGACGACGGCCGTGCCGTCTGCCTCGGCGCCGGTGCCCGGGGCCAGGGTCCACTGCGTGATGCCGTCGGGACGCGACCGGGCGGCCAGGTAGCTCGCCCCGGCTCGCGCGACGGTCTCGTTGGACAGGGCGACCGCGTCGGGCAGACCGTGCAGGTATGCCGCGCGCTCATCGAGGGCGTCGGCGGCGTCGAGGGCTGCGGCGTCCGCTGCGTCGAGGAGCCGGATCCGCGCGAGTTGGACGGCGGTGACGTCGACGGCACCGACGATGAGGACGAGGGTGACGAGGAAGAGCCCGATGATGAGCACGCTGATCTGCCCGGCATCGCGCCGCGCGTGCGCGCGGTGACGCGCCCTGTTCATCGGCCACCGAACCGGTCGACGGTGGCCACGTGCGTGGCCGAGACGGGGATCTCGGCGGGGATCGTGCCCGCGACCAGGTCGGGCACGAGGGGCAGGCGGACCCGGATGGTGACCGTGACCGACACGCGGGCGTCGGGGCGCAGGCAGGGTGCCCCGTCGCAGACGAGGTGCACGCTCGTGCCCTCGGCGAAGCCGAAATCCTCGAAGGCCAGGGCGGCTGCCGCATGCGCCCGCGGCTGGGTTGCGGCCTCGGTGTCGGCCGTGGTGAACGCCCGCCCGGCCTCGCGGGCGGCCGTGGTTGCCGAATAGGCCGCGGCCTGCAGTCGGCCGAGGGTGGCTACGAGATAGACGAGAGGGACGAGCAGGAGCACGCCGAGGAAGACGAATTCGACGACCGCGCGGCCGGATTCGACGGATCCAGCGCGACGGCGCAGGGCACGGACCCGCCTGCGGGTGCGGGCGGCATACCGGGTGAGCGACGGGAGTCTCATGGCGCGCTCACCTGGCGTTCGTCGAAGGCGCGCCCGGTGATCGTCATCGTCCCGGCCGGCCCGAGCAGGCCGATGACCGGCACGGGCGCCTCGATCGTCACCTCGACGACGGCCACCCCTTGGCTCGTGCGGGATCGGGTGGAGCTCACCTGCCGGGCGTATGCCGCGGGGAGGGTGTCGGAGATGAAGCCGGTCGTCCGGGCGACCGCGTCGCCGGCAGCAGCGTCGGCGTGCGCGCCGGTCCGAGCGCCTTCGGCGGCGGCGGCGATGAGCGTGTTGCGGACGTAGACGACGAGGCCGAGTTGGAAGACGCCCATCCCGAGTAGGACGACGAGCCCGGACACCATGACGAACTCGGCCACCGCCGAGCCACGGTCGGTCCGGCGGCGCATCGGCTACTTCTTGTTCGTCGCGCTGGACAGGGCGTCCTTGAACATCTCGACGAGCGCCGGGCCGGCGAAGATCCACAAGGCCGAGACGAGTCCGGCGGTCATCACCGTGATGAGCACCCAGCCGGGCACGTCGCCGCGATCACGCCGTCGTCGAGGTCTCGTGCCTGCATGGAGCCAGAGTTGCTCGAGGGCCATGAGGCGGTATGCCGTGTGTCGCACGTCGGTCTCCTGTCGGTGGTCAGGTCGTGAACTTGAGGAAGGCGAAGGCGGGGAAGACCGCGAAGAGCACGGTGACCGGCAGGACGAGGAAGACGACCGGGATCATCATCCCGATCTCCTTGCGTCCGCCGGACTCCATGACGGCGCGGCGGCCGGCTTCGCGCACGTCCTGGGCCTGGGCCCGAAGGACCTCGGCGAGTGGGGTGCCGCGCTCGACTGCGACGACCATGCCGTCGACGAACCGGGCGAGGCTCACGATGCCGGTCCGGTCGGCGAGCCCTTGGAGTGCGGTCGGCAGGTTGGCACCCGCCCGGGCGTCGGCCAGACAGCGGCCGAGCTCGGTGGACAACTCGCCGCGGGAGAGGCGGCATACCCGGTCGAGCGCGCCGGTGGCCCCCTCGCCGGCACTCACGGCGAGGGCGAGCAGCTCTGCGACGGTGGGGAATTCGGCGAGCATCCGGCGCTCGCGGCGGGCTGCTTCGCTCGAGAGCCACTGGTCGCGGGCGACGATCCCGGCGAGCACGCAGGCGAGGACGAGGACGACGACGGGCACGACCGAGCCGCGCCCGGCGGCGAGGGCGACCAGGCCCAGACCGATGCCGACCACGCCACCCGCGGCGCCCCAGAGGACCTGCTCGCTGCGGAATCCGTCGAGGTCCGGGGCCCGCCCGGTCCGTTGCAGCCGTCGGCGGACCGAGGCAGAGCCGCCGAGGATCCGGTCGAGCCAGCGGCCGAGGTCGGCGACGACCGGACGGGTGAGCGCGGCGATGCGCGACTGTTGGGTCGGGATCCGAGTGAGCAACCGGGACGGGGGGATGGCGTCGCGCAGGTAGGGAGCCAGTCGAGCGTCGAGACCTGGTCGCCGATTGGCCGGCAGCCCGAGCGCCACGAGGATCACTCCCAGCCCGAAGAGCAGCCCGATGACCGCGCCGGTGACCGACCAGGTGAGCAGCCAGCTCATCGCAGCACCCGTTCGTCCTCGGGCAGCCGTCCGATGCGGACCATGAGGCGGTAGGCGACGACGGTGACGAGTGCACCACCGAGCAGCACGAGGGCGCCCACGGCCGTGGAATAGGCCCGCAGGGACCCGGCCTGCAGCGACATCATCGCGAGGACGACCCAGGGGGCCGCGGCGGCCAGCCGGGCGGCGTTGACCGTCCAGCCCTGACGGGTCTCCAACTCGGCGCGGGTCCGCGCGTCGTCGCGGAGGAAGCCCGAGAGCGTGCGCAGCACCCGGCCGAGGTCGGAGCCGCCGACCTCACGGGCGATCCGCAGCGATTCGATGAGCCGGTCGGCGACGGGGTCGGCGAGGCGATCCTTGAGCCGGTCGAGGCAGTCCTGGAAGCGGCCGGAGGCCCGGTAGTCCTCGGCGAATGCGGCGAAGGCCGGGCGCAATTCCTCGGGTCCGCGGACGGCCAGTTGGGACAGGGCCTCGGGCAGGGCAAGGCCCGCCCGCACCGCGGAGGCGATGTTGTCGACGGCGTCGGGCCACAGGTCGCGTAACTGACTGCGCCGCTTGCGCGCGCGCATCCCCACGAGCGCTCGCGGGGCGTATGCCGCCATCGCGCCGAAGCACGCGGCGATCGGCAGGACATGGGTGGTGGCGAATGCGGCGAGGAAGACGACCGTGCCGGACACGAGGCCGGCGGTGAGAACGTGCCCGGGGGTGAGGCTCTCGAAGCCGGCCTGGACCAGTTCGTCGCGCAGCCGGTCGCGGAGGCCGGGGCGCCGGGTCCGCCGCGTCGGCTCGGTGCGCGGCCACCAGGACCAGTAGACACAGAAGACGCCGAGTCCGAAGAGCAGGCCGATGCCGAGGGCCGACATCATGCCTCCTGGGCCAGCAGGGCGGTCACCCGATAGCCCGCACGCTCGAATCGCTCGACATGGGGCGGGAATCCGTCTGCCCGGCGCAGGACGCCCGAGCGGGTGTGGAAGAGGTCGGCCACCTCGACGACGTCGCCTTCCACCCGCCCGGGGATCGCGACGATCTCCCGGACCCGGCGCACCCCGTCGCCGTCGAGGGCGATGTGCACGACGAGGTCGATGCTCGCGGCCACGGTCGGCACGACGAACCGAGGCGAGACGTTCTCTCCGGCCAACAGCGGGAGGGTGCACATCTTGGTGATCGCCTCGCGGGCGGAGTTGGCGTGCAGGGTGCACATGCCGGGCAGGCCGCTGTTGAGGGCGATGAGCAGGTCGAGGCTCTCGGCCTGACGGACCTCGCCGACGATGATCCGGGACGGTCGCATCCGCAGCGCCTCGGTGACCAGGCGGCGCAGCGGGACGGCACCGGTCCCTTCGAGGCTGGGCTGGCGACACTGCAGCGCGGCGACGTCGCGCAGCGGGATCTTGAGCTCGAAGACCTCCTCGCACGTGACCACCCGCTCACGCGAGGGGATCGCCGCGGCGAGGCAGTTGAGCATTGTCGTCTTGCCGGCCTGGGTGCCGCCGGCCACGAGGATGTTGAGTCCGGCCACCACGGCGGCTTCGAGGAAGGTCGCGGCGGGTCGGGTGAGAGTCCCGAGTCGGACCAGGTCGTCGAGATGGTCGGCCTTGACGACGAACTTGCGGATGTTGACGACCCAGTGGTCGCGGGTGATGTCGGGGATGACGACGTGCAGCCGCGAGCCGTCGGGCAGGACGGCGTCGACGAACGGGCTGGACAGGTCGACCCGGCGTCCGGACGAGCGGAGCATCCGCTCGACGAGGTCGCGCACCTCGTCGGCGGTGAGGATGGTCGTGGTGAGTTCGGCGATCCCGTTGCGGGCGACGAAGATCTTGTCGGGGGCGTTGATCCAGATCTCTTCGATCGCCGGGTCGTCGAAGTAGCGCTGGAGCGGGCCGTGTCCGGCGACGGTGTCGAGGATCGACTTCACCGCCCCGTCGAGGTCGCCGAGGGCCGGCATACCGGAGCGGAGTGAGCGGTCGTCGTAGTCGTGGACGGCCTCGCGGACGAGTCGGTCGATCTCGACCGGGTCGCGCGTGGGGTCGAGGCCGGAGCGGCGGATGAGCTCGCGGACCTCGCCCTCGACATGTCGGACAGCGTCGGCCATTCCCCTGGTGCCTTCCTGTCGGCCGTTGCCGCTCAAGAATAGGCAGATTGGCCTCGGGCGCATCTCGAGAACGCACAGCCCTGTGGATAACCCCTCGGTCGGGTATGCCGTGTGCGCGCCTTCGCAGGTTCGGTCGACGCCCGCGGACCTCCTCGTCCCCGTCGCACAATGCCACATAGCCCGCGACCCACGCGGCACCCGACGGGTGCGGGTCAGGGCCCGCCCAGCAGCGTGAGGGGGCCTCGTACTTCGCCATCGGCCCTGCCGTCATTCCAGCCAACGGCTTGCAGCAGAGCCCGATTCGATCGAGCGCTGGGAGGACGCCGATCAGTCGAGCAGGTCGGCGGGTCGGAAGGTGAGGGGGAAGGGGTGGCGGGTGGTGAAGGTCTGGTCGGCCGCGGCATACCCGGTCTGTCGGTAGTGTCCGTCGGTGAGGGTCCAGGCGGTGATGCTCGGGGTGTCGGGGTCGATGACCCAGTAGTGCGGGCAGCCGGCGGCTTCGAGGGCGGCGCGTTTGTGGGTGAGGTCGTAGAGGCGGGTGCTCGGGGAGAGGATCTCGACGGCGAGCAGTGGCGCGACAGGTAGGTCGCGGTCGGTGAACGCAGCGCGTGGCGCGACGAGCAGGTCCGGCTGCACGACGGTGCCGGGCCCCAGCGCGACGTCGAGCGGGGCGCACCGCACCCGAAGGTGCGGCGGGCAGGCCCCGCGCAGCCGGAAGAGCAGTTCGGTGAGCACGCCTTGGTGCCGGGTCCCGGGCGCGGGGGTCACGACGAGCAGCCCGTCGAGCAACTCGTAGCGATTGCCGTCCTCGGGCATCGCGTCGAGGTCCTCACGGGTGAACTCTCGGCCGCGGGGCATGACCGTCACGTCGTCCATGGTGCCTCCTCGTGGTCACGGCAGCCAAGAGCGCCGGTATGCCGCCCGCTCGCGTGTGCCGTCGGTCAGGGGTCTACGGCCCGACTTCCACGCACACCACGGGAGTGCCCCGGCAAGCGCAGCCAGCTCGCCGCGGGTCGCCGACACCAAGACCTCGTCGTCTGAGATCCGCTCAGCGGCAACCCCCCGCGACTCGGGACGAAGTTGCTTCACTGGGTCGGTCTCCTTCACAGCACACCGAGGAAGTAGTCATAGCCGCCCTTGGGCCGGAAGGCAGTGCCGCCGTCGGCAGCCGATGGGTGCATCTCATACCGGCTCGCGGCCTCGATCCCCGCCTCCCACCAGCCGCGGGCGACCCCCGCCTCGGTCTTCGCCGCCGCCAACTCACCGGCATACAACCCGAACGCA
Organism: Actinomycetes bacterium; assembly: GCA_029552065.1. Classification (GTDB taxonomy): domain Bacteria; phylum Actinomycetota; class Actinomycetes; order Actinomycetales; family Dermatophilaceae; genus Phosphoribacter. The sequence continues at coordinate 11,426 of JAKPEG010000011.1, forward strand.
CCAGCGGCACTGTCGAACGCCCGAGTCGCCTCCACGAAACCTTCCCGCCGACGTCACAGCCCCGCCCGGGTCAACTCGCTGTTCAGGTCGGCGAACACGCGGGCGGCGTCCTCGTCGGAGGCGACGTATTGGTGCACCGCCTGGGTGAGCGTGTCGCCGAGCCATTCGTTTCCGCCGATGAGGAGCTTGAGGCCCTGGTTCCAGCGGGCACAGAAGTCGCCGGCGATCCGCGCGAGCTCCTCGTGGCCGAAGTCCACCCCGTCCTCCAGCCCGTCGACCGTGCCCTCGCGCACCGACGAGGCGACGACGCGCAGGTCGTAGGCGCAGCGCATGAGCGAGTCCGCCTGGTAGGAGAACAGGTCGTCGGCCATGCCCTCGCCCCCTCGTAGTCGACCGTCGTCGCCAACAGTAGGCAACTCGGCCCCAGCCGACGGGCACACATCCACAGCCCTGTGGATAACACCCGGGCGGTATGCCGTGTGCTCACCCGAGCGAGCGCGGCCCCGGGCCGCCGTCAGCCGATCGGTTCGAACCGCGCGGTGAAGTGGCGAAGCTGCGGCGGCTCGTGGACGATCCGATAGCCCGGCAGGTCGTCCTTCACGGACATCACCCGCTCGGCGACCTCGATGACGTAGTCCATGTGGCTCTGGGTGTAGGTCCGTCGCGGGATCGCCAGGCGCACGAGCTCCATCGCGGCCGGGGCCTGCGAGCCGTCGGGATGCCGGCCGAACATCACCGACCCGATCTCGCACGAGCGGATCCCGCCCAGCTCGTAGAGCGCGACGGCGAGCGCCTGCCCGGGGAACTCCAGCGGTGCGAGGTGCGGCAGCAGCGCCCTGGCGTCGACGTAGACGGCGTGCCCGCCCGCGGGCTTGAGACACGGCATACCGAGTCGTTCGAGGGCGTCGGCGACATAGGCGGTCGAGCGGATCCGGTAGCGCAGGTAGTCGTGCGAGACGACCTCGCGCAAGCCCTGGGCCAGTGCCTCGAGGTCGCGGCCGGCCAGCCCGCCATAGGTCGGGAAGCCCTCGGTGAGGATGAGCAGGTTGCGGCACTGCGCGGCCAGGTCGTCGTCGGCGAGCGCGAGCCAGCCGCCGATGTTGCCCATCGGGTCCTTCTTCGCCGACATCGTCATCCCGTCGGCGAGCGCGGCCATGTCGCGGACGATGTCCGCGACCTCGCGCTCGCCCTGCCCCGGCTCGCGCTCCCGGATGAACCAGGCGTTCTCGGCGAAGCGGCAGGCGTCGAGAAACAGCGGCTTGCCGTGCCGATGGGCGACCTCGGCGACCGCGCGCAGGTTCTCCAACGACACCGGCTGGCCTCCGCCGGAGTTGTTCGTCACCGTCATCATCACGCACGGGACGTCCGAACCTCGTTGGACGAGAAGGGTTTCCAGCTTCGCCACGTCCATGTTGCCCTTGAAGGGATGGACGAGTGCCGGGTCGTGACCCTCCTCGATGACCAGGTCGAGCGCCTCCGCCCCGGTGTATTCGACGTTGGCGCGAGTCGTGTCGAAATGGGTGTTGCTCGGCACGACCTTGCCCGGACCGCCGAGCGCCTGGAAGAGGATCCGCTCGGCCGCCCGGCCCTGGTGGGTGGGGATCACGTGCTCGAAGGGGAACAGCTCACGGACCGCGTCGCGGAAGACGAAATAGGACGGCGACCCCGCATAGGACTCGTCGCCGTGCTGGATCGCCGCCCACTGGTCGCGGCTCATCGCACCGGTTCCCGAGTCGGTGAGCAGGTCGATGAGCACGTCGTCGGCGTGCAGCTGGAAGAGGTTGTATGCCGCCTCCCGCACCTTCGCGCGTCGGTAGTCCGCCGTCGTCATCCGCAGCGGTTCCACCGAGTGGATCCGGAAGGGTTCCATGACGGTGCGGAAGTGTGCCTCGTCGGGGCGAACGGCGTCGTTGTCGGTCACGCCCGCCACTGTATGCCGCCCGCTCCCGTCCCGCGTCGCCCTGCCGGTGCGCGCTCACAGACGACACACAGAGGACACCTGGGAAGTCCGCAGCGTGCTGGGGATGAATGGACATCGACAGAGCACCTCGACCACAGCCTGGAGCCCCCCCATGTCCCCCTCTCTCATCGCCGCCGACCTGCTCGGGATCGCCTTGCTCGTCGGGCTGTTCCTCCACCGGCACGGGCGCCGGGACCTCGTCGCCGCCTACGTCGGCGTCAACGTCGGCGTCTTCGCGGTCGCCACCGCCCTCACCTCCTCGGGCATCGCCAACGCCGGAGTGGGGCTCGGCCTGTTCGGTGTCCTGTCGATCATCCGGCTGCGCTCGGAGGAGCTGTCCCAGACCGAGATCGCCTACTACTTCGCCGCGCTCGCGCTCGGCCTGTTGGGCGGTCTCGGCGCCAACGACCAGGCGCTCGTCGGCGTCCTCATGGCGGTCGTCCTGGTCGCCTTGTGGGTCGGCGACCACCCGCGGATCGCCAACCGCAGCGTCCGCCAGACGCTCGTCCTCGACCGGGCCCACGGCGACCGGGCGGCCCTGCTCGCCCACGTCGAGCGCGTCCTCGGCGGGCAGGTCCACGACGTGAGCGTGGTGAAGACCGACCTCGTCAACGACACGACCGTCGTCACCGTGCGGCATACCCCGGTGGCGGTCCGGACCTCCCGCCGCCCTGCCACCGAGGTGACCCGGTGACTCTCGTGACCGACGAGCTGCTCGCCCGACTGGCCCCCATCTCCCTCGACGAGCTCGTCGCCCAGGCGGGTCGGCAGAGCCGGGTCGACCGCAAGTACCTCGTGCCGATCGGCCGCATCCCCCAGCTGCTCGACCGGATCGCCACCAGCGGGGAACCCGCCCAGGTGCTCGAGATCGACGGGCTGCGCGAATTCCGATACGGGTCGGTCTACTTCGACACCGATTCCCTCACCTGCTACCGGATGGCCGGCCATCGCCGTCGTCGCCGGGCCAAGGTCCGGGTGCGCACCTATCTCGACACCGGCAGCAGCTGGCTCGAGGTGAAGACCCGCGGTCCGCGCGGCACGACCGTGAAGGAGCGAATCGGTCACGAAGGAGCGGACGACCAACTCGGCGTGGCAGGTGCGGACTTCGTCGACGACCGGCTCGCCGAGGCGCTCGTCCCGGACCTGAGTTCGGCCGCGCTGCGTCCGGTGCTCGGCACGGCATACCGGCGGGTGACCCTCGCCCTGGGGCCTGACCGGGTGACGATCGACAGCCACCTGCGCTGGGACGACCGCGAGGCCGGCGGCAGCGGCGGCACCCTCGAAAGGCCCCTGCTGGCGATCGTCGAGACCAAGGCCGGTGCCACCCCCACCTCGGTCGACCGGGCGCTGTGGCGCCTGGGCCACCGACCGACCCGGATCAGCAAGTTCGCCACCGGCCTGGCCGCACTCCGACCCGAACTGCCCGAACTGCGCTGGCATCGCACCCTCACCACCCACTTCCGCACCCCGACCACCGAGAAGGATCCGTCATGAGAACCCACCGCAGGATCACCGCAGCCGTCCTCGCCGGCGCGAGCGCACTCGCGCTCGCCGCCTGCGGTGCCACCGCCAACTCCTCGACGACCGCCGCCGGCGCTGCCGGCACTGCCGCCACGACGACGGTCACCGCCGCCACCGGCGCGCAGAGCAGCGACATGGCGAGCCGGTTGGCCGACAACACGACAACCCACGCCCAGGCCGACGACCTCGACTACGACGCGGCGTCGGCGGTGACTGTCACCCTCGCCGACGGCGCGACGCAGGTCTCCGGTTCGGGCGTCACCGTCGCCGGCAACGTCGTGACGATCACGACGAAGGGCACCTATGTCGTGTCCGGATCGCTCAGCAACGGGCAACTCGTCGTCGACAGCTCCGTCGAGGGCAAGGTCCGGATCGTGCTCTCGGGGGCGACGATCACCAACTCCTCGGGCGCGGCGATCGACGTGAAGGCGGCCGACGAAGTCGTCGTCGTCCTCGCGGCCGGCACCACCTCGACGCTCACCGACGGCACCGGCTATGACACGAGCGGCGCGGACGCACCCGACGCCGCGCTCTTCTCGATGGCCGACCTCACGATCGGCGGCACCGGCACGCTCGTCGTGCACGGGCGCACCGCCGACGGGATCGCCACCAAGGACGGGCTGGCCATCCTCGGCGGCACGATCACCGTCGACGCGGTCGACGACGGCATCCGCGGCAAGGACTACATCGACGTGCAGGGCGGCACGCTCGCAGTGACCAGCGGGCAGGACGGCCTCAAGTCGACGAACGAGACCGACGACACCGTCGGCTGGATCGCCGTGCATGCCGGCACCGTCCGGATCGCCGCCGGCGACGACGGCATGCACGCCGAGGGCGACCTGGCCATCTCCGGCGGCACCGTCACCGTCAGCAAGTCCACCGAGGGCATCGAAGGTGCCAACATCGCGATCAGCGGTGGCGCGATCACCGTGACCGCCTCCGACGACGGCGTCAACGTCTCCAGCGGCTCGGGCACGACCCAGGGCAACCAGGGCGGCGGCGGGGGAGGCGGCATGCAGGACGACGGCTCGTTGTTGTCCATCTCCGGCGGCACCATCGTCGTGAACTCCGGCGGCGACGGGCTGGACAGCAACGGCAGCACCGAGATCAGCGGCGGCATCGCGGTGGTCTCCGGCCCGACCGCCAACAACAACGGTGCCCTGGACAGCAACGGCGGCATCAACGTGTCGGGTGGCACGGTCGTCGCCGCCGGCAGCGCCGGCATGGCCGAGTCCCCGGAGGCGGACTCCGCCCAGGGCTGGGTCGCCGTGCGGCTCACCCAGCAGGTCGCCGCGGGACAGGTGATCTCGATCGTCTCGGGCGACCAGGTGATCGCCAGCTTCCGCACCGACAAGGCCACCGCATCGATCGTCGTGTCCGCCGCCGGCATCGCCAAGGGACAGAGCTACGACGTCTACGTCGGCGGCAGCCTGGCCGGCGAGCAGGTCGGCAACTACTCCCCGGGCGGGTCGATCTCCGGGGCCACCAAGGTTGCCACGGCCACGGCCGGCCAGGCCATCTTCGGGGGCATGGGCGGCGGGATGCGCCCTTGACCCCACTCGCACCCCAGGTATGCCGTCCGCTCACCCGAGCGGGCGGCATACCTGCGTGTGGGGAGAGAAGGATTGGGGGACAATGAGATCCGCGCCTTCATGCAACGCTCAGCAGGCTCAGCGCGGGTTCATGGCAGACACACAAGCTCCGCCGGTGGACTGGGCCCATGAGCACACAGACCCGCACCCGCCGCATCGGTCGCCGCGCCTTCCTCGGCGGCTCCCTCGTCGCCCTCCTCGGAGCGGGCTCGGCGAGCGCCTGGGCGCTGGACACCTTCGTCATCGACCACGTCGAGGTCGACAACGCCTCGTCCCTCACCTCCCAGGGCGTGCAGGCGGCGACGGCGAGCACGACCGGCACGAGCACGGCGACCAGCTACCGGAGCGACACGGCCGGGATCACGATCACCAAGAAGGTCGTCGGCAGCGGCCCGGAGACGATCACCTACTACGTCGCCGACGTCACGGTGAGCGACGCGACGATCGTGCGCTCGGCCTTCGCCGGCGACCAGTTCGGGCGCAACATCATCGCCGACACCTCGGAGATCGCCGAGCAGGCCGGTGCGGTGCTCGCCATCAACGGCGACTACTACGGCTTCCGCGACACCGGCATCGTCATCCGCAACGGGGTCGCCTTCCGCGACAAGCCGGCCCGCGAGGGCCTTGCGCTCTATGCCGACGGCAGCATGCGGCTCTACGACGAGACGAGCACCTCGGCCGCGCGGCTGGTTGCGGACGGTGTCTGGCAGACCCTTTCCTTCGGTCCCGGACTCGTCCGCGACGGCGCCGTCATCGCGGGCATCGACTCGGTCGAGATCGACACCAACGTGGGCAACCACTCGGTCCAGGGCGAGCAACCCCGCACCGGCATCGGGATGATCGCCGCGAACCACTACGTCTTCGTCGCCGTCGACGGACGCAGCGCGGGCTATTCGCGGGGCGTGACGATGTCCGAGTTCGCGAAGATCTTCGTCGACCTCGGCGCCACGGTCGCCTACAACCTCGACGGCGGCGGCTCCACGACGATGGTCTTCAACGGGACCCTCGTGAACAACCCGCTGGGCAAGGGGCAGGAACGCGGCACCTCCGACATCCTCTACGTGGCCGGCTGAGGTGCCGCCATGATCGTCCTCGTCCCCTCCTACGAGCCCGACCACCGGCTCGTCGACCTCGTCGCCCACCTCGTCGCCGTCCCCGGCTGGGGGGTGCTCGTCGTCGACGACGGCAGCGGACCGGCATACGCCGAGCAGTTCGCGGCCGTCCGCGCCCTCGGCGCCGAGGTGCTCACCCACCCGGTCAACCAGGGCAAGGGTCGCGCGCTCAAGACCGGCTTCGCGCACGTGCTCGCACACCACCCCGGCGAGGACGTCGTCTGTGCGGACTCCGACGGGCAGCACGCCCCGGCCGACGTCGAGCGGGTCGCCGCCGCCGTCGTCGAAGGCCCCGACCTGGTCCTCGGGGTCCGTCATTTCACCGGTGCGGTCCCGTTGCGCAGCAAGGTCGGCAACGCCCTCACCCGGCGGCTGTTCGCGCTCACCACCGGGGTCCCGGTCGTCGACACCCAGACCGGGCTGCGCGGCTTCCCCCACCGCGTCCTGCCCTGGCTCGTCGCGCTGCCGGGGGAGCGCTTCGAATACGAGCTGCGGATGCTGCTGGCCGCGGCCCGCGAGCACCGTGCGATCGCCCAGGTGACGATCGAGACGATCTACCTCGAGGACAACGCCTCCTCGCACTTCCGACCCCTGCACGACTCGGTCCGGATCTACGGCCAGCTGTTCGCCTTCGTCGCCTCCTCGCTGCTCGGCTTCGCGGTCGACGTGCTCGTGCTCGCGCTGCTCATGTGGGGGACGGGGGCCCTGGCCCTCTCGGTCGTCCTCGCCCGGCTGGTGAGCGCGACGGTGAACTACACGGTGAACCGCCGGCTCGTCTTCGCCTCGGGTGGCGTCGCGCGGGTGCGCGACTCCCTCCCGAGGTATGCCGCGCTCGCGGCGGGCCTGCTCGGGGCGAACCTGCTGCTCATGGAGGTGCTTCGCGGGCTCACCGGCTCGGTCGTGGCTGCCAAGGTGCTCACCGAGCTCACCCTCGTGGTCGTCTCGTATGCCGTGCAGCGCACCCACGTCTTCGCCCGGCGGGCTTCGACCGGTCCGGCCGTGCTCGCGGGAGACGACCCCACCGCCTCCACCGCCCCGACGGTCTGCGGGCATGCGCGGGTGGGCGTGAGTCGTGCGAGAGTAGGTGCATGAGTCAACGGTCCGGGTGGTACGACGACCCGCAGGACGCGTCCCGGTTGCGCTATTGGGACGGCGTCCTGTGGACCGACCACACGGTGCCCAAGCAGTCACCCACGGCGGCCGACTCGACGATCGGCCGACCGGTCGACCCCTATGCCGCACGGCAGCCCGCCGACGCGGCCGCCGCCGGCGCGGGGCCCACGGGATACCCGGGTGGCGGCGGGCCGGCGGCATACCCGGGTCAGACCCCCTATGCCAACCCGGGTCAGACCCCCTACAGCGCGCCCCCCGGTAGCTTCGGCTACGGCGCGGCACCGACCCTCCCGTGGCGCCCGAGCGGGCCGACCACACCGGAGGGCACCCCGCTGGCCGAGTGGTGGCAGCGCCTGGTGGCCGCGATCGTCGACGGGATTATCGTCCAGCTGCTCACGCTGCTGCTCGCCTTCCCGTGGATCCGCGACTTCCTCACCTGGTACGCCGATCTGATCCGTTCGGCGGCGTCCACGCCGACGTCCGCGCAGCCCGATCCGACGGCGCTCTTCGACGACATCCTCACCCAGATGGAGAGCTTCCTCGTGCCGGTCACCGTCATCACGGTGCTCGTCACGCTCGTCTACCACGTGGCCTTCCTCGCCACTCGCGGCGCGACCCCAGGGAAGATGCTCCTGGGCATCCGGGTGCGCTCGGTCGCGCAGCCGGGGCCGCCGTCGGTGCTCGTGGCCGTGCGCCGGGCCGCCCTGCCGGTGCTCTTTCAACTCATGGGCATCGTGCCGCTCATCGGGATGTTCGCCTCGTTCGCGACCATGCTCGACGACGCGTGGCTGCTCTGGGATCGGCGCCGCCAGTGCTGGCACGACAAGGTCGCCGAGACGCTCGTCGAGCAACGCCCCAAGCGCCTGCGCTGAGGGTGCTGCCCGCGAGAATCGCGCGTCAGGCGGGCACCGTCGCCTGTCCCGGGTGGGTCCGGAAGACGAGCGTGGTCTGCACGTGGACCACGCCGGGGTGTCCGCTGAGATGGTCGAGGACGACGCCCCGCAGGGCATCGGGTGAGGCCGCGACGAGGTGGACGAGGAAGTCGTCCGCACCGCTCACGTTGTATGCCGCGCGCACCCCGGGCAGCCGGCTCACGTGCTCGCCGAACTCGTCCACCCGCCGACGGTCCGTGCCGGCCAGCCGCACGGCCACCATCGCCTCGATCGGCAGCCCCATCCGGGCCAGGTCGACCTGCGCCGTGAAGCCCCGGATCACCCCGCGCTGCTGCAACGAGCGCACCCGGCCCAGGCAGGTCGACTCCGCAATCCCGACGGTGCGGGCGAGCGAGGCGTTCGAGGTCCGGGCATCGGCGACGAGGGCGGCGACGAGGGCCCGGTCGACGGCGTCCAGCTCGTCGGGCTGGCGCGGCGGGGGACCGGGCGGCAGGGCATTGCGGGCGGGCCGCGGATCGTTCGGCATGCTCCGGAGCGTATCCGACCGTTGCTGATGAACCTGCGAGAGACAGCCGTTCCAACCGAAGGATCAGCGGAACTCTCGACACTTCAATGCAGGAAGCTCACACTCGAGCCATGCGCATCGACTCGACCGCCGTCCACGCCGGGCGTGAAGACCTCGCCGCGCTCGGCGTGCACGTTCCCCCCATTGACCTGTCCAGCACCTACCCCCTCGCCGACCTGGAGTCCGGCGGCGCGGCATACGAGACGCTCGCGACTGGGGGGCGCGGCGAGCATGCCCAGTCCCTGGTCTACCAGCGGTTGTGGAATCCCAACGTCGACCGCTTCGAGCGGGGCCTGGCCACCCTCGAGGGCTGCGAACAGGCCGTCGCCTTCGCCTCGGGGATGGCAGCCCTGAGCGCGACCCTCGTCGCGTGCGTCGCTGCGGGCACGCCGCACGTCGTGGCGGTCCGGCCGCTCTACGGCGGCACCGACCACGTCTTGGCCACCGGGCTGCTCGGCACCGAGGTCACCTGGGCCACGGCCGACACCGTGGCGGCGGCCCTCACCCCGCGCACCGGCCTCGTGATCGTCGAGACGCCCGCCAACCCGACCCTCGACCTGGTCGACATCGCGGCGATCGTGCGCCAGGCCGGGCGAGTGCCGGTCATGGTCGACAACACTTTCGCCACCCCCGTGCTCCAGCAGCCGCGGCGCCAGGGGGCCGCGCTCGTCCTGCACTCGGCGACGAAGTTCATCGGCGGCCACGGCGACCTGCTCGGTGGGGTCGTCGCCGCCGATCGGGAGTGGGCGGCGCGGCTGCGGCAGGTGCGGGCTCTCACCGGCGCCCTGCTCTATCCGCTCGCGGCATACGAACTGCACCGCGGGCTGCAGACCCTGCCCGTGCGCGTGCGGGCGCAGCAGGACCGCGCGCTCGCGCTCGCGCACTGGCTCGCGCAGCACCCCGCCGTCGACCGCGTCCACTACCCGGCCATGCCGGGTGCCGACCCGCGGGGGCTCGTCGGCACCCAGATGGCCGGGCCGGGAGCCGTGCTCGCGGTGGGCCTGCGCGGGGGGTTGGCAGCCGCGGCCGACCTCGTCCAGCGCACCCGCCTGGTCACCCACGCGGTGAGCCTCGGCGGGGTCGACACCCTCGTCCAGCACCCGGCGAGCCTCACCCACCGGCCGGTGGCGGCGGAGGCCAAGCCGCACGCCGACCTGTTGCGGATCTCGGTCGGGCTCGAGGACGTGCGCGACCTCGTGGCCGACTTCGAGCAGGCCTTCGCGTCGATGGGCGCACTCGCCGGCGCCCGGTGAATCGGCACGGGTGGGCCCGAGCGATCGTGCGGGTCGGGGTCAGGTCGTGGGCAGCACCCGGCCGGCGACCTCGCCCAGGCCGATCCGGCTGCCGTCCAGCCCCGGCGCCCAGGCGGTGACGACGACCTCGTCGCCGTCCTCCAGGTAGGTCCGGATCGTGCCGTCGGCGAGGGCGAACGGCTCGGTGCCGCCCCAGGACAGCTCGAGGAAGGAACCCCGCTCGCGGGGGGACGGTCCGGAGATCGTTCCCGAGCCGAACAGGTCGCCGTCACGCAGACTCGCGCCGTTGACCGTCATGTGCGCGAGCATCTGGGCCGGCGACCAGTACATCCCGCGGTATTCCGGGCGGGTGACGACCGTGCCGTTGACGGCGACCTCGAGGTGCACATCCAGACCGGCCGCCGTGCCGCCCGAGCCGGTCGCCCCGGTGCCGGTGCCCCGCAGGTAGGGCAGGACCTCGGGGTCGCCCTCCTCGCGCGGCAGGTCGATCCGCGCGGCCTGGAGGGCGGCCATCGGGGTGACCCAGGCCGAGATCGACGTGGCGAAGCTCTTGCCGAGATAGGGGCCGAGGGGGACGTATTCCCAGGCCTGGATGTCGCGGGCGGACCAGTCGTTGAGGACGACCACGCCGAACAGGTGGGCCGCGCTCCCGTCGACGCTCACCCGCTCGCCCATCGCGGTCGCGCCGCCGACGACGAAGCCGAGCTCGGCCTCGATGTCCAGCCGGATGCTCGGGCCGAACACGGGGGCGGGGTCCTGAGGGCCCTTGCGCTGACCGCTCGGCCGGTGGAAGTCGGTGCCGGACACGACGACCGTCCCCGAGCGACCGTGGTAGCCGATCGGCAGGTGCTTCCAGTTCACCGGGAGGGCGGGGGAGTCGGGCCGGAAGATCTTGCCGACGTTGGCGGCGTGGTGGGCGCTCGCGTAGTAGTCGACGTAGTCGCCGACGACGATCGGCAGGTGGAGGGTCACCTGTCCGAGCGGGTGCAGGTGCCGCTCCACTACCCCGCGGTATGCCGCGTCGGTGAGCACCTCGGTGAGCCACGCCCGCCCGGAGGACCAGGCGTCCGGGCCCTGGGCGAGGAACGGGTTGAGGCTCGGCGCGGACCACGCGCCGCCGGAGGGATAACCGGCCGCGGCCGCCGCGCGCGCGAGGTCGAGGACGAGGTCGCCCACCCGCACGCCCACCCGCCGCTCGGGGTCGGCTTCGGTGGAGAACACGCCGTAGGGCAGGTTGCCCAGGCCGAACGGGTGGTCGGCGGGCAGGTCGAGCCAGGTCATCTCACTCCTCGTCGAGCAGGTCGAGCGCCACGAGCTCCCGGATGGGGTCGAGCACGTCACAGCAGCCGTAGGCGGTGAACCGCCCGCGCAGTTGGCCCGCCAGGTCGGGGTCGAAGCCGCTCACCCGCTCGACGAGTGGCGCGGCCGCCCGCTGGGCGAGCGCGTCCCGGGCGGCCTGCTCGCCGGAACCGTCGGCGAGCTCGGCGACGGCCACGAGCACGTTGAGCAGGCCGTGCTGGGGTCCGCCGGCCGGGCCGGGGTGGTCGGCGCGCAGCACGTGGTGGAGCCCGCCGGTGAGCTTGAAGGCCAGGCCGCGCGCGTGGCAGGCGGCAAGGAACCGGGCGAGTTCGTCCTCGTCGGGCCAGGCCCAGGTCTCGGTGGCTCCGGTGCGGAACTTCGCCTGCACCGGGGGCAGTCCCGCGACCCGTTCGGACGCCGCGGCGACCGCGTCGAGGGCGTCCACGAAACCGTCCCGGGGGATCTCCACGGTCACGGGCACCGCGAGGTCGAGCAGTCCGGCCCAGTCCGAGGCGGCACCGACCTCGACCCCGGCGAGCTCGACCGAGCTCGACTCGACGAGCAGCGCCCCCTCGCGAACCGGACCGACCGGCATACCGGGTCGGGCGATGAGTCCCACCCGCAGGTGCGAGCCGTCGGCGAGGGCGAGGACGTCGGCGGCCGCCGTCGCCGGCACGAGCAGCGGCCCGACGAAGCGCGCGTAGGCCGTGCGGGCGACGTGTTCGGCCACGGCCCGGGGCAGCGGTGCCAGCCCCGGAGGGAAGACGGCCGCATCGTCGACGAGAGCGCCGAACAACGCAGCGACTGTTGCCTCGTCGAGTCGGGGGGACATGTCCTTCAGGCTAGTCGACCGCGTCTGTCGGGGCACCGTGGCAGAGGTGCGGGCAATCCACGGCAAAGCTGCGCTGGACGGCTCCACTCACCGGGCGTCCCCCCTCTGCGCTTCCACGTGCGCCACCAGCCAGGCGGCCAACGTGGCGGTGACCCCGCCGACGAAGCCGATGCCCACCACCATGAGGACGACCGCGACGAAACGACCTTCGCCGGCGACCGGGTATCGATCGCCATAGCCGACCGTCGAGACGGTGCAGGCCGCCCACCAGAGCGCGTCGCCGATGGTGAGGATGTTCGCGCCCGGCTGCGACTGTTCGGCGTCGAGGACTGCAACCGCACCGAGGCCGACGGCCATGAGCGCTGCACCGACGACATAGACGCCGACGCGTCCAACGAGCGAAGTAGTGGCCGAGCGGTTGAGGATTCGTGCCAGCGCGAGCAGGCGCAGCAGCCGCAGCGGCCGAAGAAGAGGCAGGCCGATGAGCGCCAGGTCATACCAGTGGGACAGCGCGTAGCGGCGGCTGGAATCGGCCAGGACGAGCCGGATGGCGAAGTCGACGGCGAACGCGCCCACACCGTCCAGGACACGGTGTCGAGGAAGTCATGCAGATCCTGGTCGAGGCCCAGGTCGAGCACGGGCCAGGCGTAGGCGACCAGGAAGGCGAACGCCAAGAGCAGCAGGGGGATCTCGCTGTGGCGCTCGTAGCGCTGGACCGTCGTCACCGGGAGCTGGACGCGGTGTCAGCCGAGGCGGGGCGAGCCGACGAGTTCCGCGCCGGCTTCGCGCAACTGTTCGAGCGCTGCCTGGGTGCTCTCAGCCGCGACACCCGCCGTGAGGTCGAGCAACACCCGGGTGCGCAGGCCCTCGGCGACGGCGTCGAGGGCTGTCGCCCGCACGCAGTGGTCGGTGGCGATCCCCACGATGTCGACCGCCTCGATCGCCCGGGCATGCAGCCAGTGGGCGAGCGGCTCGCCCGGGGCGCCATCGGGCGTCACCGTCGCTCCCTCGAAGCCGCTGTATGCCGCGCGATCCCGTCCCTTGCGGAAGATCGCGTCCGCCTCCTCGATCGCCGGCGCCACCGCGGGGTGGAAGGCAGCGCCCGGTGAGTCGGCCAGACAATGGACCGGCCAGGAGTCCCGGTAGTCCGGGGGATCGCCGAAGTGCGGGCCGGGATCCACGTGCCAGTCGGCAGTGGCGACCACCGCGGCATACCGGTCGGCATGTTCCTCGAGCCAGCCGCTCACCGCTGCCGCGACGGCCGATCCGCCCGCGACGGCGAGCGAGCCGCCTTCGCAGAAGTCGTTCTGCACGTCGACGATGACCAGGGCCCGACGGGTGAGGGACATTCCCCCATCATCGCGCGGACTGGGCCCGCACGGCGGCTTCGAGGGCAGCGAACCGGGTCTCGACGAGGGTCGTGAGTTCGCGGACCGCGGTGTCGAACTCGCCCTTGTTGACGTTCTGCTCGTGCTTCTTCAGTTCGATCGTG
>JAKPEG010000016.1 GCA_029552065.1 Actinomycetes bacterium
GGCCGTGACCCCGCCGGGCGCCACTCCGGTGTCGGCCGACGAGTCGATCCGGCCCGGCACGACCCTGGAGCGCCTAGCCGGCCTCGCGGCGGTCTTCGGGACCGACGAGATGCGGGCCCGGTTCCCCGACATCGACTGGTCAGTGACGGCAGGCAACTCCTCGCAGATCACCGACGGCGCGAGTGTTCTCCTGCTGTTGAGCGAGGAGCGCGCCGCGGCGTTCGGCCTGCGCCCGCGGGCCCGGATCCATGCCTCTGCCGTCGTCGGCGACGACCCCCAACTCATGCTCACTGGCCCGATCGCGGCGACGACGAAAGTCTTGGCTCGGGCCGGGCTCACGCTGCGCGACATCGACACGGTCGAGGTCAACGAGGCCTTCGCATCGGTGCCGCTCGCGTGGCTGGCCGAGCACCCCTATGACGAGGAGCGGCTCAACCCCCGCGGCGGCGCGATCGCCCTGGGGCACCCGCTCGGTGCCTCCGGGGCCCGGATCATGACGAGCATGCTCCACCACCTGGAGCAGACCGGCGGCCGCTACGGCCTGCAGACGATCTGCGAGGCCGGCGGCATGGCCAACGCGACCATCCTCGAACGCCTCGGCTGACCGGCCAACCGGGCTGACCGGCATACCCCTGCCGTAGGCCCCCACCACCCAAGCCCCCCTTCCGCCCCGGAACCAAGGAGACTGCCCGCATGCACCTGGAGAACTCGTCCGCCGTCGTCACCGGTGGGGCCTCCGGGCTCGGCCTGGCCACAGTCCAGGCCCTGCTCGCCCGCGGGGTCCTCGTGACCATCCTTGACCTGCCGACCTCCCAGGGGGCGCAGGTCGCCGAATCCCTCGGCGCTGCAGCCTCATTCGCGCCTGGTGACGTGCGCGACGACGAGGCGGTCGCCGCTGCCGTGGCCCTCGCCGACGGTCGGGCGCCGCTGCGCACGCTCGTCCACTGTGCGGGTCGCGGCGGCACGGTGCGGGTGCTCGACAAGGCTGGGGCACCGGGCGACTACGACCTCTATCGCGAGATCGTCGCGGTCAACCTCTTCGGGACGTTCAACGTGCTGCGGCATGCGGCGTCGGCGATGGCGGCCCACGAGCCGATCGACGGCGAGCGTGGCGTGTGCGTGCTCACGGCGTCGGTCGCGGCGTTTGAGGGGCAGATCGGCCAAATCCCTTACGCCTCAGCCAAAGCCGGTGTCGTTGGCATGACGATCGTCGCGGCGCGCGACCTCGCGCAGCGGCTGATCCGCGTGTGCACGATCGCGCCGGGGGTGTTCGACACGCCGATCCTCAGCCGCTTCTCGCAGGACATCAAGGACGGGCTGGCGGCGCAGGTGCCCCACCCGTCGCGGCTGGGTCGCCCCGAGGAGTATGCCGCCACCGCGATGCACATCGTCGACAACGCGATGCTCAACGGCGAGACGATTCGTCTTGACGGAGCGATCCGGATGAGCCCCCGATGACCGCGGGTCTGGGCGGGTCTCTGGGGGAGGGTGGCGCGTTGGCGAGCCCGGTGCACACCGAGGTGCGCGGCGGCGTCCTGCTCATCGTGCTCAATCGGCCCGAGATCAAGAACGCGATCAACACGGAGGCGGCGGAGGCGGTTGCCGCGGCGCTCGATCGGCTCGACAGCGACCCGGCCCTCACGTGTGGGGTGCTGACCGGTGCGGGCGGAACGTTCTGCGCGGGGATGGACCTCAAGGCGTTCCTTGCGGGCGAGCGGCCGTCGGTGCCGGTTCGCGGGTTCGCCGGGATCGTCGAGCGGCCCTCCGACAAGCCGCTCGTGGCCGCGGTCGAGGGTGCGGCGGTGGCGGGTGGGTTCGAGATCGCCCTGGCCTGCGACCTGGTCGTCGCCGGTGAGAGCGCTCGGTTCGGGCTTCCGGAGGTGCGCCGTGGCCTCGTGGCTGCGGGTGGCGGGTTGTTGCGGCTGGCCGAGCGGATCCCGACGGCGATCGCCATGGAGTGGGCGC
>JAKPEG010000019.1 GCA_029552065.1 Actinomycetes bacterium
CTCCCAGCCCGCCGGCGCGTCCTCACGCAATCCGCCCAGGCGCACCAGCATGGGGTGCATCCGGGAGCCGGCGATGTCCTCGACGAGCTGCAGCACGGCCTCGCGGGAGGTGAGCGTGGACGGCCCACCAGGTGCGGCGCCGAGGAAGACCAGGTGGCTGTGGATCCGGTCGAGTTCGGCGAGGATCGTGCGGAGCGAGACGGCCCGCTCGGGCGGTTCGAGGCCCAGGGCTTCCTCGGTGACGCGGGCGATGGTGAGTTCGCCGGCGAAACCGCCCAGCCAGTCGTGCCGGTTGGCCAGAGCCAGGATCTGGCGGTAGTCACGCACTTCGAAGAGCTTCTCCGCACCGCGGTGCAGCAGGCCGCCGAGGGGATCGGCGGCGACGATACGGCCATCGCCATCGAGGTCGAGGGCGATCCGCAGCGATCCGTGGCCGGCCGGATGCCCGGCGGGCAGGTCGAGCGTCAGCACCTCCGAACCACTGGCCAACGCCACCGGACCCGTGGCGGCCAGAACGCGCGTGGGGACGGGTGCGGACGGCATACCGGCCAGTGTGCCCCAGCGGGCGAGCTCTCCCGTTACTGTGACGCGATGCCGACCACACCCGCCGCCCCCGACGTCGCAGCCGTGCTGGACCTCAGCGCGCCGGAGGTGCTCGACGATCCCTATCCCGCGCTCGCGGCTGCCCGCGCGATCGCCCCGGTCGGCTGGCACTCGGGGCTGGAGTGCTACCTGGTGACCAGCCACGCCGGGTGCAATGCGGTGCTGCGGGACCGTTCGCTGGGGCGGATCTTCCGCGACCGGGAGCCCGAGAGCGAGTGGGACACCTTCAACTGGTTGCACGCCGACTCGATCCTCGACAGTGAGCCGCCCAAGCACACCCGGCTGCGACGGCTCATCGCCGGGGCCTTCGGGCGCGGGCACGTCGCGCGTCTCGGTCCTCGCATCGCCGAGCTGACCTCGACGCTGCTGGACGACTGCGCCGCGCGCATCGAGGCCGACGGTGAGGTCGACCTCATCGAGCACCTCGCCGAGCCGCTGCCCGTGCTCGTCATCGCCGAGTTGCTCGGGTTCCCCGAGGAAGACGTGCACCTGCTGCGGCCGTGGTCGCAGGCGATCGTGCGGATGTACGAGATGACGCGCACCCGGGAGGACGACCTCGCGGCGCAGCAGGCGTGTGGTGAGTTCGCGGCCTACGTGCAGGAGCTCGCGACCCACCGCGCCGCGCACCCAGGGGAGGATCTGCTGTCCGACCTCGTCGCCGCACGCGACGGCTCGGACCGGCTCTCCAACCGCGAGCTGGTCGCGACCGCGGTGCTGCTGCTCAACGCGGGGCACGAGGCGACCGTCAACGGGTTCGGCAACGGGATGGGCTCGTGGCTGCCCAGCCCGGCCTACCGCCGGTATGCCGTCTCCGGCCCGTCCGTGGGTCCATCCGGGAGCCTGTCCGCGAGCCCGTCCGAGAGCCCGTCCGAGGGTGGGGGTGACCTAGGGCTGGACATCGCGCTGCTGGTCGAAGAGATGCTGCGCCACGACTCGCCCTCGCAACTATTCGAGCGCACGGCGACCCAG
>JAKPEG010000021.1 GCA_029552065.1 Actinomycetes bacterium
CGTCACAGGGCCTTGACGATGTCTTCCACACGTTCCTTGGCGTCGCCGAAGAGCATCGCCGAGTTGTCCTTGAAGAACAGCGGGTTCTGGACGCCGGCGTAACCGGTGTTCATCGAACGCTTGAAGACGACGACCTCGGCCGACTTCCACACCTCGAGCACCGGCATCCCGGCGATCGGCGACGTGGGGTCGTCCTGGGCGGCCGGGTTGACCGTGTCGTTGGCACCGATGACGAGCACGACGTCGGTTTCGGGGAAGTCCTCGTTGATCTCGTCCATCTCCAGGACGATGTCATAAGGGACCTTGGCCTCGGCGAGCAGGACGTTCATGTGGCCCGGGAGCCGCCCGGCCACCGGGTGGATGCCGAACCGGACATTGACCCCGCGCTTGCGCAACTGGGAGGTGAGTTCCGCGACGGCATACTGCGCTTGGGCGGTCGCCATGCCGTAACCCGGCGTGATGATCACCTCGTGCGCGTTCTTGAGCGAATCGGCCACCTCGATCGCGTTGGTCTCGCGGTGCTCGCCATAGTCCTTGGCCTCGCCGACGACGGCGCCGTCGGAGCCGAATCCGCCCGCGATCACCGAGATGAACGAGCGGTTCATCGCCCGGCACATGATGTAGGACAGATAGGCACCGGAGGAGCCGACGAGGGCGCCGGTGATGATGAGCAGGTCGTTGTTGAGCAGGAAGCCCGCTGCGGCCGCTGCCCACCCTGAGTAGCTGTTGAGCATCGAGACGACGACCGGCATATCGCCGCCGCCGATCGAGGCCACGAGGTGCCAGCCGAGGAAGAGCGCAAGCACGGTCATGATTCCCAGCAGCAGTTGCCGCAGGAAGACGTTCTCGTGCGGCACGAGGATGTAGACGACCATCATGACGACGAAGGCGACGATGATGCCGAGGTTGAGCACATGGCGGCCCGGCAGCACGAGCGGCGCCGACTTCATCTTTGCGGACAGCTTGAGATAGGCGACGATCGAGCCGGTGAAGGTCACCGCGCCGATGAAGACGCCGACGAAGACCTCGCCGTCGTGGATTCCCGGGTAGGCCGCGCTCTCGTAGGAGGAGTTCCAGCCGACGATGACGGCGGCGAGCCCCACGAAGCTGTGCAGCATGGCGATGAGTTCGGGCATGCCGGTCATCTCGACCTTGCGGGCCAGGGTGATGCCCACGACTGCGCCGATGGCCATCGCCACCGCGATGATCCCGAGGGCGTCGAAGCCGGCGCTCTTGGTGGCCAGCCACAGCGTGGCGACCAGCGCGATGGCCATGCCGACGATGCCGTACTTGTTGCCCTGGACGGCGGTCTCGTGCTTGGAGAGCCCGGCGAGCGCGAGGATGAACAGCAGGCCGGCGATGATGTAGGCGCCCTGGATGAGGGTCTCGTTCATCGGGCGGTGTCCTCTCGCTTGAACATCTGCAGCATCCGGCCCGTCACGGTGAAGCCACCGAAGACGTTGATGCTCGCGACCAGCGCTCCCACGAAGGCGATGATCGTGATCGCCCACTTGCCGTCGTGGCCGATCTGCAGGAGGGCGCCGACGACGATGATCCCGCTGATCGCGTTGGTCACCGACATGAGCGGCGTGTGCAGGGCGTGGTGGACGTTGCCGATGACGTAGTAGCCGATGACCACCGAGAGCATGAACACCATGAAGTGCCCGAGGAACGGCGCCGGTGAGGCATTGGCCAACACCAGGAAGAGCAGCGCCCCCAGGCCCATGAACACGAGCCGTCGCCTCGGGTCCGGTGGCGGTTTGGGAGCCTTGGGCTCGAGCACCGTCGCGACGACCACGGGCGCGGCCGACACCTGGACCGGCGGCGGCGGCCAGGTCTTCTCGCCGTCCTTGGCCACGGTCATCCCGCGGACGATCACGTCGTCCCAGTCGAGGACGGCCTGGCCGTCCTTGCCCGGGGTGAGCAGCTTCATGAGGTTGACGATGTTGGTGCCGTAGAGCTGACTGGCCTGCGTGGGCAGCCGCCCGGCGAGGTCGGTGTAGCCGATGATCTTCACCCGGCCCGGGGTGATGACGATCTGGTCGGGCACCGAGCCCTCGACGTTGCCGCCGTTGGAGGCGGCCATGTCGACGATGACCGAGCCCGGCTTCATCGAGTCGACCATCTCCTTGGTGATGAGCCGCGGAGCCGGCTTGCCAGGGATGAGGGCCGTCGTCACGACGATGTCGACGTCCTTGCACTGCTCGGCATACATGAGCGCGGCGGCCGCGGCGTAGTCGGCACCCATCTCCTTGGCGTAGCCGTCGGTGCTCACCTCGCCCTCGGCGACGTCGGGCTTGACGAACTCGGCGCCCATCGATTGGACCTGCTCGGCCACCTCGGGTCGCACGTCGGTCGCCCGGACGATGGCACCGAGGGAGTTGGCCGTGCCGATGGCCGCGAGCCCGGCGACGCCGGCGCCGGAGATGAAGACCTTGGCCGGAGGCACCTTGCCCGCCGCGGTGACCTGACCGGTGAAGAAGGACCCGAATTCGTGGGCCGCCTCGAGCACGGCGCGGTAACCGGCGATGTTGGCCATCGAGGACAGCACGTCGAGCGCCTGGGCGCGGGAGATGCGCGGCACGGCGTCCATCGCCATCGCCGTGACACCCGCGGCAGCCAGCTTGTCGACGAGCGCCGGGTTGATGGCCGGCTGGGCGAGGCTCACGAGGATCGCTCCCCGGCGCATGGCGGCCAGTTCGGAGTCGTCCGGCGGGTTGATCTTCGTGACGATGTCGGCCGCCCAGACCGTGGCGCGGTCGCCGACGGAGGCGCCGGCGGCGGCATACGCCTCGTCGGCGAAGCTCGCGCCGTGACCGGCACCGGCCTCGACGACGACCGTGTAGCCGAGCTTGACGAGCTGCTCGACGGTCTTGGGGGTTGCGGCGACCCGGGCCTCGCCCGGTCGTGACTCTCGTGGGACACCGATGAGCACGTGTTCTCCCGTCGTCGGTGGCGTCCCCGCGGCACACAGGCACGCGGTATAGCCGGCGTCGATCCCGGTTACGTGGCCAACCTAGGGGAGTCCGACGCTGCCTCACCGGGACCTAGGTCAGTCGTGGCCACCCTCACACGTGGGGATGCCGTGCGAGCATCCGCGAGTATGCCGTGTGCTCGCCGCCGGTGTCGCGGCCGTCCACGGCCGGTCGGTGGCCGGCTGGTGGCCGGCCCGGATCGAACCGACCGGCGTTCGGACCGAGAATCATCGGCCCCGGACATGACGGAAGCCCGCGAGACAGGGGGACATCGCGGGCTTCCGGTCCATGGGCATCGGTAGAAGGTTGAGACTTCATCCTCCGCAGGGCGCGAGCATAGCCGACCCTGGCCGTCTAGTCCAGTCGGCCCAGCCGCCCCGCCTGGTAGTCCTCGAAGGCCGTGACGAGCTCCGCGCGGGTGTTCATCACGAACGGTCCCGCCCAGGCGATCGGCTCACGGATCGGCTGGCCGCCGAGCAACACGACCTCGAGCTCGGAGTCGGCACGCACGCGCACGGCGGACCCGGCTCCGAAGACGGCGAGCTGCCCGGCCCCGATCGCCGCCTCGGCGCCCTCCGGCCCGACCCGGCCGTTGCCGGACATCACGTAGCACAGGGCGTTGAAGTCCGGTCGCCACGGCAGCTCGAGCTGGGCGCCCCTCGCGAGCGTCGCGTGGACCATCGTCATCGGGGTGTGGGTCTGCCCGGGGCCTAGATGTCCCTCCACCTCGCCGGCGATCACCCGCACGAGTGCGCCGCCGTCGGGCGAACTCGCGAGTGCGACCCGGTCGGGCGCGAGGTCCTGGTAGCGGGGGGCAACCCCCTTGTCCGCCTTGGGCAGGTTCACCCACAGCTGCAGACCGTGGAACAGGCCGCCACTCGCCACAAGCTCGGGCGGCGGGGCCTCGATGTGCAGGATGCCCGACCCCGCGGTCATCCACTGGGTGGCTCCGCCGGTGATCGTCCCGCCGCCGCCGTGGGAGTCCTCGTGGACGAAGGTGCCGTCGAGCAGGTAGGTCGCGGTCTCGAAACCGCGGTGTGGGTGCCACGGGGTCCCCTTGGCCTCACCCGGCGGGTAGTCCACCTCGCCCATCTCGTCCATCATGACGAACGGGTCGAGCAGGCGAAGATCGACGCCGGCGAAGGCGCGCTTGACCGGAAAGCCCTCGCCCTCGAGGCCGTGCGGAGCCGTGGTGACGCTCACGACGGGGCGCTGCGGCTGGTCCGGCCCGGGCACGGCGATGCGGGGCAGGACGGTGAGGTCCGCGACGGTGACGGCTGGCACGACGACCACTCCTCAGATAGTTTCAGATTCAACTGTATGCCCGTACAACGCGTGACGGCTAGCCCCCATTCCCGGGGATCACGGCATACGGTGGTGGGGTGACCACGGACGAGGCTGCCGTCGACCTGCAGGGGACCGGCGAGCGGCTGCTCGCCCAGGCACGGGACAGCAGTGCCCGAAAGGCGGCCCAGGCCGTCTTCGTCGGCCCGGGGCTGCGGGCCGTGCTCGTCGCGCTCGCGGCGGACGGCGCGCTTGCCGAACACAACGCCCCGGCCGCGGCGACCCTCCAGTGCCTGCGTGGGCGGGCCCGGCTATGGGCCGCCTCCAGCAGCTGGGAACTCGCTCCAGGCGACCTCGCCGCCGTCCCGCCCGAGCGCCACGGGGTCG
Source organism: Actinomycetes bacterium (assembly GCA_029552065.1). GTDB lineage: Bacteria > Actinomycetota > Actinomycetes > Actinomycetales > Dermatophilaceae > Phosphoribacter. The sequence goes on from JAKPEG010000021.1 coordinate 4,647, forward strand.
ACGCCCTCGAGGAGTGCGTCCTGCTGCTCACGGTCGCGGCCGGCCGCGCACCCGAGCCGGTCGAACTGGCCGTCCCACGCTGAGTAGACCGGCGGCCTACATCTGCTCGGGGGTGGCGATGCCGAGCAGGCCCAGGCCGGTCGAGAGCACGTGGAAGGTGAGTGCCGCCAGCCCCAGCCGGGACTCTCGCAGCTGCGCGGTGGGGGCCTTGAGCACCGGACAGTGCTCGTAGAAGGCCGAGAAGGTCTGGGCGAGCTCGAAGAGATAGGCGCACAGCCGGTGTGGGGCGAGCTCGGCGCCGACCGTGCGCACGACCGGCCCGAACTCGAGCAGGGCGAGGGCGAGCGCCCGTTCGGTCGGCTCCCCGATCTCGATCGGTCCCGGGACTGTCGCGATGTCCCGCCCCGCGGAGCGGAAGATCGAGCGGATCCGCGCGGCGGCATACTGCAGGTAGGGGCCGGTGTTGCCGGTGAGCGAGACCATCCGCGCGAGGTCGAAGACGTATTCGCTGTCGTGCGCGACGGACAGGTCGGCGTACTTGATCGCCCCCACCCCGATCTGCCGCGCGAGGGTATGCCGCGTGGCCGGGTCGAGGTCCGGGCGCGCCTCGTCGAGCACGGCGAGGGCCGCCTCGATCGCGTCCTCGACGAGCACCATGAGGCGCAGGGAGTCACCGGCCCTGGTCCGCAGGATCTTCTTGTCGGGTCCGAGCACGTTGCCGATCTGCACATGCGTGAGCGTGGTCGTCTCGGGCAGCCAACCGGCCAGGCGGGCTGCCGACCACGTCATCCGGAAGTGCAGCGCCTGGGTCGCACCCACGACATAGATCACCCGATCCGCGTGCAGCCGCCGGACGACGTCGCGGACCATCGCCAGATCCGTTGTCGCATAACCGTATCCACCATCGGACTTGCGCACGATGAGTGGCAGCGGAGCCCCGTCGCGCCCCACGAACTCGTCCTGGAAGACACACAGTGCCCCGTCGGACACCACGGCGATGCCCGCCTGCTCGAGCTCGGCACACACCCGAGGGAGGTCCTCGTTGTAGCTCGACTCCCCCGCCAGGTCGGCGTCGGTGAGGGTGACCTCGAGCAGCGCGTAGATCCGGTTGAAGTAGTGCTTGGACAGCTCGACGAGCGCACGCCAGAGCCGCAGGGTCTCCGGATCGCCGCCCTGCAGCAGCACGACCCGCTCGCGGGAGCGGGTGGCGAAGGTCTCGTCGTCGTCGAACTGCGCGCGGGCCGCCTGGTAGAAGGCGTTGGGATCGCTCTCGAGGACCAGCGCCTGCGCGGATCCCTCCCCCACGTCGAGCAGCTGCTCGATGAGCATCCCGAACGGGGTGCCCCAGTCGCCGATGTGGTTCTGCCGGATGACCTCGTGCCCGAGGAACTCCAGGGTGCGGGCCAGCGCGTCGCCGACGACGGTCGTGCGCAGATGCCCGACGTGCATCTCCTTGGCGACGTTCGGCGAGGAATAGTCGATGACGATGCGCTGGACCTCGACCGGGGGGACGCCCAGTCGGGGGTCGGCCGCCACCTCGCAGACCGCCCGGTCGATCCATCGGTCGGAGAGGGTGAGGTTGACGAAGCCCGGCCCGCTCACCTCGATCCGGTCGCAGATCCCCTCGAGGTCGAGCGCGGCCACGAGGCGCGACGCGACCTCGCGCGGCGGCATACCCACGCGCTTGGCGAGAGCGAGCGGGGCGTTGCACTGGAGGTCGGCGAACTGGCTCGGCCGCAGCACGGGGTCGGCGCCGCGGTAGTCGTCCCCGAAGGCGGCCGCGATGGCGGCCGACACCCGAGGTCCGATGGTGTCGTGCGGGGAGGGCATGGGGCTGAGGATATCGGCGGGCCGCCCCAGCCCCCGCGGGCGTTCACCGGGGCAGCGCGAGTGCGAGAACCTCGGCACCGGGCAGCGCAGCGAGCTCGCGTGCCTCGACGAGCAGCTTGGCCCCTCGGACCCCCGCACCGACGACGACGACGCCGGCGTCCAGGACCGCGTGGTCGACGAGGATCCGCCAGTCCGCCGGGAGTCCGATCGGGGTGATCCCTCCCTGGCGCATCCCCGTGTATTCCTCGGCGGCCGGTTGTCCCATGAAGGAGAGCTTGCGCACGTCGAGCTGCCGCCGGATGACGCCGTTGACGTCGGCCCGGTCGACGGCCAGGACGAGCACCGCGGCCCGCACGACCCGTTCGCCCCGCCGCCCCTCGAGGACCACGCAGTTCGCCGACGCCTCCGGCGCCACCCGGTATGCCGCGCAGAAGGCGGCCGTGTCGGCGAACTCCGCGTCGATGACGGCCACCTCGGCCGAGGGCACGAGCCCGGCAGCGGCGGCGACCGGGGCGGCCACGAGCGGGAGAGCGCTGCCGAGGGGCACCCAGTCGAGCGTGCCGCGGGCGACGGAATCCTCGAACGGCATGACGGCCAGCGTAGCCGGGGTCGAGCGACGGCCCTCCCCGAGAACGCCGGCCCCGAACCTCGCGGATGTCGCACGCGCGGGCGGCCCACCCGCCACACTATGACGGTGGATTCACCCGCACTTCCCACCACCCCGGCCTTCCCGATCGGCGCCGCGCCCGGGTGGCGGCCGGATCCGGCCAGGCCGGGCCTGGAACGTCTCTGGGACGGCTCGCACTGGACCGACCACGTGCGCCCGATCGATCGCTCGCAGCCGGAGCGGGCGGCCCTGCGGGCGACGCCGGGACGCGCGCTGGCCGTCGTCGTCCAGGTGCTGCTCGGCGCCGGCGCACTCCTGAACGGCGCCCTGCTCATCTTCTCCCTCTACGCGGGCAACGCCCTCGCCGTCTGGCGGATCCGCCCCGAGGGGAGTTCCGCGACCGATCGCGCCTTCCTCGCCCGCCTCGGTCTCACCCTCGACGCGTGCGCCGTCACGCTCTGGGTCGTCACGGGCGTGCTGTTCCTCCTCTGGCTCGTGCGTCGCTACCGGGACCCGCGGGTGAATCCGACCCTCCTGCGCCGCACGCCCACCATGGCGGTGCTCTCCTGGTTCGTCCCCCTGCTCAACCTCTGGTGGCCGGCCCAGTGCCTCAAGGACCTCTGGCATGCGAGCCGGCCCGAGGCGCGCTCGATCCTCGGCCCCGTCCGCCAGCCCATGCCGGCGGTCATGTGGCCGTGGTGGCTCGGCTGGCTGGCCAGATCGGTGATCGTCGTCGAGCCCTTCTACTTCGCCCTCGGGGTCCTGCCGCCCGCGACGGCGGACTTCGGCCTCGCCTGGGAGCCGTTCGGTTTCGGTGCCGCGATCCTCAGCGCGGTGTGCCTCGTCGTCGTGATGAACCAGATCGAGGACGCCCTCGTCGCCCCGGACCTCTCCGCGCAGACCCGGCGTGGCGAGTCCGCTCAGCCGGCGTAGGCCGCAGCCGCGAGCACCTGCGCCCAGGCCACCCGGCGCGGTTCGGCCGCATCGACGACGGGTATGCCGCCCAGCGCCCGCCGCCGCTCGTCGCCGCGGAGTTCGTCACCGAACCGGTCCACGAGCAGCCACAGCCGGGGCCGGGCCAGTCCGCCGAGGGTCTCGCGCACGCATCGGCCGAGGTCCGGGGCGACCACGGCCGGGTCCATGGCCGCAGCCCGCGGATCGAGCACGACTGCCGCCGCGAGCACGCGGGCGCCCATCTGGTCCCGTCGTTCGAAAACGTCGGCCGCGACGACGAAGGGGTGTTCGAGGAGGATCGCCCGGACCTCGCAGAGCGAGACGAGCTGACCGGACACCGAGACCACCTCGTCGGTGCGCCCGAGGAACTCCAACCTCCCGCCCTCGTCCAACCGGGCCAGGTCCCCCGTCGCGTAGACGTCCTCCCCGAGCGCCCAGTGCGACTGCGCCGAGGCGGGCGGCCCCGACCAGCCCACGAGCGCTCCGGCCCACGGACGCCGCAGGACGAGTTGCCCCTGCACCCCTGCGGGAACGGGTCGGCCTTCGGCATCGACGATGAGTTCGCCGAGTTCGGGCATGGCGTCCGCCCGGACCGGCGCGTCGAGGCGGACGATGCCCCCGAGTTCGACCTGTCCCCAGCCGTCGGCAACCGACACGGGACGACCGTCGATCCCCTGCCCGGCCCACTCCCGCACCTCCGGGTCCATCGGTTCGCCGAAGGCCACGACCCGCCGGACCGGGGTGGCCAGGTCGCTGCGGTCGACCTCGAACGACCAGGCACGCAGCATCCGCAGGACGGAGGGTGTGGTGAGCAGGGTCGTCACGTCGTAGCGCCGCATGATCTCCCAGGCCCGGGCGTGGGTCGGCTCGTCGAGGGTGCCCTCGTACATCACCGCGCTCTCGCCGGCGAGCAACGGACCGTAGATCCCGTGGACCTGCGTGCCCAGCCAGGACACGTCGCCGGCGCACCAGAGGACCGCGCCGTCGGCGAGCCCCGCCCGGTGCGCGACGAGAGCGCCGACGAGGGTCGGGCCGGTGCCCAGGGTCACGGTGACCGGGCGACCGTGGCGGTGGGCGAGGCTCACGAGTTGGAAGGGGTGCCGGGCGGGAAGGTCGACGGGAGGCACCGCGCCGGTGTCCTCGCGCGAGCGACCGGGCCGCGCTCCGACGAGCAGGTCGTGATACCACCGGTCGCCCTCGAACCAGGCCACGTCGATCCCGGTGCGACGCACGACGACGGTGTGCTCGATTCCGCCGACGCCGGAGAGGGCCTCGTCCGCCCTCGCCTTGAGCGGGAGCACCGTCCCGTGCCGCCAGGCCCCGTCCTGGGTGAACAGCACCCGGGGGGCCAGCGTGGTGAGTCGGTCGGCGAGCGCCTCTGGCGGCAGCGGGGTCGGGATGACCGCATGGGTGGCCCCGATCCGGGCACAGGCGAAGATCGCGACGACCGTCTCGGGCAACCAGCCGAGGTGAAGGGCGACGACGTCGCCCGACTCGACCCCGAGGCCGCGCAGCGCCCTGGCCAGCGCGCCGACCTCCTCGTCGAGGGCGGCATAGGTGAGGGCACGGCGGTCACCCGGTTCGCCCTCCCACCAGACGGCGACCGCGTCGGGGGTGCCTCGGGCGTGGACACCGACACAGGCGGTGGCCGCGTTGATCCGCCCGGAGTCGAACCAGGTGCCGTGTCGGGGACCAGGCGTCCAGAGCGGGTCGGGGGGTTGGGTCCAGGGCAGGGCGGCGATGGCCTGCGCCCATCGGTCCGGATCGGGGCCGATGGCCTCAGCCATGACCGAGCGTCCGCAGCGCGGCGGCGATCGCGCGGTCGCAATGGGCGACCGTCTCGCGGACCCGCTCCGGTGCGGGATCCCGAGGCAGGTCCACGCAGAGGGCGGCCAGCGGCGAGCCGCTCGGGTCGACGACGGCGACGGCGACCTCGGTACCTGCACCCAGGTAGTCAGCGGAGACCGTGATGACCTCGGCCTTCGACCACGCCTCACGCTCGCTCTCGGCGAGCGCACGCAGTTCCTCGTCGGCCTCGGCCATTACCAGCTTCCAGAGTTCGTCATCGCCACGGGCAGCGAGTGCCCTGCCACCGGCGGTGGACAGCGCCGGCCGGACACCGGCGACCTCCCGATAGAGCCCGACCTCCGGTCCGGAGACCCGATCGCCGTCGACGACCTGGGTGCCGACGAGCAGTTCGACGCGGACGGTGGCTCCGACGGCGTCGCGCAGCTGGGCGAGATAGGGCGCGAGCGCCCCGAGCACCGGGAGCCGGGCGAGGTAGCGGTGGGCCAGCCGGACGAGGTGAGCTCCCAGCCCGTAGCGCGAGGACCGAGGGTCCTGCTCGACCAGGCCGGCGAGGACGAGCGAACGCAGCAGACGGTGGACCGTGGGCAGGGACAACCCCGACCGGTCCGCGAGGTCGGTGAGCTGTTGGTATGCCGGCCCCTCGGCGAGCAGGTCGAGCAGGAGGACCGCATTGCGCACCGTGCCGAGGGATCCCGGAGCCTCCTGCAGGGCCTCGCTGAGGGGAGCCACTCCACCGCTCCTTCGCGTCGGCCGAATGGGGCCTTCACTGTAAGCCGGTGCGTTTTCCTTCCACAAGAAGCCGTTGCGTTTCCGGATAGTGAAAACATATGCTGCGTCACATCCGTTCCGTCGAGGTCGACGCGAGGAGTAGCCGTGCGCAGCCGGGCCTACGAGCACACGCTCAACTCCTCCGCCGTTCCGGTCGGGCACCCCGTTCTGCAGATCCGCGACGTCGAACTGCGCTTCGGCGGCGTCGTGGCCCTGCACGACGTGGGATTCGAGGTCACCCAGGGGCACATCCACTCGGTCATCGGACCCAACGGCGCAGGCAAGTCGAGTCTGCTCAACTGCGTGAGCGGCCTCTACCACCCGCAGCGCGGTTCGATCCGCCTCCATACCGGTGGCACCGGGTCGGTGGAAGCCACCCACGAGCTCACCGCGCTGCCCCCCTACCGGATCGCCCGGCTCGGCGTCGCGCGCTCGTTCCAGAACATCGAGTTGTTCTCCCAACTCACCGTGCTCGAGAACCTCATGCTCGGGCGGCATACCCGGATGCGCCACGGCGTGCTGTCCTCGCTCGTGTGGTTCGGTCCGGCCAGGGCGCAAGAGATCGCCAACCGGGGGATCGTCGAGGAGGTCATCGACCTGCTCTCCCTCCAGCCGTTCCGCCACCTGCCGGTCGGGGCCCTCGCCTACGGCATCCAGAAGCGGGTCGAACTCGGTCGCGCCCTGTGTCTGCAGCCCTCGCTGCTGCTCCTCGACGAGCCGATGGCGGGCATGAACTCCGAGGAAAAGGAGGACATGGCCCGCTACATCCTCGACGTGCACGAGCTCGCCGGGGTCACCGTCATCCTCATCGAGCACGACATGGCCGTCGTCATGGACATCTCCGACCGGGTGTCGGTTCTCGACTTCGGCCGCCTCATCGCCGACGGTACGCCGGATGAGGTGAAGGTCAACCCGGCCGTCGTCGAGGCCTACCTCGGGGCGGAGGACCTCTGATGACCGAGCACGCGGGCACAGCACCCACGACGACCTTCCCCCGCCTGTTGCAGGGGCTGGCGGCCACCCGGCCCGAGCAGACCGCCCTCCAGGAGAAGCGTTACGGCATCTGGCAACCGATGAGTTGGCAGGTCTACGCCGCCCGGGTCGCCGACTTCGCCCACGGTCTGGCCGCGCTCGGAGTCGGGCGTGGCGAGGTCGTCGCGGTCCTCGGCGACAACCGGCCCGAATGGCTCATCGCCGAACTCGCGGCCCAGAGCATCGGTGCGGCCGTCGTCGGGATCTACCCGACGAGCATCGGGGAGGAACTCAGCCACATCCTCACCCTCGCCCGGGTGAGGGTCGTCGTCGCCGAGGACCAGGAACAGGTCGACAAGCTCATCCGGCTCATCGCGGATCGCGACCAGGGAACCGAGGCTGCGACCGGCGACGGCTCCGCAAGCGGCGCGGCCGCCCCCGAAGGCCCTCCCCTCCTGCTCGAGACGGTCGTCTACTACGACCCGCACGGCCTCGAGCAGTACACCGAGTCCTATCTGCGCGACTTCACTGCCGTCGAGGCCCTGGGCCGTGACTGGGGTGCCGAACATCCGGGCTGGCTCGACGAACAGGTCGCGCAGGGCTCGAGCGAGGACGTCGCGGTCATCTGCACGACCTCGGGCACGACGAGCCGGCCGAAGCTCGCCGAGCTGTCCCACGCCAACCTGCTCGCCATGGCCGAGCACCTCACGGCGATCGACCCGATCGACGGGAAGGACCGCTACGTGTCCTTCCTGCCCTTCGCGTGGATCGGCGAACAGATGCTCGCGGTCGCGTGCGGGCTGTCCAGGGGACTCACCTTGAGCTTTCCCGAGGATTCGGCGACCCAGAAGGCCGACATGCGCGAGATCGGCCCGGACGTGATGTTCTCGCCGCCGCGAATCTGGGAGGGGATGCTCTCCGAGGTCCAGGTACGCATCGACGAGGCCGGTCGACTCAAGCGGGCGGTCTTCGGCTGGGGCTATGCGATCGGCGACAAGGTCGCCGAGCGGCGCATCCACGGCAAGGGGGCCGGCGCGCTCGCCCCGGTCCACTGGTTGGCCGACCAGGTCGCCCTGCGCCCGGTGCGCGACCAGTTGGGCCTCGCCCGCAACGGGCACGCCTACACCGGAGGCGCCCCTCTCGGCCCGGACGTCTTCCGGTTCTTCCACGCGATCGGGGTCAACCTCAAGCAGATCTACGGCCAGACCGAGATCTGCGGCATCGCCGTCGTCCACCGCGACGACGACATCGCCTTCCACACCGTCGGCACCCCGATCGCCGGCACGGAGATCCGGATCGACGACAACGGCGAGATCCTCCTGCGATCCGCCTCGGTCTTCCAGGGCTACCACCGCAACCCCGAGGCGAGCGCCGAGGCCGTCGACTCCGAGGGGTGGCTGCACACGGGCGACGCCGGCTATCTCGACGAGCGAGGTCACCTGGTCGTCATCGACCGACAGAAGGACGTCCTCACGACGGCCGACGGCACCCGCTTCTCCTCGGCGTTCATCGAGAACAAGCTCAAGTTCAGCCCCTACATCGAGGAGGCGGTCACCTTCCCGCCAGAGGAGGGCGGTCAGGGGATGACCGCGATCGTGACGATCGACCCGCTCACGACCGGCTCCTGGGCCGAGCACGAGCGACTCTCCTACACGACCTACACCGACCTCGCCGGCAAGCACGAGGTGCAGGACCTCGTCGCCGAGGAGATCACCCGGGCCAACGAGGACCTTCCCGAGAGCATTCGGATCACCCGATTCGTGTTGTTGCACAAGCAGTTCGACCCCGACGACGACGAGATCACCCGCACCCGCAAGGTGCGCCGCAATGTCATCCAGACACGGTATGCCGCGATCATCGACGCGCTGGCCCGCGGCGACGAGCGCGTCGGGATCACGACGACGGTGACCTACCAGGACGGCACGACGATCGAACGCACCATCGACCTACGGATCGTCGACCTCACGACCTTCCGCGTCCCCGAGGGACGCGGCCGACGCCCGGTGTGGAGTGGTCGCCGATGAACGAGTTCGCCCGCTTCGTCTCCCTCACCGTCTACGGCCTCGCCGACGGCGCGATCCTCGCGTTGGCCGCCCTCGGCTTCGTCCTCATCTACAAGGCGACCCGGGTGATCAACTTCGCCCAGGGCGAGTTCCTCCTCGTCGGCGCCTATACCTTCTACACGGCCTTCGTCCTGCTGCGCCTGCCGCTCGTCCTCGCCGTGCTCGTCGGAGTCGCCTTCGCGATCCTGCTCGGTGTGCTCGTCGAACGCTTCGTCCTGCGACCGCTCGTCGGCGAGCACGCGATCAGCGTGATCATGGTGACGATCGGGCTGTCCTCGGTCCTCAAGGCCGGCGTCCAGATGTTCTTCGGCACGGCGGTGCGCGAACAGCCCAAGATCCTCCCGACCGGGAGCATGGAAGTCGCCGGCGTCACGGTGCCGGTCAACCGGCTCCTGGTCATCCTCATCGCTGCCATCGTCCTGGCCGCCTTCACGGTCTTCTTCCGCAGGTCCCGTCACGGCGTTGCCATGCGCGCCGTCGCCGACGACCAGCAGGCCTCGCTCACCATGGGCATCTCGGTGCGCACGATCTTCGCCCTCGCCTGGGCGTTGGCCGCCGTGAGTGCCCTCATCGCCGGCGTCCTGCTCGCCGACCTGTCGGCGGTCGATCAGAACATCGCCTCGTTCGGCCTCATCGTCTTCCCGGTCGTCATCCTCGGCGGGCTCGACTCGGTGCCCGGCACCATCGTCGGCGGTCTCACCATCGGACTGCTCAAGCAATACGTCTCCGGCTATGCAGATCCCGGCCTCGCCGAGGTCGTCCCCTACGTCGTCCTCGTGGCGATCCTCATGGTGCGCCCCTATGGCATCTTCGGCGAGACGCGGATCGAGAGGGTCTGACGATGGCGACCGCGACCGGCATACATCATCGCTCATATCGCGCGGAGTTGCGCCTGCGGCATACCAAGGCCGAGTGGTTCCGTTTCGGCCTGGTCGTCGTGCTCCTGCTCGTCGTGCCCTACCTGCTCAACACCTATTGGCTGGGCATCGCCAACTCGATCCTCATCGCGGTGGTCGGCGCGGTCGGCCTCAACATCCTGGTCGGCTTCACCGGCCAGATCTCCCTCGGCCAGGGCGGCTTCCTCGCCGTGGGCGCCTACACCTCGGCGATCCTGTCCACCCGGGCGGGACTGCCCGTGCCGCTCGCGGTCGTCGTCGCCGTGCTCGTCACGGCCGGGGTCGGGGCGCTCTTCGGCCTGCCCGCCCTGCGCCTCAAGGGGCTCTATCTCGCGATCGCGACGCTCGCCTCGCAGGAGATCATCATGTTCGTCGTCCGACGGTGGGGCTTTCTCACCGAGGACCGCGGATACATCGAGGTCCCCCGGCTGGGCTTCATCGAGCGGGAGACCTTCGAGGTGCAGTGGTATTGGGTGCTCCTGCCGATCACCTTCCTCGCCGTGCTCATGGCCCGCAACCTCTTCCGCACCGCCCTCGGCCGCTCGTTCATGGCCGTGCGGGACCAGGACATCGCCGCCGAGGCCATCGGCGTCAACATCACCCGGACCAAGGTCACCGCCTTCGCCGTCTCGAGCGGCTTCGTCGGGCTCTCCGGCGCGCTCTCGGCCTACTACACCGAGACCGTGACCTGGGAACGGTTCACCCTCGACGTCTCCGTCCTCTATCTCGCGATGATCATCGTCGGCGGCCTGGGCAGCATCGCCGGCTCGGTCTACGGCGCGATCTTCATGATGCTGCTGCCCGCTCTGCTCACCGAGGTCGGCGACAAGGTGCGCGACGGTGCGCCGTTCATCGCCGAGCAACTACCCGCCATCAAGAACGCCGTCTTCGGCATCGCCATCATCACCTTCCTGCTCATCGAACCGCGCGGCCTCGATCGGATCTGGTCGCGCATGAAGGACTACGTCCGCTTCTGGCCGTTCCGCTACTGACGGTATGCCGGGTGGTCGCCACGGCCACGCGGCATACCCCTTCCCCCTCCGTCCCTCCGAGAGCCGCCCACCGGCATACGCAGTGCACCCGCAGGATCCCGGCAAGAACTGGAGTCTCCATGACACACCTCACCCGGCGCGTTCTCCTCGCCGCCACCACCTCGCTCGTGCTCGGACTCACCGCATGTGGCGGGGGCGGCAGCAGCAGCAGCTCGGACACCACCCCGATCAAGGTCGGCATCATCGCCGACCTCACGGGTGCGACCGGCGACGTCGGCAAGCCCTACCACGAGGGCATGCTCGGTTACATCGACTGGCTCAACGCCAAGGGCGGCATCAAGGGCCACAAGATCGAGGCGATGGCCAACGACTACGCCTACCAGGTCCCCAAGGCCGAGGAGCTCTACAAGAAGTACGTCACCGACGGGGCAGTCGTCATCCAGGGCTGGGGCACCGGCGACTCCGAGGCCCTGCGCACGAAGGTGGCCTCGGACAAGCTGCCGTTCATGAGCGCCTCCTACGCCGAGGTGCTCACCGACCCCAAGCAGTCGGCCTACAACTTCGTCGTCGCCCCGACCTACTCCGACCAGATGCGTGTCGCGCTCAACTGGATCGCCAAGGACGCCGGCGCTCAGGCCGAGGTGGCGGTCTTCCACAACGACAGCCCCTTCGGCACCGCACCGGTCGCCGACGGACAGAAGTGGATCACCGAGAAGGGTCTCAAGCTCGGTTACAAGGCCTACCCCATGCCCAAGACCCCCAACTTCGTCGGACTGCTCTCGCAGGCCCAGTCGCAGGGTGCGAAGTACATCGTCATCCAGAACGTGTCCTCCCCCGCCGCGCAGGTGGCCAAGGACATCAAGGCGCAGAACCTCGGGATGAAGATCGTCTGCCTCAACTGGTGCGCGGACGAGCTGTTCGTCAAGACGGCCGGAGCAGAGAACGCCGAGGGCCACGTGATGCTCCAGCCGTTCGCCCCGGCCTCGGCCGGCAAGGAGGGCAACAAGGTCATCGACGACTACCTCAAGACCAAGAGCTCCACGCTCGACGCCAAGGGCCTGCACTACGCCCAGGGCTGGTACACGATGGACGTCATGGCCAAGGGCATCGAGAAGGTGCTCGCCGGTGGCGGCAAGCTCACCGGTGAGGCGATCCGGTCCGCCCTCGAGACGATGGACGCGGTCGACACCGGCGGTGTCGTCGGCACCGGCAAGGTGAAGTTCTCGGCGGACTCCCACCGTGGCTCCACCGGCACGGGCATCTACCAGGTCAAGAACGGCAAGTTCGTCGAGATCGCAGCCAACCAGGTCCCGTGACGGTGCCATGACCGGCACGACGACGTCTGCGGGGGTGGCCGGAGCACCGGCCACCCCCGAGGGGGGCGAGCTGCTCACCCTCAACAACATCGAAGTCATCTACGACGACGTCATCCTCGTCCTGCGAGGACTGTCGCTGCGGGTCCCCGAGGGCAAGGTCGTCGCTCTCTTGGGCTCCAACGGCGCCGGCAAGTCGACGACCCTCAAGGCGATCTCCGGCCTGTTGCCCACCGAGCACGGCGAGGTGACCGACGGCTCGATCGTCTTCGGCGGCAAGGACGTCACGCACCTCGACGCCGCCGCTCGGGTCAAGCTCGGCCTCTCGCTGTGCATGGAGGGCCGGCACGTCTTCGAGCACCTCACGGTCGCGGAGAACCTCGTCGCCGGTGCCTACTTCCGCGGCGGCGCCGATCCTCGCGACCTCGCGACCGTCTACCACCTGCTGCCCAAGCTCAAGGACATGACCAACCGGGTGGCCGGCTACCTGTCCGGTGGCGAACAGCAGATGCTCGCGATCGGGCGGGCCCTCATGGGAAAACCGAAGCTGCTCATGCTCGACGAACCCTCACTGGGGTTGGCACCCCTGCTCGTCAAGGACATCTTCGGGTTCATCAAGCAGATCAACGAGGAGCTGGGACTCACCGTCCTGGTCATCGAGCAGAACGCCAGGCGCGCGCTCGAGGTCGCCGACCACGGCTACATCATGGAGCAGGGCCGGATCGTGCTCGAAGGTTCGGCGGCCGAACTGCGGGAGAACCCCGACGTCAAGGAGTTCTATCTCGGACTCGGCGACTCGGGGAGCCGCAAGAGCTTCCGCGAGGTCAAGCACTACAAGCGCCGCAAGCGCTGGCTCTGACACCCGGATCGCAGGAAAGGACATCCTCCATGGGGGCGCTGCACGCTGCCATCGACAGGTATGCCGCGGGCCTGGCTCCCGCGGTCGCCGCCACCGTCGCCGCGGGCCGGGACCAGGTCCCGGCCCTGGCCGACCGCCTCGCCGCGCACGGGATCGAGCTCGACGGCGGCCCGGAGGAGATCCTCGCCGCCCTCGATCGGCTGCCCGTGCTCGCCAAGGACGACGTGCTGGCCCGCCAGCAGGCCGACCCGCCGTTCGGCGGCATGCTGTCGGCGACGGCCGACGTCCGCCGGGTCTTCCAGTCCCCTGGGCCTCTCTACGAGCCGCAACTGGCCGGTCCTGACCCATGGCGCTGGGAGCCCTCACTGCGTGCCGCCGGGTTCGGCGCCGAGGACCTCGTGCTCAACTGCTTCGGCTATCACCTGTCCCCCGCGGGGGCGATGTTCGAGGAGGCCGCCCTCGCCCTCGGCGCGCGCGTGTTGCCCGGCGGGATCGGCAACCAGGACCTGCAGGCGCAGGCGATCGCGGATCTCGGGGTGACGGCATACACCGGGCTGCCGAGCTATCTCAAGGCGATCCACGACCGCTTCGTCGAGCTCGGTCTGCCGCCCGCGCGCTGGCGGCTCACCAAGGCGCTCGTGACGGCCGAGCCGCTGCCCGAATCGTTGCGCGACCTGCTGCGTGAGTGGGTGCCGACCGTGCTCATGGCCTACGGGACGGCCGAGGCAGGGCTCATCGGCTTCGAAACCGAGCCTGGCGCCGGGCTCGTCCCGGCGGCCGGGCTCCATGTCTCCGTGTGTGACCTCGACACCGGCGCACCGCTCGTCGAAGGCGAGGGCCAGGTCGTCGTCACGCTGCTGCGCCCCGACTATCCGCTCGTGCGCTTCGGCACGGGCGACCTGTCGGCCTGGCGGCTCGGCCCGGACGGCGACCTGCGGCTCGCCGGGGTGCTCGGGCGGGTGGGTGCCGCGGTCAAGGTCCGCGGCATGTTCCTGCACCCACGCCAGGCCGCTGCCGTGCTCACCGGTGTCCCCGACATCGAGGGATGGCGGTTCGTCATCGACCGGGTCGACCACCGGGACGAGCTCTCCTGCGAGGTCGTCGTGGCACCGGGCGCGGCGAGCGACAGCGTGCTCGCCACCGTCGCCGACCGGATCCGCTCCGGATTGCGCTTCGCGTGCAGTGTCGCCGCGGTCGGCGGGCTGCCTGCGGACGCCTCGCCGATCGAGGACCGGCGCGACTGGAACTGAGTTCAGTCCTTGGCGAAGCCGTGCCGCCTCGCGTTGTCGGCGTCGATGAACCACACGTCCGCGGTGATCTGGTCGTACCAGGGGTCGCCCGGTTCCTGGAAGCGCATCCAGGCCCGGTTGGCCTTCACCGGGTGCCCGAGGGGCATCGCGCCGTCGAAGACCGGCGCCGCCGATCCCCAGCCGTATCCCCCGTCGACGACCTCGGCGAAGGTCGAGATCTCGCGGCCGTCGTCGGTGCCGCTCGTCCACTCACCGCCCACGCCGCCCGCTGCCGCGTCGGCCTCGCCGATCACCGTGTCCGCCGAATCCGACTCGACGTCCGATTCGGGATCCGATTCGACGTCACCGGCCGGTTCGACGACGTCCGTTTCGAGGACGGTCGCCCTTGCCGCGGGCTGCTCGGCGAGCGCGTCCCGCTCGGCCGTCATCTCGTCCAGTGCGGCCTGGTAGTCCGACTCGGCCGACGAGTCCGCCCCGAGGGCCTCCTCGTCAGCGAGCAACTCGGCCTCGTGGTCGACGCCCTCCGCCGGCTCGCTGGTCTCGACGGCCTCACTGGTCTCGACGGCCTCTACGACGGCCTCTACGACGGCCGGGTATGCCGCCGCCCCGCCATCGGCGTCCGCGTCGGACTCCGGCTCGACGCTCGGTGCTTCCGGGGTCACCCCCGACCCTCCGTGGATCCGTGCGCGGGCGGCGGCAGCCGCCTCGTCCGCAGCCGACAGCCGCATGGGTCCCTCCGACGGAACCCACACACCCGACCCGTCCTCGGCGCCGCCGCTCGAGTCGACGCCCGCGGCGGCGTCGTCGGTGTGGACGATGTCGACGGTGTCCACGATGTGGACGGTGTCCTCGGCGTCGACGGTGGTCACGATGTCGACGGTGTCCTCGGCGTCGACGGACTCGGCCGGCACGTCGAGCGACTCGACGTATTCCTCACGTTCGACGGACTCGACGGAGTCGGCTGCCGGTGCGGCCCACAGCTCCTCGGCAACCGCCACCCCCGCCTCGCCCCCTCCCGGCACAGCCACCGGCACGGCGACGGCATACTCCTGGCCTTCGAGCGGAACCGGAACCGAGGCCATCCCGCCCGCGAGCCCGGCCTCGCTCACGCCCGCACCGACGGCCATCGGGCCCGCTGCCCACCCGGACTCGACGTCCGACCCGGGACCGGGGGCAGGGAACAGCAGCGCCGTGCCCGACTGGCCGAGCGCGTCGGACTCCGCGCGCCGGCGGCGCACGACGATCACGACGAGGAAGATGACGACGAGCGCCGCGAGGAGCAGCAGCCACGCAAGTGTGCCGGGCATATTCCCACCTTCGAGTTCGTGACCGAGCGCGCGGCCGCGTGCCCCGTCCGGAGGGCAAACCTACCCGTGCGCCCCTGAATCGTCCCAGAGGTGGCCTTCAGCCGCCCAGGAGGCCGAGCCGCGCGGCGGACATCTCACGCATCTCCACCTTGCGGACCTTGCCCGTCACCGTCATCGGGAAGTCCTCGACGATCTCGACATAGCGAGGGATCTTGTAGTGGGCGAGTTTGCCGGTGGCGAAGGCCCGCACGGCCGCGGCGTCGAGAGGCTGCGCGCCGGGCTTCATCCGGATCCACGCGCACAACTCCTCGCCGTACTTCGGGTCGGGCACCCCGATGACCTGGGCGTCGAGGACGTCCGGGTGGGTGTAGAGGAATTCCTCGATCTCGCGCGGGTAGATGTTCTCGCCGCCGCGGATGACCATGTCCTTGATCCGGCCGGTGATCTGGACGTTGCCGGCCCCGTCCATGACGGCGAGGTCTCCCGTGCGCATCCAGCCATCGACGACCGACTCGGCGGTCTTGTCGGGCTGGTTCCAATAGCCGAGCATGACCGAATAGCCCTTGGTGACGAATTCGCCGGACTCCCCGCGGTCGACGAAACGCCCCGAGGACGGGTCGATGATCCCGATCTGCAGATGCGGCATCACCCGCCCGACAGTGCCGACCTTGATGTCGAAGGAGTCGTCGGTGCGGGTCTGGGTCGAGACCGGCGAGGTCTCGGTCATCCCGTAACAGATCGTCATCTCGTCGACCCCCGCGCTGATGAGCTTCTTCATGAGTTCGCTCGGGCAGGGTGCGCCGGCCATGATGCCGGTCCGCACGGTCGCGAGGTCGGTAACCGCCGCCTTGCCCTCGTCGATGAGCTGCCACTCGGCGACGAACATCGTCGGCACCCCATAGAGCGAGGTGCACTTCTCCTCGCGGACCACGCGCAGGGTGATGGCCGGGTCGAAGCCGGGAGCGGGGATGACCATGCACGAGCCGTGGCTCGTGGCCGCGAGGTTGCCCATGACCATGCCGAAGCAGTGGTAGAAGGGCACCGGGATGCAGATCCGGTCTTCCTCGGTGTAGTGGAGCACCTCGCCGACGTGGAAGCCGTTGTTGAGGATGTTCACGTGACTGAGCGTCGCGCCCTTGGGGAATCCCGTGGTGCCCGAGGTGTATTGGATGTTGATCGGGTCCTCGGGCGACAGCCCGGCCGCGATCACCTCCACGTCCTGCTGGCTCACCGACTCCGCGGCCGTCCACAACGCGTCCCACGAGTCACGCCCGATGAGGACGACCGACTCGAGACTCGGCACCTCGCCGCGGACCTCCTCGATCATCCCCGCGTAGTCGCTGGTCTTGAAGGACGGTGCCGCGACGAGCATCCGGATCCCCGCCTGGTTGAGCACATACTGCAGTTCGTGGGTGCGGTAGGCCGGGTTGATGTTCACCAGGATCGCGCCGATCTTCGCGGTCGCGTATTGGACGAGGGTCCACTCGCCGCAGTTGGGTGCCCAGATCCCCACCCGGTCGCCCTTGACGATGCCCGAGCCGGCGAAGCCGCGGGCGAGTCGGTCGACATCGACCTTGAGCTGCGCATAGGTCCAACGCCGGCCGGTCGAGGCGTCGACCATGGCCTCGCGGTCCGGGAAGCGCGCGGCCGTCGCGTCGAGGTTGTCCGGGATGGTCTGGTGGAGCAGCTCGACGTCGGTCTCGCCGGTGGCGATGGACTCGCTCATGTCAGGTGCCTTCCGTCCTGCGGTGGAGAGTGCTGCCAGGCATGGGCAGTCCACCCCGTCGCACCGCTGCAGCGCAACCCCCATAGGTCCCGTATGCCGCCTGGTGACACGCGCGGCATACCGCGCCTGGGCGGCCCGCCCACGCCGCCCACGTCCGGTCGTTGGCCCGGCGCCCGGGGTGACCGAGGCGCGGACCCGAGCGGGCGGCATACCGGCGGGGTCGCTAGCGTGTGAGCGCTCGTAGCGGCCCGTCCGAAAGGAGAGCCATGCCCACGCTCGTGCGCGCCAGTCTGGACACCGGCGACACCGCATGGCTGCTCGCCGCCAGCGCCCTGGTCCTGCTCATGGCCCCGGGGCTCGCCCTCTTCTACGGCGGGATGGTCCGTTCCAAGAGCGTCCTCAACATCATGATGATGACGGTCGGCGCGCTCGCGGTGGTCAGCGTGGTGTGGACGCTCGTCGGCTATTCGCTCGCCTTCGGCGACGACCTCGGCGGTGGTCTGCTCGGCAATCCCTGGCAATACGCCGGACTGGGACAGCTGCTCGATCCCGCGAGCAACGGCAGTTCGACCGTGCCGGTCATCCTCTTCGCCGTCTTCCAGGGGCTCTTCTGCGTGATCACCGGGGCACTGGTCTCCGGGGCGATCGCCGACCGGGCGCGCTTCGGCGCGTGGCTGGTCTTCGTGTCGGCCTGGACGTTGCTCGTCTACGCCCCGATCGCGCACTGGATCTTCGATTTCTCGTCCGGCAGCCACGTGGGCGGATGGCTGGCCAACCAGGTCGGTGTCATCGACTTCGCCGGCGGAACCGCCGTCGAGATCTGCTCGGGTGCATCCGGGCTGGCTGTCGCGCTCGTTCTGGGCCGTCGGGTGGGTTTCGGCCGCGACCCCATGCGCCCGCACAACCTGCCCCTCGTCATGCTCGGAGCCGGGCTGCTGTGGTTCGGCTGGTACGGCTTCAACGCCGGTTCGGCGTTGGGCGCCAACCAGAAGGCCGCGGTCGTCTTCGTCACGACGAGCCTGGCCGGGGCCGCCGGCATCCTCGGCTGGCTGCTCCTCGAGCGACGCCGCGACGGCAAGGCCACCTCGCTGGGCGCGGCGTCGGGGATGGTCGCCGGGCTCGTCGCCATCACCCCCTCGTGCGGCTCCCTCTCGCCGATCGGCGCCCTCGTCATGGGCTTCGTCGCCGGCGTCGTCTGCAGCGCTGCGGTGGGCCTCAAGTACCGCTTCGGCTACGACGACTCGCTCGACGTCGTGGGCGTCCACCTCGTCGGCGGGCTCGTCGGCACGCTCGGGATCGGACTGCTCGCGACCGCGGCGGCCCCGACCGGAGTCGACGGTCTCTTCTACGGTGGCGGCTTCGCCCAGCTGGGCCGCCAGCTCGTGGGCGCCGGCGTCGTGCTCGTCTACGCCTTTGCCCTGTCCGCTGCCCTCGCGTATGCCGTGCACCGCACGATGGGCTTCCGGGTCGTTCGCGAGCACGAGGTGAGCGGCGTCGACCTGCAGATCCACGGCGAGACGGCATACGACTTCCACACCGTGAGCGGCGGGCGCGTGGGCGGCCACGGGATCCTGCGCCAGATCACCCACCCCGATGAGGAGGACTGACCGATGAAGCTCGTCACCGCGGTGGTGAAGCCGCACAAGTGGGACGAGGTCCGGGCGGCGCTCGAGTTGTTCGGCGTCGCCGGGATGACGGTCTCGGAGGTGAGCGGGTCGGGCCGGCAGAAGGGGCACACCGAGGTCTACCGGGGGGCCGAATACGACGTGACCCTCGTGCCGAAGGTCCGGCTCGAGGTGGTCGTCGAGGACGCCGACGTCGAGGACGTGGTCCGCACCATCGTGAGCGCGGCGCGCACCGGCCGGATCGGCGACGGCAAGGTGTGGGTGACCCCGGTCGAGACGATCGTGCGGGTGCGCACCGGCGAGCGCGACGACGCCGCCGTCTAGGAGCGGCGGGCCCGCGTGACGTCGCGGATCCGGCGCATCTGGCTCACGACCGGGCGTCCGAGATAGGTGCCGAGGGTCGCGCCCCCGGCGATCCCGAGCGCGACACCGAGCGCGAGGCCCAGGGTCGCCTCGCCCGCAGCCGTATTGCCGGGCGTGTCCTGGGTGCCGACCAGCTGCAGCAGCCCCTCATAGAGCGCGAGGCCAGGGACGAGTGGAAGCAGGCCGGCCTGGACGAGGGTGAAGCTCGGCACGCTCGACCGACGCACCGCCAGCCACGAGACGAAGCCCACGAGCAGGGCGCCCACCGCATTGGCCGGCACCTCCCCCACCGTGGCGACGGTCGCGAGATAGCCCACCCACCCGAGCACTCCCACCGCCCCGGTGAGCAGGGCTGCCACCCACCCGGCCTGGCCGTAGATCGCCCAGCAGGCCGACAGGACGAAGGCGCCGAGGAGTTGGGCGGGCACCGGCCCCAGGGCGACGGGGTCGGCCGAGACGTGCGCACCGATCCCGAGGACGTTGGCCAGGTGGAGAGCGCCGACGATGCCCACGACGATCCCCGCCGTGCGCATCGCCACCTCGAGCAGGCGCGCCGAGGCGGTGACGTAGAACTGGTCGATCGCGTCCTGCACGGCGCCGACGACGAGCATCCCGGCGACGAGCATGACGATGCCGCCGACGACGACGAGCGTGGGGTCCAGCCCCGCGACGAGCGGTATGCCGTGCCGCCCGGCCGCGCTCGCACCGACGGCCACGAGCGTGATGAGCAACGCGGATGCGGCCTGGCTGAACAGCGGCGGCACCCGCCTCTCGTCGAGCCGGTCGACGAGCCGGTCGACGAAGCAGCCGAGCAGGAAGGTGACGACGACGACCTGCCAGGAGGTCGTGAACAGCAGGGTGGCGCCCACCCCGACCCCGGCGTTGCCGACCATCGACACCCACCACGGGTGCCGGCGCCGGGAGTACCAGATGTCGTCGAAGTCCCGGACCGCCGCGTCGATCGGCAGACCCCGGGTGATCCGGTGGACGAGGTCGTCGACCCGCCTGGCCTTGTCGTAGTCGGGACGGCCCGGCTGGACCACCCGCAGGATGGTGAGCGGGGCGGCATACCCCTGCGGGTAGTAGGACATCGTCACCGCGGTATAGGTGAGGTCGATGTGGACGCTGCCCAGCCGGTAGGCGTGGGTGATCCGCAGGAGGACGACGACGACGTCGTTGGCCGACATGCCGGCGTCGAGGAGCAGATCGGCCACCTGGAGGCAGACGAGCAGGACCTTACGTGCGGTCGCGGGATCGGGCACCCCGGCGTCCGACGGGACGGGCTGGCTCACCGCCACCGGCGGGACCTCAGATGACCTCGACCGCTGGGTAGGTCGGCTGCCACATCCGGGTGTAGATGTCGTCGATGGGGTCGGTGAGCGGCGCCCGGGCGACCCCCTCCTCGGCCGCCGCGGCGGCCACCGCGAGCGCGACGTGGGCCGAGACCGGGCGAAGGTCGGCCATCGAGGGCAGCAACGAGGCCCCCGGGCGATAGGCGTTGACCCGTCGGGCGAGGGCTTCGGCGGCAGCCGCGATCATCGCGTCGGTGATCCGGCTGGCCCGGCAGGCGGCGACCCCGAGCCCGAGCCCCGGGAAGATGAGGGCGTTGTTGGCCTGGGCGATGAAGTGCCGGACCTCGCGGTGGTCCACCGGGTCGAACGGGCTGCCCGTGGCGACGAGCGCGCGCCCGTCGGTCCAGTCGATGAGGTCCGCCGGCGTCGCCTCGGCCCGTGACGTGGGATTGGACAGCGGCATGATGATCGGCCGCTCGCAGTGGGCGGCCATCTCCTTGACGATCGCCTTGGTGAAGGCGCCGCCCATCGTCGAGGTCCCGATGAGGATCGTCGGGTGGGCGTTGCGCACGACGTCGCCCAGGCTCACGCCGCGGGCTGTCCCGTCGGCGAGGGTCCAGCCGTCGATCTCGGAACGGGGGCGGGCATAGGGCCGCTGGAACTCGCGCAGGCGGAGCTCGTCGTCGACGAACAGCCCCCGGCTGCCCAGGGCGTAGAACTGGGCGACGGCCTCCTCGCGCGGCATTCCCTGGCGCACGAGGGTGTCGCGCAGGAGGTCGGCGATGCCGATGCCGGCCGTCCCGCCGCCGAAGATGACGATCCGGTGGTCTCGCAACGGCATACCGGTGACGTCTGCCCCCGCCAGGACGGCGGCGAGCGCGACCGCGGCGGTCCCCTGGATGTCGTCGTTGAACGTGCAGTGGGTATGCCGGTACTTCTCAAGGATGCGGTGCGCGTTGCTCGCACCGAAGTCCTCCCAGTGGAGCATCGCATGCGGGAAGAGTTTCGTCGCGGTCTTCACGAAGCGGTCGACGAAGGCGTCGTAGCGTTCGCCGCGGACCCGGGCATGCCGCTCGCCGAGGTAGAGGTCGCTGTTGAGCAGGCCGAGGTTGTCGGTGCCCACGTCGATCATCACCGGCATCACCCGACCCGGATGCACCCCGGCGGCCGCGGTGTAGACCGAGAGCTTGCCGATGGCGATCTCGATGCCCCCCACGCCCTGGTCGCCGATCCCGAGGATGCCCTCGGCGTCGGTCGCGACGATGAGGTCGACGTCGTCGGCGCCCAGGCCGTGGTCGAGCAACGACTGCTCGATGTCCTCCGGGCGGTCAATGGAGACGAACACCCCACGGGGACGGTGGTATTCGACCGAGAAGCGCTCGATCACCTCCCCGATCGTCGGGGTGTAGATGATCGGGAGCATCTCCTCGATGTGGTCGGCGAGCAGCCGGTAGAAGAGCACCTCGTTGCGGTCGCGCAGGCTCGCGAGGTAGTTGTGCTTGGCGAACGGGGTCTTGGCCGACTGATACTGCTGGTAGACCCGACGCACCTGGTTGCCCATGGGCGTGACCTCGCTGGGCATGAGGCCGACGAGCCCGAGATAGCGGCGTTCCTGGACGGTGAAGGCCGTGCCGCGGTTGGTCATCGGATTGGACAGCACCGCGCGCCCGCGCGCCGAGATGCGGATGGGTGCGTCGCGGCGGGTCGTGTCGAGTTCGTAGTCCTCGTTGATCATCGGGCCTCCCAGGGGCTGGCGCTCACTCTAGAGCCGCCCGACCACCGCCGTGAGCAGGGTCGCGCGCAACGGCGGCGGGCAGGCGGCCAGGAGCGCGTGGATGGGGGCCATCCGCTCGGGCATCCGTAGCCCGGCCTCACCCGTTGACGCGTCCGCGCCCGCCGCGAGCCCGGCGGCGGCGAGGAGTCCGGCAAGGGTCGGCTCGTCCAGCCGGGCGGGCTCGAGCGACCCGAGCAGCCCGGCGAGGCCGGGGTCCACCGTGACCGGACCAGCCGCCCGGGCGGCCTCGACCGAGGCACGCAGGGCATCGACGAAGTCCGGCACGTGGGCGGCCGTCGCCGCCGAGAGGCTCAGGTGCAGGCTCGCCGGACCGCCCCGGAAGGGCAGCTGCGGTTGGGCGAACCACCCGCGGGTGAGCAACTCGTCGACCACCGTGTAGGGGTCGCAGGACTCGTCGGTGGCGACCGCGAGCAGGGTCGAGTCCGGGGGCGCGAGCACCCGAATCCCGGGTATGCCGTCCACGGCGGCGGCGATCTCCAGCGTGGCCGTGCGCGCGGTCCGGGCGAGGGCGGCATAGCCGGGGCCACCGAAGGAGCGGATGGTCGCCCAGGCCGCCGCCAGTGGTCCACCGGACTTGGTCGACTGAAGGGTGGCGTTGACGACGCCGTAGCCGGGCCAGTCGGCGGTCGCCCAGAACTGGCTGGCTCTCAGCAGCCCCGACCGGTGGACGAGCACGGAGACGCCCTTGGGGGTGTAGCCGTACTTGTGCACGTCGGCCGAGATGCTCGTCACCCCGGGCACGGCGAAGCTCCACGCCGGTGTGCTCGCGGCCTCCGCGCCTCCCGCGCCGCCCGCGCCGTCGAGGAAGGGCAGCACCCAGCCCCCGATGCAGGCGTCGACATGGCAGCGGATGTCCCGCTCCGCGGCAGCCGCCGCGATCGGCCCCACCGGGTCGACGACACCGTGGGCATAGGACGGGGCGCTCACCGCGACGAGGACGGTCCGGTCGGTGAACGCCGCCGCCATCGCCGCCGGATCGGCGCGGAAGGTCGTCGGGTCGACGTCGACGAGGACGAGCTCGAGTCCGAACAGGTGGGCCGCCTTGTGGAAGGCCGCGTGGATCGTCGTGGGCGCGACGAGCTGGGGACGGTCGAGGTCCGGGCGGGCGTCGCGGGCGGCGAGGACCGCCAGCAGGCAGGACTCCGTGCCGCCCGAGGTGACCGTGCCGGCACACCCGTCGGGCGCGTCGAGCAGGCGCGCGGCGAAGCCGACGACCTCGCGCTCCATCGCGGCGAGCGAGGGGAAGGCCGTCGGGTCCAGGCCGTTGCTGCCCGCGTATGCCGCGAGCGCCTCACGCGCGAGTGCGTCGACCTCGGGGTGGCCGGAGTCGTAGACGTAGGCGAGCGTGCGCCCGCCATGGGTCGGCAGGTCGCCGGAGCCCAGGGCGACCAGGGCCGCGCGGACCTCGTCCGCGGCAACGGCTTCGGGTAGGTCTCGAAGGGTCATCAGTGGATCACGTCCCCGGGCCGTGGATGGCGTTCCCGCGCGGCAACGAGCCATAGCCGCGCAGGAGGAGCAGGGAGAGCAGGACGAGCACGG
Source organism: Actinomycetes bacterium (assembly GCA_029552065.1). Classification (GTDB taxonomy): domain Bacteria; phylum Actinomycetota; class Actinomycetes; order Actinomycetales; family Dermatophilaceae; genus Phosphoribacter. The sequence goes on from JAKPEG010000021.1 coordinate 28,607, forward strand.
CCGGCACTGCGGAGAAGCCGAGCGTGATCGCCGTGACGGCCGAATCAGGTTGGGCCGCATCGGATCCCGTGGACGAGATATAGCCCCCGGCGGCGAGGACGAGCCCGTAGACGAAGGGCCCGAGCGCCATGCCCAAGGTTTCGCCGGCGGTCCACACGCCGGTGAAAACCCCGACCCGGTTCTCCCCCGAACGGCGAGCGTCCTCGGCTGCGACGTCGGGGAGCATCGCGAGCGGGAAGAGCTGGGCCCCGGCATAGCCGATGCCCACGAGGGCGACCGCGAGGAAGACGAGCGCCGTGGGCAGGCTGCGCGCCGCCACGAGCAGGACCGCCCCCGCGGCGAAGAGGACCGTCGCCACCGCGTAGCCGCCCTTCTTGCCCAACCCCCGGGCGAGGCGCTGCCAGGCGGGCGTGCAGACGAGCGCCGGGCCGACGAAGCAGACGAACAGGATCGACCCGGCCCCGGGATCGTGCAGGACGTGGCGCGCGACATAGTCGACGCCGGCGAGCATCGCCCCCGTCGCGAGCGCCTGGAGGACGAACGTCGCGAGCAGCGCGCGGAAGTCCGAGTGGTGGGCGACGAGGTCGAGCTGTCGGCGCAGCCCCTCGTCGCCCGCCCGGACCGTGCTCGCCGGCGCACCCCGCGTCCCTCGCCACGCGCCGAGCGCGCCGACCGCGATGAGCAGAGCGACGAACAGGCCCATCGCGGCATACCCGCGTTCGGGCCCCACCGTGTTGCGGACGACGGGGGCGAGCCCACCGCTCACGAGGATCGCGAGGGCGAGCACGGCCACCCGCCAGGTCATGATCCGGGTGCGCTGGCCGGGGTCGTCGGTGAGCTCCGCGGGCAGTGCGACAAAGGGCACCTGGAAGAACGCGTATGCCGTCGCGCAGGCGAGGAAAAGCACGGCCACCCAGGTGACCGCGAGCCCCTGGGGCGCGGCCGGCCCGGCGAACAGGAGCGCGAAACACACGGCAAGCGCGAGCCCGGCGCGCAGGAGGAACGGGCGACGAGGGCCGTCGCGATGGTGGCTGCGGTCGCTGATCCGGCCGGCGACGGGGTTGAGCACGACGTCCCACGCCTTGGGCACGAAGACGAGGACGCCGGCGAGGGCCGCCGACACCCCGAGCCGCTCGGTGAGGTAGGGCAGGAGCATGAGCCCGGGAACGGTGCCGAAAGACCCGGTCGCCACCCCGCCGAGCGCGTAGCCACGGACCACCCGCCCGGGAAGCGCTCGGCTTCCGACGTCGCCGGCGCTCTCCGGCGGGATGGGGTCGGGCATGGGCACTCAGCGTAGGGTCGTCGTCCCGCCGACGGGAGCCCCCGGGTTCTCAGTCGGCGTCGATCTCGAGACCCAGCTGCTCGACCGGCACCCGCAGGTCGGCCAGGGCGGCGTGGGCCCCGACGAGCAGGGCGTTGGGCTGGTCGACCCGTTCGACCCATTCCCGCGCTGCCGAGGGGCTCTTGCCGAAGGCGATGTGCCGGGCGAGCAGCCGCCGAAGCCGCTCGTCCTCGGCGAGTTCGACGAACCAGACCTGCACCATGCACGACCGCGCGCGGCACCAGTCGCCATCCGGCAGCAGCAGGTAGTTGCCCTCGGTGACGACCAGGCGCGCGTCGGGGCCGATCCGGACGGCTTCGGGCACGGGCTCCTCGATCGTCCGGTCGAAGCCGGGCGCGGTGACGGCATCGTCGGTGCCGGTCACGCGGGCGAGGGTCGCGGCATACCCCGCGGCGTCGAAGGTGTCCGGCGCTCCCATCCGGTCGCGGCGGCCGAGCGCGCGCAGCCTCGCCTGGGGCAGGTGGAAGCCGTCCATCGGCAGGTATGCCGTCCGCCCACCTTCCCCGCTGCCGTCGGGTCCGGGCCGGTCGAGCCGGGTGACGAGCGCCCGCGCGAGCGTGGACTTGCCGGCGCCCGGCATACCGGCGATGCCGAGGACCACGCGACGGCCCGGGCGGACGAGGGCCCGGGCCCGGGCGGCGAGCACGTCGAGGTCCGAGCGGGCCCGTGCCACGGTCGGCTCGCCGGGCGCCGCGGTCGGCTCGCCCCGCGCCGCCGTCGGTTCGGTGCTCACAGCCGGCGCAGCCCGGTGGCGAGGACGACCGCCTCGCCGGCGGCGTCCGAGGCGTCGAGGTCGACCCGCGCCTCGATCACCCAGTCGTGGTTCTCGTCGGGATCGGCGAGCGTCTGGCGCAGCAGCCACGCGCGAGCGCCCTCGGGATCGGGAGCTACGTGCAGGTGGGCCGGTCCGCGGGCGTCGGCGTCGAGGCGGATCTCGTCGTGCTCGGCCCAGTAGTCGCCGAGCGCGCCGTCCCAGCCCGCAACCGACACGAGCACCGCGGACGGCGGATCGGTGAGGGCCGCGGTGGCGAGGTCGACGGCATACAGGCCCTCGACGTCGTCGCGAGCCGCCAACTCGACCCGTCGCCACATGGCCTTGCGCACCATCGCGCGGAAGGCCTTCTCGTTGGCGGTGAGCGGCCGAGGTGGGGTCGGGGCGACCCGATGGCCACCCTCGGGCGGGAGCGCGTCCGGGTGGGTGAGTGCCTCCCACTCGTCGAGCAGCGAGGAGTCGGTCTGGCGCACCGTCTCGCCGAGCCACTCGACGAGTTCCTCGAGCTCGGGGCTGCGGTGCGACTCCGGGACCGTCTGGCGCAGGGTGCGGTAGGCGTCGGACAGGTAGCGCAGCACGACGCCCTCGGACCGGGCGAGCCGGTAGCGCCCGATGAGATCCGTGAACGAGAGCCCCTGCTCCCACATGTGCCGGACGACCGACTTGGGCGCGAGCGCGTCCTCGGGCAGCCACGGGTGGGTCTGGCGATAGACCTCGTATGCCGCCTCGAGCAGCTCCGCGAGCGGCTGCGGCCAGCCGACGTCCTCGAGCGCCGCCATCCGCTCCTCGTAGTCCAGGCCATCGGCCTTCATCTCGGCGACGGCCTCGCCCCTGGCCTCCCACTGCTGGGCGAGCAGGACCGGCCGCGGTGGGTCGAGGACGGCTTCGACGACCGAGACGACGTCGAGCGCGTGCGTCGGCTGCTCCGGATCGAGCAGGTCGAGGGCTGCCAGGGCGAAATGGGCGAGCGGCTGGTCGAGCGCGAAATCCTCGGGCAGCTCCACCGTGAGACCGAGGGTCCGACCGGTGGGATCGGGCTCGGGCAGGCGCACGACGACACCGGAGTCGAGCAGGCTGCGCCCCAACCGGATCGCGCGGCGGGCCAACCGCGCACGACCGGCCGCGTCATCGTGGTTATCGCGCAGGAGCCGCGAGAGCGTGCGGACCGGATCGCCCGGTCGGGCGATGATCTCGAGGATCATCGCGTTGTCGACCTTCATCCGGGACACGAGCGGTTCGGGGGGCGCGGCCACGAGCCGGTCGAAGGTCGCCTCGTTCCACACGATCCGCCCCGGCTCGGGCTTCACCCGCTGGACCCGCTTGACCTTCACCGGATCGTCGCCGGCTCGGGCCAGCCGCCGGGCGTTCTCGATGAGATGCTCGGGCGCCTGGACAACGACCTCACCACGATCGTCGAAGCCGGCCCGGCCCGCGCGACCGGCGATCTGGTGGAACTCCCGGGCCTTGAGCAGCCGCTCGCGTTGCCCGTCGAACTTGGTGAGCTGGGTGAGCAGCACGGTGCGGATGGGCACGTTGATCCCCACCCCGAGGGTGTCGGTCCCACAGATGACCTTGAGCAGCCCGGCCTGGGCGAGCTGCTCCACGACCCGACGGTAGCGGGGCAGCATTCCGGCGTGGTGGACACCGATCCCCTTGCGCAGCAAGGCACTGAGCGTCTTGCCGAAGCCGGCCGCGAAGCGCACCGGCCCGATCCGTCGCGCGATCTCGTCGCGCTCCTGCGGGGTGAGCAGGGGCAGGCCGGTGATCGACTGGGCGTGTGCGGCGGCCGCCGCCTGGGAGGGGTGGACGACGTAGACCGGGGCCCGCCGTGTGCGGACGATCTCCTCGACCATCTCGGCGAGCGGGGTGAGTGACCAGATGTAGGTGAGCGGCACCGGCCGCTCGGCCGAGGTGACCTCGGCGACCTCGCGTCCGGTGCGCCGCTGTAGGTCGCCGGCGATCCGCGACATGTCGCCGAGGGTGGCGGACATGAGCAGGAACTGCGCGTCGAGCAGCTCGAGGAGCGGCACCTGCCAGGCCCAGCCACGCTGCGGGTCGGCGTAGTAGTGGAACTCGTCCATGACGACGAGTCTCGGCGCAGCGGCGCGGCCCTCCCGCAGGGCGATGTTGGCCAGTACCTCTGCGGTGCAACAGATCACCGGGGCCTCAGGGTTGACCGAGGCGTCACCGGTGAGCAGGCCGACCCGATCGGCTCCGAAGACCTCGCAGAGGGCGAAGAACTTCTCGTTGACGAGGGCCTTGATCGGCGCCGTGTAGAAGCTCACCGTGTCGGCCGCGAGCGCCGCGAGATGCCCGGCCGTGGCGACGAGCGACTTTCCGGAGCCGGTGGGAGTGGACAACACGACATGACTGCCGGACAGCAGCTCGAGGACCGCCTCCACTTGATGCGGATAGGGCTCGAGGCCCTGGGCACGCACCCAGGTGAGCAGCGCGGCATACACGTCGTCCGCGTCGCCGCCGGGGGGAGGTTCGAGCCGGGCCATCCCCCCATCCTCCCAGCCCACGCGGCCGCGCCGTGGACGCCCGTATGCCGCGCCGCTCGCGGGTGCCGCGCCGCTTGGTTCTGCCGGCCGGTCCTCCCCGCCCGGGCAACACGCGGGGAGTTCCCCGGCCGGGAGACCGGCCAGCTCCGACCGCCGGCCAACTCGACACGTGAGGAGTTCCTTGGCCGGGAGACCGGCCACAGCCCAAGACAACCTCACATGTGGGAAGTTGCCCGCGCCGAGCAGCGCTGAGGCCCCCGACAACCCGACACGTGGGAAGTTCCCCGGCCCAGCAGGGAGAGCTGCCAGCTCCGACCGCCGGGTAACTCGACACGTGAGGAGTTCCTTGGCCGGGAGACCGGCCACAGCCCAAGAAAACTTCACATGCGGGAAGTTGCCCGCGCCGAGCAGCGCTGAGGCCCCCGACAACTCGACAACTGGGCAGTTGCCCCGCAACCTCAGCGCACCAGAGCAGCCCACAACTCCACCCGCGTGCAGTTGTGGGCTGCTCCCGGACACGGCCGCAGGCCGGGGAGAGGCGAACCCAGGGGTCGGCCTTCTCTGACCGCGGCGGTCTGCGGCGCGTCCGTCGCTCAGCGGTGGGTGGGACCGCCGAGCTGCTCCTCGAGGTCGGCGAGCGTGCGGTAGCACGGGAGCACGTCGGCGATCGACGAATTGGGCGCCCGGCCCTCGCGGATCGCGGCCACGAACTCGCGGTCCTGCAGCTCGATGCCGTCCATCGACACGTCGACCTTGCTCACGTCGATGACCTCGTCCTTGCCGGTGGTGAGGTCGTCATAGCGAGCGAGATAGGTGCCGGTGTCGCCGATGTACCGGAAGAAGGTGCCGAGCGGGCCGTCGTTGTTGAAGGAGAGCGACAACGTGCAGATCGCGCCCGACTCGGCCCGCAGCTGGATCGACATGTCCATCGCGATGCCGAGCTCCGGGTGGATCGGTCCCTGCACGGCGTTGGCGGCCACGATCGGCGAGCCGGTCTGGTAGGCGAACAGGTCGACCGTGTGCGCCGCGTGGTGCCAGAGCAGGTGGTCGGTCCACGAGCGGGGCTGCCCGAGGGCGTTGAGGTTGGTCCGCCGGAAGAAGTAGGTCTGCACGTCCATCTGCTGGATGGCGAACTCACCCGCGGCGATCCGCTGGTGCACCCACTGGTGGCTCGGGTTGAAGCGGCGGGTGTGGCCGACCATGCCCACGAGCCCGGTCTCGGCCTGGACCCGGGCGCACTCGAGTGCGTCGGGCAGGGAATCGGCCAGCGGGATCTCCACCTGGACGTGCTTGCCCGCCCGCAGGCAGGCCAGCGTCTGGGAGGCGTGCATCGGCGTGGGTGTCGCGAGGATCACCGCGTCGACGTCGGACATCGCCAGCACCTCGTCGAGGCTCGCGACCGCACGGCCGACGCCGTGCTCCGCGGCGAAGGCCTGGCCGGTCTCGAGCGTGCTACTCACGATCGCAGCGACCTCGACCCCTTCGATCCGCTTGAGGGCATTGACGTGCTTGGCGCCGAAGGCACCGCCGCCGGCGAGGGCGACGCGCAGAGGTGTTGTCACTGGTTCTCCAGGATGAGGTGGCCGACTCCGGTGTTGGAGGCCGGGACGTGGTAGAAGCGGTGGGTGACCTTGGGGGCGGGGCCGCCGTCGAGGTCGGACATCGCGCCGCGGCCGATGAGCCACATGACAAGCTCGATGCCCTCGGAGCCGGCCTCGTCGACGTATTCGAGGTGCGGCATCTGGGAGAGCCCGGCCGGGTCGGCGATGAGCTTGTCAAGCCAGGCGTTGTCCCACGCCCGGTTGACCAGCCCCGCGCGCGGGCCCTGCAGCTGGTGGCTCATCCCGCCGGTGCCCCAGACCTGGACGTTGAGCGGCACGTCGTAGGACTCGATCGCCCGGCGCAGGGCTTGGCCGAGCGCGAAGCACCGCCGGCCCGAGGGCACCGGGTACTGCACGACGTTGACCGCGAAGGGGATGATCTTGCACGGCCACTCCTGCGGCTGACCGAACATGAGCGACAGCGGCACGGTCAGCCCGTGGTCTACCTTCATGTCGTTGCAGATCGTGAGGTCGAAATCCTCCTGGATGAGCGACTGCGCGAGGTGCGAGGCGAAGACCGGGTCGCCCTCGACGACCGGCACGGGGCGCGGGCCGTAACCCTCGTCGGCCGGCTCGAAGCGCGCGGCCGTCCCGATGGTGAACGTGGGGATCATCGACAGGTCGAAGGCCGTCGCATGGTCGTTGTAGACGAGGAAGATCACGTCCGGCGTGTTCTCCTTCATCCACTGCTTGGAGAACTCGTAGCCGTCGAACATCGGCTTCCAGTAGGGCTCCTCGGTCTTGCCGTGGTCGATCGCTGCGCCGACGGCAGGCACGTGCGAGGTGAACACCGACGCCGTCACCTTGGCATGCGTGGGTGAGGGCGAGGGCTCGGGGGTCGGCGCGACGTCGCGCAGCCGCACGCCCTCGGGGGAGCGGCCGCCGGCGATCATCATCGCGCGGTAGGCCTCCTCGGTCATCCCGGTCATCGACCCGGCCATCTGCTGGAAGGACAGCCCGTGGGTCGCGCCGATCTTCGCGAGGAAGTAGATGTTGCCGCCGGTGTCCATCAGTGCATTGAGGTCGAGGTCGATGACCCCCTGCTTCTGTTCCTCCGACAGCGGCCATTCGTCGAGATAGGCCCGCTGGTCGGCGAGGAAACGCTCCCGGTTCTCGGCCTTCATGAGCGACATGCAGAACATGTTGAGGTGGTAGCCCTGCCGGGACCGCTCCGCGTCGAAGATCCGGGTGCCTGGAACCTTCTCGTAGGGTTTCTTCAGTGCCATGGCGATTCCTCAGCTCTCCTCGGGCCAGTACAGCCGCATGGGATTGTCGACGAGCAACGCCTGCTGCTGCGCGGGCGTCGGGGCGATGTGGGGGATGAAGTCGACGAGCAGTCCGTCGTCGGGCATGTGGTCGGTGAGGTTGGGGTGGGGCCAGTCGGTGCCCCAGAGGACCCGGTCGGGGAACTCCTCGACGACTCGCCGGGCAAAGGGCACGACATCACGGTATGCCGCCTGCTCGCCTCCCAGCGCGGGTGGCCCGGTGCGGGAGAGACGCTCCGGGCAGGTGACCTTGCACCACACGTCGGGCTTGGCGCGCATGAGGTCGAGGAAGCCCTCGAACTGGGGACCCTCGGGGTCGAGCGACACGTCGGGCCGGCCCATGTGGTCGACGACGAGCGGCACGGGCAGGTCGAGGAAGAAGTCGCGCAGCTCGGGCAGCTCTTCGGCCTCGAAGTAGATGACGATGTGCCAGCCGAGCGGGGCGATCTGCTCGGCGACCTGGCGCAGGCCGTCGCGGGGGAGCACGTCGACGAGCCGCTTGACGAAGTTGAACCGCACCCCGCGCACCCCGCCCGCGTGCAGCCGGGCGATCTCGTCGTTAGGCGTGCCCGGTTTGACCGTGGCGACTCCCCGAGCCCGACCGTCGGAGTAGGCGATCGCGTCGAGCATGGCCCGATTGTCAGCGCCGTGGCAGGTCGCCTGGACGATGACGTTGCGGCTGAAGCCGAGCCGGTCGCGCAGGACGAACAGGTCGTTCTTCGAGGCGTCGCACGGGGTGTACTTCCGCTCGGGAGCGAAGGGGAATTCTTCGCCCGGGCCGAAGACGTGGCAGTGCGCGTCGACCGCCCCGGCGGGGAGGGTGAACTGCGGGCGGCTCGGACCGGCATACCAGTCGAGCCAGCCGGGAGTCTTCTCGAAGGCCATCGGGTCAGTCCTCGTAACGCAGGCCGAGCGCGGCGAGCGGCTCGCGCATGCCGTAGATGTCCAGGCCGAGCGTGCCCTCGCGGAACTGCGCCCGCTTGCCCTCCTCGTTGGCCTCACGCGCCCCGGCGGCTGCCGCGACCTGGGCGACCTTGGCCCGGGGCACGACGACGACCCCGTCGATGTCGCCGAGGACGACGTCGCCCGGGTTGACGAGGGCATTCGCGCAGACGACCGGCACATTGACCGAGCCGAGGGTGGCCTTGACGGTGCCCTTGGCGTTGATCGCCCGGCTGAAGACGGGGAAGTCCATCTTCTCCAGGTCGGCCACGTCACGGACGCCACCGTCGATGACCAGACCCCGGCAGCCGCGCGAGCGCAACGAGGTCGCTAGCAACTCCCCGAAGAAGCCGTCCTCGCTCTCGGTCGTGCACGCGGCGACGAGGACGTCGCCCTCGCGGACCTGTTCGGCGGCGACGTGGAGCATCCAGTTGTCGCCCGGCTGGAGCAGCACGGTCACGGCGGGACCGCACACCCGCGCGGCCGGATAGACCGGCCGGATGTAGGGGCGCAGCAGGCCGACGCGGCCCATCGCCTCGTGGACGGTCGCCACGCCGTATGCCGCGAGCGCGGCGACGTCGGCGGGGTCGGGACGGGCGATGTTCGTGTGGACGACACCGAGCTCGTCGTTGGCCATGGTGGGCTGCTCCTCGGGGGTGGTCAACGGCCTTGGGCGGTGAGAATGCGGTCGAGCCGCGGGTAGACGCGACGGGCGTTCGCGGCATACACGTCGGCGCGTTGGGCATCATCGAGATTCGCCGTGGCGTCGACGTAGCGCTTGGTGTCGTCGTAGTAGTGACCGGTGCGCGGATCGATGCCGCGGACCGCCCCGATCATCTCGCTCGCGAAGAGCACGCTCTCGTGCGGGATCACCCGGGTGAGCAGGTCGATCCCCGGCTGGTGGTAGACGCAGGTGTCGAAGACGACGTTGCGCAGCAGCTCTTCGGGGTCGGGCTTGCCGAGCATGTCGGCCAGGCCCCGGAAGCGCCCCCAGTGGTAGGGCGCGGCTCCGCCGCCGTGCGGGACGATGAGCCGCAGGGTGGGGAAGTCGGCGAACAGGTCGCCCTGGACGAGTTGCATGAAGGCCGTGGTGTCGGCGTTGAGGTAGTGGGCGCCGGTCGTGTGGAAGGCCGGGTTGCACGACGTGCTCACGTGGACCATGGCCGGCACGTCGAGCTCGACGAGGGCCTCGTAGACGGGGTACCAGCTGCGGTCGGTGAGCGGCGGGCTGTCCCAGTGGCCGCCCGAGGGGTCGGGGTTGAGGTTGACGACGACCGCGCCGAGTTCCTCGACCGAGCGGCGCAGCTCGGGCACGACCGTGGCCGGGTCGACGCCGGGAGACTGCGGGAGCATCGCCCCCATGGCGAACCGGGTCGGGTAGAGCGTGCTCACCCGGTGGCACAGGTCGTTGCAGATCCGCGACCAGGTCGAGGACACCTCGAAGTCGCCGATGTGGTGGGCCATGAAACTCGCCCGGGGGGAGAACACCGTGACATCGGAGCCCCGCTCGTCCATGAGCCGAAGCTGGTTGCCCTCGATGGTCTCGCGGATGTCGTCATCGGAGATCGCGAGGTCGTCGGGATCGGGGGCGTTGGTCGGGTCGCCGATCGCGGCCACCTGCCTGTTGCGCCACTGCTCGAGCTGCGCCGGCGCGGTCGTGTAGTGGCCGTGGCAGTCGATGATCACGCGATGCGCTCCGCTCGTGTCCGGGGTGCTGTCCAGATGGCCGGGGCCGGCCACCGTCAGGGCACGGTCGCATCCGCTCCCGAGCCGGGTCACCGCCAGTTCCGCGTGACGGAATAGACGGTGGCCACAGACGGCCTCCGCTTCCTAGCCTGCACGGTATGCCGTGTGCCCCCCACGCGCGGGCCCTCCCGCCCGGTGACCGTCCAGCCGAGTCCTCGACCGGGACCTACCGATGAGCGCGCCCGAGGTCCGCGGGCTGTCCTCGATGGCCACCCGTACCCTGCTCGCCGAGCTGGCCGCTCAGGTCTCCGCGGCTGGCCCGACCCGAGTGTCCTTCGAGTCGGCCGGCGGGGTGGAGGTCGCGAAACGAATCCGCGCCGGGGCCACAGCCGACCTCGTCGTGCTCGCGGCCGACGCCATCGAGCGGCTCGTGCACGACGGCCTGCTGCGCCGGGAGACGGTCGTGCCGTTGTTCCGCTCCGAGGTGGTCGCCGCGATCCCCGAGGGGTCCGCCCCACCCCCCGTCGGCACGGTCGAGGAACTCCAGGCGGCCCTGCTCGCCACGCGCCGGATCGGCTATTCCACCGGCCCGAGTGGCGACGCCCTGCTCACGATGGTGGACCGGTGGGGGCTGGGCGAGCGGCTCGCCGGCCGACTCGTCCAGGCGCCGCCGGGTGTTCCGGTGGGCCGATTGCTCGCCGAGGGGGGCGCCGACCTGGGCTTCCAGCAGCGCAGCGAACTGCTCGGAGTGCCGGGTGTCCGGGTTCTCGGCGAGCTGCCCGAGGGCGCCCGGATCACGACGATCTTCACCGGCGCGGTGCTCACGGCGGCGGCCGACCCGCAGGGTGCGCGGTCGGTGCTCAGCGCGCTCGGGTCCGCGGACCTCGACCCGATCGTCCTGCGGCACGGGCTCGCGCCCGCGCGTTGAGCCGACAGAGCCGACAGGGCCGACTGGGCCGAGCACACGGCATACCGGCGTGGGATCCTGCTGCGGACCCCACGCCAGTGCACGTGGGTCGAGCGGGATCAGTCGCCGCTGCGGGCCGGCCAACCCGTGTACTGCTCGGCGAGGTAGGTGCGTCCGGCGCGGGTGTTGACGACGTTGTCGAGTTCGCCGAGCTGGCGACGGACGTCGAAGTCCAGCGCACCGGGGGGCGTGTGGAGCATCTGGGTCATCCACCAGGAGAAGTTCTGGGCCCGCCACACCCGACCGAGGGCGGCCGGCTCGTAGTCGGCGAGGGCGGCCTCGCCCTCGCCGCCCAGCGCCCGCACGAGGACGTCGGCAAGGATCTTCACGTCGTGCAGGGCGAGGTTGAGGCCCCGGGCGCCGGTCGGAGGCACCGTGTGGGCGGCATCGCCGGCAAGCAGGAGGGAGCCCCACCGCATCGGCTGCTGGACGAAAGAGCGGAAGATGAGGACCGACTTCTCGGTGACCGGTCCCTCGACGAGCTGGAAGCCGTCGTCGCCGGCCACCCGCGCCTGCATGGTCGCCCAGATCCGGTCGTCACTCCACGCGTCGGCGGAATCGTCGGGGCTGCACTGGAAGTACATCCGCTGGACCGACTCGGTCCGTTGGCTCACGAGGGCGAAGCCGTGCTCGGAGTGGGCATAGACGAGCTCGGGAGCGCTCTTCGGGGCGTCGCAGAGGAAGCCGAACCACGCGAAGGGGTATTCGCGGAAGAACTGGGTCCGCTGATCGGCCGGGACGAGGTTGCGGCAGATGCTGCGCGAGCCGTCCGACCCGACGACGTAGCGGGCCCGGATCTCGTGCCGGGTGCCGTCGGCGGCGGTGAAGCGGACGATCGGCCGCTCGGTGGTCTCGCCGACGACCTCCGTGTCGCGGACCCCGAAGTGGACGGTGCCGCCGTCGCGGGCGCGGGCGTCGGCCAGGTCGATGAAGACGTCCGTCTGCGGGTAGAGCCACACCGACTCGCCGACCTGGGCCTGGAAGTCGATCCGGTGGCTGCGTCCGCCGAAGCGCAGGTCGACGCCCTCGTGCTCGAAGCCGTCGCGCAGGATCCGGTCGGAGACCCCCAACTCGATGAGGTCGCGGGCAGCGTCGGCCTCGATGATCCCGGCCCGCTGGGTGATCTCGATCTCTTCGCGACTGCGGATGTCGATGGCGACGGTGTCGACGCCGGCGCGGGCGAGTCGGTGCGCGAGCATGAGGCCCGCGGGTCCGGCGCCGACGATGGCGACGGGAACTTCGGTGACGGTGTCGACGGGCTGCTCGGCCATGGGGACCTCCAGGGGAACGGGCCCCGGGCGTCCGGGGCGATGGCGTGAAGGCTGACAGGGCCCCCGAGCCCGCGATAGCGCCCCTTCCGTCGAGCGGAAGGGCGGGGGTCAGCGACTCCCTGCGCCCGCCCGTCGCCCCAACTCGACCGAGATGCCCCGGGCCGCGAGCAGGAGGGGCTCGCGCAGGCTGCGGACCCGCCCCGCGCCCCGCGCCGCCACGACGATCCCCAGGGCAGCCTGGACCGGCCCGGACGGCCCGAACCGCACGGGGACCGCCACCGCGACGGTGTCCTCCGACAGTTGTCGGTCGCTCACGACGTAGAGCTCCTTGCGAATGCGCGCGAGCTGCGCGCGCAGCGCCTTGGGGTCGGTGACCGTGTGCGGGGTCCGGGCCTCGATCGGGCCGCCGAGGACGGCCTCCTGGATGTCGGTCGGCGCGAAGGCGAGCAGGACCCGACCCATCCCGGTCGCGGCGAGCGGGAAGCGGGACCCCACCATCGTCAGGAGCTCGACCGAGCGGTGCCCGGCGATCCGTTCGACGAAGACGAGTTCGGTGCCCTCGCGGACGGCCAGCTGGATGTTCTCGTGGGTGCCCTCGTAGAGGTCCTGCATGAACGGCAGCGCCACCTCGCGCAGGATCTGCCCCCGGGGGCACGCCGACCCCACCTCCCACAGCCGCAGCCCCACGTGCCAGGCGCCCTCGGGGGTGCGTTCGAGCGCCCCCCACGCGGCGAGTTCCCCCACGACCCGATGCGCCGTGCTCAACGGCATGCCGGTGCGGCGGGCGATCTGGGACAGGGTCTGGGCGGGTTGCTCCCGCCCGAAGGTAGCGAGCACGGCGAGTACCTTGCCGGCCGCCGTCGCCCTCGCCTGGGTCATGCGGCACAGTCTGTCAGTCGGAGCCGCCCGGGGCGGCGGACATCCGCGACCAGCCCGGGGGGCGGACGGACCCACGCCTAGACTCGACCGTCATGTCGCAACAGCAGGGACCGGGCTTCTGCACGCTCGCCATCCACGCCGGCCAGGAGCCGGATCCGGCAACCGGGGCCGTCGTCCCACCCATCTACCAGGTCTCCACCTACAAGCAGGACGGGATCGGGGGGCTGCGGGGCGGCTACGAATACTCCCGGTCGGCCAATCCCACCCGGACGGCGCTCGAGGAATGCCTGGCCGCGCTCGAGGGCGGCGCGAGGGGCTTCGCCTTCGCCTCCGGCCTGGCCGGCCAGGACGCGGTCGTGCGCGCGCTCACCGGCCCCGGGGACCACGTGGTCGTCCCCACCGACGCCTACGGCGGGACCTACCGCTACGTCGCCCGGGTCGCCGGCCCACAGGGCCTGGCCCACACGGCTGCCGCGATGTCCGACCTCGACGCCGTCCGGGCAGCCGTCCGGCCCGGACACACGCGCCTCGTCTGGGTGGAGACCCCCTCGAATCCCCTGCTCGGCATAGCCGACATAGCCGCCCTCGCCGAACTCGCCCACTCCGCCGGTGCCCTGCTCGTCGTCGACAACACGTTCGCGACCAGTTACCTCCAACAGCCGCTGGCCCTGGGCGCGGACATCGTCACCCACAGCACGACGAAGTATGCCGGTGGCCACAGTGACGTCGTCGGCGGTGCCGTCGTCGTCGCACGCGAGGTGAGCGGGGCGGCATACGCCGATGCGAGCGAGCGGATCGCCTTCCACCAGAACGCGATCGGTGCGGTCGCCGGACCCTTCGACGCGTGGCTGGTGCTGCGTGGACTCAAGACCCTCGCGGTGCGGATGGAACGACACTGCGACAACGCCGAGCGGGTGGCAGCGTTTCTCGCGGGCCACGACGCCGTCGCCCAGGTGCTCTACCCGGGCCTGTCCAGCCACCCGGGCCACCCCATCGCAGCGCGGCAGATGCGCCGCTTCGGGGGAATGGTGTCCTTCCGGTTGCGTCGGGGCGAGGACGCCGCCGTCAAGGCCGTTGCCACCACCCGGCTCTGGACGCTCGGGGAGTCGCTCGGTGGCGTCGAGTCACTTATCGAACATCCGGCACGGATGACTCACGCCTCGGTCGCCGGAACGGCGCTCGAGGTCCCGGCCGACCTCGTCCGCCTGTCGGTGGGGATCGAGGACGTCGAGGACCTGCTGGCCGACCTCGGCGAGGCGCTGGACATCCCCGGCTGAGCCTCGCGCGCCCCGCCTGGCCGGCGGCAACTGCTCCGCCCCGGACGCCGGCGAGTCCCGGCCGGCGGCCGATGCGGCGGCCGATGCTCGGTGACGAGGAATCCGCCGACGAGGTAGACCACCGCGGCAGCCAGGAACCACGGGGACGCTCCACGTGCCCCCGCCTGCCGATGCATGACCGCGGTCCCGGTCCCGCACCTCGGGCGAAGGCCTATGCCGCCTGGGGACTCAACGGGGCCGCGAAAGTCCGCTTCGCGCGTGCCGAGACTCGAGCGCGTCTTCGAAGCGCGTGGGGGCGCCGGGCGGCCGGGCACCCGAGGCGACGAACGACGCCACCTGGGTCGAGGTGAAGTGCGAGGCAAGGGCCGCCAGATTCGGGTCTGTCGCGCCGACGATCTGCCGGAAGCGCAGCTCTGCCACCGGGCCGAGCAGGTCGTGGATCTCGATGAAGCAGCGCCGGGCTCGTTCGCGCGGCCAGCCCTCGGGCAGCAGCTCGGCAGGCAAATCGGGGTCGATCTCGGGGAAGTCGCGCCAGTCGCTGCGCAGGGCAGTGCGAAGCGCCAGGGCGTCCGCCGGGCTCACGTCCCCGGCCCGGATCCGGTCCAACAGCGGTTCGTAGCGCTCGGCGAACTCCCGGTAACGCGTGGCAAGTTCGTGCAGGTCGAAGGCACTGGCCAGCGGCACGAGGCGCGATCCCGTGATTGGCTCGCGCACACGGAGGACGGTCGCCGTGCTGACTCCCAGCCGTTCCAGCAGTGCGCAGGCGGCCGACACCCGGTCATGCGGCGTGACCCACAGGCCGTCGTAGAGCACCCCGAACTGCAGCGCCCGGAGCCCGGCGCGAAGGGATGCACGGACTTCGCGATCGCCCTCGGGCACCGAGAACGCGACCGTCGTCCATTGCCCGTCCCACGGCTCGTTCGCGCCCCCGAAGAAGAGCATGCGGTGGATCCGGCGCATGACGAACTCCGAGGTGCGTTCGGGGATTGCGTATGCCGTCGTGCGCCCCGTGCGGCGCAGCCGGAGCAGACCTCGGGCCGTGAGCCGTCGGATAGCGGCACGGGCACCGTCCTCCGAGATGTCGAACTCAGCCAGCAGCCGCACCAGCGTCGCCGAGGGGATGTGTTCGTCGCGCAGGTACCAATAGTCGCCGAGCACGGTGGTGAGCAGCCGCTGGGGCTCCGGCCCGGTCTGTGCCCGCGGCAGATCGATTGTCGTCATCGCCGGCACTGGTCGACACACCTCATGCCGCACATCGTAGACGTGCCTCCGCGGGCGGCCGCGCATTGATCTCGCGCGACGTCACGGATCACGTCTGCTTTGGAGCGAGTTCCGGCGCAACGCTTGCCAACATGCGACAGTTTATGTCACGCTCGTTGTCTGATGCGACGCGTGATGCGAAGCACTACCCACATCTTCGAAAGGCGAGGCGATGACCATGACACGAAGGCTGAACGTGGCGGCCGTGTCCGCGACTGCCGCGGCAGCCCTGCTGTTGGCAGGCTGCTCGTCCGGGCCGACCTCGTCGACTGGCGCCACGTCCGGAGGGTCTGCTGCCACCGCCAACACGGTGCTGCACGACGCCCTCCCGCAGGCCATCAAGGACGCGGGAGTCATCACCTTCGCAGGCGACTCCCACCCGCCCTACCGCACGGTGGAAGCCGACGGAAGGATCACCGGCATCGACCCCGACATCCAGGAAGCCCTCGCGCGGATCCTGGGAGTCAAGGCCAAGACCGAGACGGTCGCCAGCCTGCCCGCGGCCTTGCAGGGCATGCTCTCCGGTCGCTACGACGCCTTCAACGGTCCCGTGAAGGCCACCGCCGAGCGCGAGAAGGACTTCGACTCGATCACGTGGATGACCACGCGCACGGCATACATCGTCCCCAAGGCGACGGGCGCGGGGGTGGCGGCCACGGACGACCTGTGCGGGAAGACGGTCGCCGTCGTCACGGCGAGCATCGTCGAGGAACAGCTGAAGAAGCTGTCCGCCTACTGCGAGGGCAAGGGTGCCTCGGCAATCCAGGTGCTCGGATTGGCCGACACCAACTCGACCCTGTTGGCGGCGAACGCCGGACGCGCGGCAGCGGCCGGGATGACCGAGGCGGCGGCGATCGACGTCCGCAGCAAGGAGCCGGACAAGTACCTCTACGTGCGCCAGACCGAAGCCCAGGGCGCGACCACGGACAACCTGGCGACACTCGTGCCCAAGAGCAGCGGCCTCGGACCGGTGCTCATGAAGGCCTTCCAGGAGTTGTTCGCCAACGGCGACTACCGGCGAATCATGGAGAAATACCACATCGAGGGTGTCGCCGTTCCGGCTCCTATCCTCAACGTCGCGTCGAAGGGATGAGCACCTCCGCAGCCGGCGCGCCGCTCCCGCCCCCGGCGTCCCTCGCGGCGTCGTCGTCGCGCGCGGCCCCGCCGGAGGACATCGCCACAGCCGGCCGACGCCTGCGCCCCATGCACTGGCTGGTCACCCTCCTGCTCCTGCTCGTGGCCGCCCAGATCGCCTGGTTCCTGTGGACCAACCCTCGGTTCGAGTGGAAGGTCGTCGCGCAGTACCTGTTCGAGCCGACGATCCTCAAAGGACTGGGGACGACTCTCTTGCTGGCGCTGGCCGCGATGGTCGGTGGCTCGGTGGCGGGAGGCCTCCTCGCGGCGGCACGGATGAGTGAGCTGCTCCCCGCCCGCTGGGCGGCCACGACCTTCGTGGCCGTCTTCCGGGGCATCCCGCCGCTGGTCCAGCTGATCTTCTGGTTCAACCTGGCCTACCTCGTCCCGCGGCTGTCCCTGGGGATCCCCTTCGGACCCTCGTTCGGCGACTGGTCGACCAATGCCGTGATCACGCCGGTCACCGCCGCGATCGTGGGGCTCACCCTCGTGGAGTCGGCCTACATGGCCGAGATCATCCGCGCCGGCGTGCTGTCGGTCGACATCGGCCAACGCGAGGCGTCCAAGGCGATGGGCTTCACCGCCGGTCAGAACTTCTTCCGGATCGTGCTGCCCCAGGCCATGCGGGTGATCATCCCGCCGTCCGGGAGCCAGTTCATCAGCGTCGTCAAGGGGACGGCACTGGTGAGCGTGATCGGGATGAGTGACCTGCTCTACTCGGTGCAGGTCATCTACAACCGCACCTACCAGATCATCCCCATGCTCATCGTGGCCTGCCTCTGGTACCTCCTCGTCGTCACCCTGCTGAGCATGGGCCAGTCGCGGCTCGAGCGACGGTTCTCCCGGGGCCATTCCCGCCACGCACCCGAACGCCGAAGCCGGCTGTTCGCGGCTACTCGACGACCGCCCCGAAAGGGTAAGGAACAGCCATGACCGACTCTCGATCCGCCGGTACACCCGGGGGCGACGGGGCCGCCGAGGCCGCACTCTCGGGCTCCGAATCGGGCCCCGTGGTCCTTTCCCTGCACGACGTCCGAAAAGCCTTCGGCGATCATCAGGCTCTCGACGAGGTCAGCCTCGATGTGCACGAGGGTGAAGTGGTCGTCGTCATCGGCCCGTCCGGTTCGGGCAAGTCCACCCTCGTCCGCTGCGTGCACCAGCTCGAGCAGATCGACGGCGGCTCCATCCATCTCGACGGGGAGCTCCTTGGCTACGAGCACCACGGCAACGGACTCCGGCCGCTCAGCGAGCGGGAGATCGCCAGCCAACGTCGCCGAATGGGAATGGTCTTCCAGAACTTCAACCTCTTCCCGCACTTCACAGTCCTTCGCAACATCGTCGAGGCACCAGTGCACGTGCACGGGATCCCGCGGGCCGAGGCCGTGGAACGGGCGCGGAACCTGCTGGACCGGGTCGGGTTGAGCGACCAGGCCGGGAAGTACCCGCGGCAACTCTCGGGAGGCCAGCAGCAGCGCGTGGCGATCGCGCGCGCGTTGGCCCCCGAGCCACGCATCCTCCTGTTCGACGAGCCGACCAGCGCCCTGGACCCCGAACTCGTCGACGAGGTCCTCAGCGTGATGCGCGACCTTGCCGACCTCGGCAAGACGATGGTGGTCGTCACCCACGAGATGGCCTTCGCTCGTGAGGTCGCCGACCGCTGCGTCTTCATGGAGGCCGGCCGGATCGTCGAGACGGGTCCTCCCACGAAGCTCTTCAGCGACCCTTCCTCGCCCCGGCTGCGCGCTTTCCTCTCGCGCTATACCGACGACCGCACCCGCGGGACGGCGACGGCATGAACGGTGAGCTGACCATGCTCTCGGTCGGGGACATCATCCTCGACGAGCCGGATCCCGGTTCCTTCCTCGAACCGGCCGCCCCCGTGCTGCACGCCGCCGACCTCGTCGTCGGCCACGTCGAGGTACCGCACACCGACACCACCGCGTCGACGAGCACTGACGTTCCGGCGCCACCGGCGGACCCGCGGGCGCTCGCGGCCCTCAGCAGAGCCGGCTTCGACATCGTCACCCTCGCGGGGAACCACATCTACGACTCCGGCGATGCCGGTGTGCTCGACACGGTGCGACACGCGCGTGCCGCCGGGTTGCAGACGGCCGGCGCGGGAGCCAACCTCTCCGCGGCTCGCCGACCGGCCGTCGTGGAACGGGACGGCATCCGGGTAGGGGTGCTGAGCTTCAACTGTGTCGGCCCCCGCGAATCCTGGGCGACTTCGGCGAAGGCCGGTTGCGCCTACGTCCACATCCTCACTCACTACGAGCTCGACCACGCCAGCCCGGGAGGTCCACCGCGCATCTACACGTTCGCCGATCCCGACAGCCTCGACCGGATGGCCGAGGACGTCGCAACCCTAGGGGAGCACGTCGACATCGTGGCCGTGTCCTTCCACAAGGGGGTCGGCCACACCCCGGTGACCGTTGCGATGTACGAGCGTCAGGTGGCCCGTGCCGCCATCGACGCCGGAGCGCACGTCGTCGTCGGCCATCACGCCCACATCATGCGCGGCGTCGAGGTCTACCGTGGGCGACCCATCTACCACGGCCTGGGCAACTTCGTCACGGTCACCCATGCGCTCACGCCGAGCGACTCGAGCGCCGGGGAGCTGGCCGTGTGGGCGCGCCGCCGGGTTGCCCTCTACGGCTTCGCGCCGGACCCTGCCATGCCCTTCTATCCCTTCCATCCGCAGAGTCGCAACACCGCTGTCGCCAGCGTCCGGGTCGACCGAGGGGGAGTGGTCGAGGCCGGGCTGGTCCCGTGCTGGATCGACGCTTCGGGTCGCCCACAGCCCCTCACGAGGGACGCGACGGGAGAGGCCGTCGTCGCCTACATCCAACAGATCTCGACCGAGGCTGGTTTCGACACGGTGCTGCAGTGGAGCGGCGACCACGTGCGCATCGAGGGGGTCGGACCTGCGGCCGACTCCGCCGCGCCCCGCCCCTCCCCCGCGCCCGAGCCCTGGGACGGCCACAACGCCACCACCGCCCACGAGTTGACTGGAGACACCCCATGACCACCTCGCCACTGGCCGGCGCCGTCGTCCTCGACCTCACCACCGCGTTGGCCGGCCCCTATGCGACCCTCCTGCTGGCCGGATTGGGTGCCCGCGTCATCAAGGTCGAGAACCCGGCCACCGGTGGCGACTCCGCCCGCAACAACGCTCCGTACGCCGGCCGCGACGGGCTCACCCTCGGGCGCCGCCATGCGGACGACATGTCCGTGTCCATGCTCGTGCGGGGGCGCAACAAGGAGAGCATCACCCTCAACCTCAAGGATCCGCGGTCCCGCTCGGTGTTCCTCGACCTGGTGGCGCGCGCCGACGTGCTCGTCGAGAACTACAGCGCCGGGGTCACCACCCGCCTGGGCATCGACTATGCCTCCATCCGCGAGCACAACCCGCGGCTCGTCTACACCTCGATCAGTGGCTTCGGCGCCCAAGGCGGGCCTGGTTCGGGCAAGGCGATGGACTCGATCATCCAAGCGCTCAGTGGCGTGATGATGACAGCCGGCGAGCCCGACGAGGGCCCCGTGCGATTCGGCCTGCCGATCGGCGACCTGCTCGCCCCCCTGTATGCCGTCATCGGCACCGTCTCGGCGCTGCTCCAGGCCGAGCGCACCGGGGTCGGCCAACACGTCGACGTGTCCATGCTCGGGGCACTGACCTCGCTCATGGCGTGCGAGCCGTTCGACGCCTACGACGCGGTCGGGCTTCCGCAGCGAACCGGCTCGATGGTCCCGCGTCTGGCACCCTTCGGGATCTTCGAGGCTGCAGACGGGCACGTGGCCCTGTGCGCTCCCACAGACCCGTTCGCCCGCGGGGTGTTCCGCGCGATGGGCCGCGAGGAGCTCCTCGGCAGCTACGCCACGAGGGACGCCCGGGTCGCCAACGCGGACGAGGTCCACGGTCTCATCGGCGCCTGGATGAAGGAACTGACGGTGGACGAGATCCTCGATCGGTTGGTGCGCGAAGGCGTTCCGGCGGCGAAGGTGCGCGACCCTCACGAGGCGGTCCACGATCCACTGGTTCGCGAGCGAGGCGAGGTGGTCACGCTCCGTCACCGCACCTATGGGGACGTCGCCGACCTGTCCGGCACCGGGATGCCCATCCTGTTCTCGGGGGCGGATGTCGGCTTCGACGAACCGCCGCCAGATCTCGGGGAACACAACCACCGGGTCTACGGCGGTCTGCTGGGCTACTCCGACCAGGACGTCGCGCGCCTGGCCGAGCAGTCGGTCATCTGAGCCAGGGGTGCCCGAGATGCCGCCTTCCGCCCTGGACCGACTCGAGCTCATCTACCGAAGCGGGCCGTCGACCGCGATCCGCAGCGGCGCGGGTTCGGCTCCCGTGGTGGGCTATGTGGGGGCCGACGTCCCGGTCGAGCTTCTCGACGCCGCCGGGGTCTTCGGAGTCCGACTCGCCGGCGACCCGACGGCCGACCGATCCCGGGGCGACCGTCTCCTCGGTCGCGGCCTCGACCCGGCCACCCGATCGCTCATGAGCCAACTGGTCTCCGGGCAGTTCGACGGGCTGGACGCGCTCGTCGTCTCCCGGGACTGCGAGGCCTCCCTGCGACTGTTCTATGCCGTCCGGGAACTGCGCCGTGTCGACCCCGGCTGCGGCCTGCCTCCGGTGCATCTGCTCGACCTGTTGCACCTGCCCTACCGGACGACGACGACCTACAACCTCGCGCGGCTCACCGGGCTACGGGATTGGTTGCGGGCCTGGACCGGCAATCCGGTCACCGACGACGACCTCGCCCGGAGCGTGCTGGCCCATGGGGAGGTCCGGGAGCAGCAGCGCCGCGTCGCCGCCTATCGTCGTGGCCCCCAGGCCCGGCTGACTGGAACTCAGGCGCTGGCCGTGGTGGGTGCTGGCACGCGGACGCCGTTGGCGGCATACCGGAGTCTGTTGGGCGACCTCCTCAGCCAACTGGAGCAGGGGTCCAGGCCGCCGATCGGCGGAGTGGCGACCTTCCTCACGGGCAGTTCCCACGACAACCCGCACGTGTATGCCGCACTCGAAGCCCAGGGTGTGCGCATCGTGGGCGAGGATCACGACTGGGGGGACCTCTTGATCGACCGCCAGGTCGATCGGCCCACGCTGTTGGGCCTCGCGGAGACCTATCAGCACCAGACGCCCACAGCCCAGCGGGGGTCGATCCGTGACCGCGGTGTCCAGACCGCCGTCGGTCTCGACCGCTCCGGAGCCCAGCTGCTCGTCGGCTACCTCCGAGAGTGCGACGAAGGGCCGCCCTGGGACTGGCCGGAGCAGAGTCGCCTCGCGACCCAACGAGGTGTCGACACGATCCTGTTGGCGCACCAGGGCTACGGCGCGGTCGACATCGACACGCTCGGCACGACCGTGGCCCTTTCGACGAGCGGAGGGACACGATGACGCAGCCGCCCGGGACACGCGGGCCCACGACCGGCCAGACCCTGCCGTCGGCAGTCACCGCGAAGCGCTTTCAACGCGCGTGGTTCGCCGAGGTGAGGGCGCAGGCGGCCTCCGGCACGCCCATCGCACTCGTCAACGCCGACGCGCCGCAGGAAGTGTTCCGGGCGATGGGCATTCCATATGTCGTCAATCAGTGGTGGGCATCCATCGTCGCCGCAAAGCGGCGCTCGGCGGACTACCTCGAGTTGCTGCGGGCCCAGGGACTTCCCGACTACACCGACCAGTACAGCTCACTGTCGTTGGCCTCGGCCTTCGACACCGACGAGGCGAACGCACCGTGGGGTGGGCTGCCTACTCCTCGCATCGTCCTCGCGGAGGTCACCGGCGATGCCTCCCGCAAGA
The DNA here is from genome assembly GCA_029552065.1 of Actinomycetes bacterium. Classification (GTDB taxonomy): domain Bacteria; phylum Actinomycetota; class Actinomycetes; order Actinomycetales; family Dermatophilaceae; genus Phosphoribacter. Next base: position 51,316 of record JAKPEG010000021.1, read on the forward strand.
TCTTCGACGTCTGGGGGCAACGGCCCGGCGTCGACTTCTACGCCCTGGAGTCCAGCGCCGCCAACGAGGTGCAGCCCCGGTGGTGGGAGCGGATGCCGTGGGACTGGGAGGAGCTCATCGGCAAGGACCGGATCGACCTGTTGGCCGGTGAGTTGCAGGGGCTTATCCGATTTCTCGAGACGACCACCGGGAGGGTCTTCAGCGAATCACGGTTCCGCGAGGTGATGGCGTTGGTCAACGAGCAGGAGGAATGGAACCGGCGCACCCGGGACCTCATCGCAGCGAGCACCCCTTGCCCGATCAGCGTCGTGGACAGCATCCCGGCGGTGATGGTGCCCCAGTGGCATCGCGGGACCGAGTGGGCCCGCGATGCGGCGATCACCCTGCACGACGAGGTCGCCGCCCTCGTCGCCGAAGGCGCGGCCGTCTGCCCGGACGAGCGGGTCCGGCTGATGTGGATCGGTCGCGGCCTCTGGATGGATATGGGCTTCTACCGCCACTTCCAGGACACCTACGGCGCCGTCTTCGTGTGGTCGATGTATCTCGCCATCGCCGCGGACGGCTATCTGCGCTACGGCGAGGACCCGGTGCGGGCCCTGGCTGCCCGCTTCGCCGCCTTCAGCGACCAGCTCTACGCCCCTCCGTGGTCGGCCGAGTGGTATGTCAAGGAGGCGCTGTCTCATCGGGTCGACGGCGTGGTGCATCTGGTGTCCGACGACCCCCGCGGCAGCTACTTCACGACCCGCGCGCTGCGCGCGGCCGGCGTACCGGTCCTCGAGCTGCGGGCCGACAACGTGGACAGCCGCGCCTATGACGGCGCGACGACCCAGGACATCGTGAGCCGGTGGCTCGAGGAGGAGATCCTGCACTCGCCGCCTGCTTGAGCCGCAGCGGCTCGTCATTGTCGGGCGACGCAGCGGCAGGCGCCGGGCGGGGTCAGCGGGCGAGGAAGCCGAGCAGGTCCGCCCGAGTGAGGACTCCCACCGGCTTGCCCTCGTCGACTACGAGCACGGCATCGGCCCGCTCGAGCTCGGCGCGCGCGGTGGTGACCGGCTCCCCCGCGCCCACGAGCGGAAGGCCGGGCTCCATGTGCCGCTCCACCGAGTCGGTGAGCTGCGCCCGCCCGGTGAACAGCAGCTCGAGCAGGTGCCGCTCGCTCACCGAGCCGGCGACCTCGCCGGACATCACCGGCGGCTCGGCCTTGACCACGGGCATCTGGGAGACGCCGTATTCGCGGAGGATGTCGACGGCCTCGCGCAGTGTCTCGTTGGGATGGGTGTGGACGAGGGCCGGCAGACCGCCGGTCTTCGCGCGCAGGACGTCGCCGACGGTGCGTCGGGCACCGTCGCGCAGGAAGCCGTAGGAGGACATCCACTCGTCGGAGAAGACCTTGGACAGATAGCCCCGGCCGCCGTCGGGGAGCAGCACGACCACGACGGCCTCGGCGGGCAGGTCACGGGCCACCTGCAGCGCGGCGACCACCGCCATCCCGCACGATCCGCCGACGAGCAGCCCCTCCTCGCGGGCCAGCCGCCGGGTCATCGCGAAGGACTCCGCATCGGACACCGCGACGACTTCGTCGACGACGCTCGGGTCGTATGCCGTGGGCCAGAAGTCCTCGCCGACCCCCTCGACGAGGTAGGGCCGCCCGGTGCCGCCGGAGTAGACCGAGCCCTCAGGGTCGGCACCGACGATCCGGACCTGGCCTGGCCGGTCGGCCGCAGTCGCCTGGTCCTTGAGGTAGTGGCCGGTGCCGCTGATCGTGCCGCCGGTGCCGATGCCGGCGACGAAGTGCGTGACCCGGCCGTCGGTATCCGCCCAGATCTCCGGTCCGGTGCTCGCGTAGTGGCTGGCTGGGCCCTCGGGGTTGGAGTATTGGTCGGGCTTCCAGGCCCCCTCGGTCTCGCGGACGAGCCGGTCGGAGACGCTGTAGTAGGAGTCGGGATGCTCGGGGGCCACCGCCGTCGGGCAGACGACCACCTCGGCGCCATAGGCGCGCAGGACGTTGCGCTTGTCCTCGCTCACCTTGTCGGGGCAGACGAAGATGCACCGGTAGCCGCGTCGCTGCGCGACGAGGGCGAGACCGACCCCCGTGTTGCCGCTCGTCGGCTCGACGATCGTCCCGCCCGGGCGCAAGGCCCCCGACTGCTCGGCGGCCTCGATCATCCGCAGCGCGATACGGTCCTTCACCGACCCGCCCGGGTTGAGGTATTCGAGCTTGGCGAGCACCGTCGCGGCGACGCCCTCGGTCACCCGGGAGAGCCGGACCAAGGGGGTGTCGCCCACGAGGTCGCTCACGTGTTCGGCATAGCGCATCCGGCCATCATCACAGATGACGCCGTATGCCGCGCCGACAACCGGTCGCGTCGGCGACCGCCGCGCTCGGCTGGGTCAGCCGCCCGGGTTCCGGGTGCAGATGAGGTGGGCGACGAGGGCCGACCAGCCGGTCTGGTGGGAGGCCCCCAGGCCACGGCCGGTGTCTCCGTGGAATTACTCGCTGAAGGTGGGGTGGGCATTCCACAGCTCGTCGTTCGGGTGGTCGCCCGGTTGGCTCGGGCGACGACCGTCCGCGCCGGGCCGGAAGAGCGAGATGAGTCGCTCGCTCAACTCGTCGGCGAGCACGTCCAGATCGAGCCGGTTCCCCGAGCCGGTCGGGAATTCGACCTGCATCGCATGGCCCGCTCCCTTGGCATAGCTGCGGATGGACTCGACGAGCAGGACGTTGACGGGCATCCAGATCGGCCCCCGCCAGTTGGAGTTGCCCCCGAACAGCGCCGAGTCCGACTCGGCCGGGTTGTAGTGGATGCTCAGTTCCTGATGCTCCACGCTGATGGACGTCTCACCGCGGTATGCCGCGGACAACGAGCGGATCCCATAGGGCGACAGGAACTCGGCCTCGTCGAGGACGCGGGTCAGCACCCGTGCATAACGATCCGGCGGGACGAGCGCGAGCGCGCCGTCTCGGTCCCCCTCGTGGTGGGTGACGACCCGTGCCTCGAGCAGGTCGGCGCGGTGTTCTTCGAGCCAGCGTCGGCGTTGCACGAAGCCGGGGAGGTCGGTCCGCGCCCAGGGCGGGGTGGTGGCGACCGCGAGGAGCGGCACGAGCCCGACGAAGGACCGCACCCGCACGGGGTCGGCGCGACCGGACGGGTCGACGAGCTGGTCGTAGTAGAAGCCGTCCTCCTCGTCCCACAGCCGGACACTGTCGGAACCGAAGGCGTCGGCGGCCTCGGCGATCGACAGGAACCGCTCGAGGAAGGTCGTCGGCAGTTCGCTCCACGCCGGATCGTATCGGGCCAACTCCTCGGACATCCGCAGCATGCCCAGCAGGGCGAAGGCCACCCAACTCGTCCCGTCGGACTGCTCGAGCGTGTGCCCCGGTGGGACGTCTCGCGATCGGTCGAAGACGCTGATGTTATCCATCCCGAGGAAGCCCCCGCTGAACAGGTCGGAGCCGCTCACCCCCTTGACGTTGGTCCACCACCCGAGGTTGAGCAGGAGCTTGCTGAGCATCCGGCCGAGGAAGGCTCGGTCCCGGCGGCCGTCGATGTCGTAGACGAGCCAGGCGGCCCAGGCCTGCACGGGCGGATTGACGTCGGAGAAGGACCACTCGTAGGCCGGCAGTTGGCCGCTGGGGTCCTGGGCCCATTCCCGGCACAGCAGCAGCAGTTGGTCCTTGGCCAGCTGCGGGTCGACGTGGGCGAGTGCGACGGCGTGGAAGGCCAGGTCCCAGGCCGCGAACCACGGATACTCCCACTCGTCGGGCATGGAGATCACGTCCGCGAGCTCCAAGTGGGTCCACGTCGTGTTTCGTCCCGCCGGCTCGGGCGCCCGCCGTTGCCGTGGCGGCGGCGGCTGGGCCGGGTCGCCCTCGAGCCAATCCTGCACGGTGTAGCGGTAGATCTGCTTGCCCCACAGCAGTCCGGCAAAGGCGCGCCGGGCGGTCACCGCGTCGTCGGGGGTCGCCGTTTCGGGGATGACGGCGGCATAGAAGGCGTCGGCATCGGCCACACGGGCCGCGAGCACCTCGTCGAAGTCGGCTCCGAAGGGAGCGACGGTGTGGGCGGCGGCGCGCAGCCTCAGCCGGATCGCCACCTTGCCTCCCGCGGGGACGTTGTCGAAGGTGTAGTGCAGGCCGACCTTCGTGCCCACGGCGGCGGGATTGATCTTGGACTCGTCACCGTGCACGACGGCCGCGTCGATGCCGTTCGTGGGCCACGGTGACACATTGTGGGCACCGGATCCGAAGAGGTCGACGGCGTCGGTCTCGTTGTCGCAGAACATCACCCGTGGCTTGCCCTCGGCCTCGAGCCGGTAGCGGCCGAGGAAGGCGTGTTCGGCGAGGATCGTCACCCGGCCGTCCTGCGGCTCGGCCAGCCGCAGCCCGGGCCGTCGTTCGTCGCGTCCCCAGACCCAGGTGTTGCGGAACCACAGTTGCGGGATGAGGTGCAGCGCAGCCGGTTCCGGTCCCCGGTTGATCGCCTCGAAGGTGACGAGGATGTCGTCCGTGGCCGCCTTCGCATGGGTAAGGGTCACGTCGAAGAACCGCGACTCGTCGAGGACGCCGGTGTGGACGAGCTCGTACTCCCCCACGTCCCGGCCGCGCCGCGCGTTCTCGGTGACCAGCGCGGCATACGGGTATGCCGCGTGCGGATAGCGGTAGAGCAGTTGCCCCCACGAGTGGGTGGGCGTGGCGTCCAAGGCCCACCAGTACTCCTTGACGTCCTCGCCATGGTTGCCCTGGGGGTTGGTGAGGCCGAACCACCGCTCCTTGAGCCGGTCGTCGTGGCCGTTCCACAGGGCCAGCGACAGGTGGAGGAAGCCGTGGCTGTCGCACAGACCGCCGATGCCGTCCTCACCCCAGCGGTAGGCGCGGCGGTGGGCCTGGTCGAACGGGAGGTAGTCCCAGGCGTTGCCGTCGGCGGAGTAGTCCTCACGCACCGTCCCCCACTGACGACCCGACTGATAGGGACCCCACAACCGCCATGGATCGTCCGCCGAGAGGTCCTGCACCCGGTCGTGCTCGGCGCCTCGACCGGACGGGTTCTGTGGGTGTGCAATCACCTGCGCAGTCTCCTCCCCTGGCGGGCTGCCGGCGACCCGGGTCGGTCGGCGTGGGACGGGTTCGCGTGGCAGGCTGTGACGTCGAGCCGACCACAGGCCCGACCCTCTGCACCGAAGCCAAGGAGACACCCAGTGCATTCCTCGTCGCTCGCCGGCAAGAGCATCATCGTCACCGGGGGTTCCACGGGGATCGGTGCCGCCATAGCCGCCACCGCCGCAGCTGCGGGCGCCAACGTCCTCGTCGACTACGTCGCGGACCCCGGCAGTGCCGACGCGCTCGCGACTCGCCTCGGACAGAGCGATCCGAGCGGTTCGGTCGAGGCCTTCGACGCCGACGTCAGCAAGGTCGAGGACGTCACCGCCCTCGTGCAGGAGGCGGTCCGCCGCTTCGGTCGGCTCGACGTCCTGGTCAACAACGCCGGCATGGAGACCCGCCACTCGCTGCTCGACACGAGCGAGGCCGACTTCGACAAGGTCCTCGCCGTCAACCTCAAGGGTGCGTTCTTCGCCGCCCAGGCGGCCGCGCGGCAGTTCGTCGCCCAGGGCGGCGGAGGCGTCATCGTCAACGTGTCCTCGGTCCACGAGGACTGGCCGATGCCCGGCAACACGGCATACTGCGTGTCCAAGGGCGGCATGCGGATGTTGACCCGCACGGCCGCAGTCGAATTGGGCTCTCACGGCATCCGGATGGTGGGGGTCGCGCCGGGCGCGGTCGACACTCCGATCAACGCGCAGACCGTGGCCGACCCAGCGAAGGTCAAGGCCCTCGACGACGCGATCCCGCTGGGCCGGCTCGCCGAGCCCGACCAGATCGCCGCGGTCGTCGCCTTCCTGGCCAGCGACGCGGCCTCCTACATCACGGCCACGACGGTCGTCGTCGACGGAGGTCTCATGCAGATGTCCCCCGGTTTGTGAGCCGACCTCGCGCGTCGCTCTCCCGTTGGCACGACCTCGAACGTGCTGCGTGCCGCGACAGCTGGTCGCTCTATGCGGCTGAGGCGATCGGCACCGCGCTCCTGCTCGTGGGCGGCCTGTCCGCGGTCGTCCTCGTCACCTCCCCGCAGTCGCCGGTCGCCGCCCTGGGACTGCCCTCGTGGGTGGCCCGCGGGGTGGCCGGTGGACTGTTCGGGCTGACCGGCGCCCTCGTGACGATCTCGCCGATGGGTCGGCACTCGGGCGCTCATCTCAATCCGGCGATGACCCTGGCCTTCCTCCTGCGCAAGCGAATCAGCCTGTCGCATGCCGCCTTCTACGTGCTCGCTCAGTGTCTGGGCGCCGTGGTCGGGGCCGCGGTGATCCTGCTCTGGGGCGGCATCGGCACCCCGGTCCGCTTCGGTGCGACCGTCCCGGCCCCGGGGCTGCGCCCCACGCTCGCCACGGCGCTCGAGGCGATGGCCACCGTCGTGCTCGTCGGGGTCGTCTTCACCTTTCTCGCGCACGCGCGTCTTCGCGCCCTCACCCCGTGGACGATGCCGGTGATGTATGCCGTGATGGTCGCCGTCGAGGCGCCGTGGACCGGCACGAGCACCAATCCGGCCCGCTCGCTCGGTCCGGCCGTCGTCACCGACACATGGACCCTCTTCTGGGTGTATGTCGTCGGCCCGGCGCTCGGCGCCGTCGTGGCAGTGGCCGCCGTCGCCCTGCCGGGGCGGCATACGGTGCGTCCCGCCGAGGCCCGGATCGCCGCGCACCCGGCTTCGCCACACCACTCGTAGCCGAGCGCTGGTCTATCAGCGTCCGGCACCGCCGTCGGGTCGGATCCGCTCACCTCGGCGCTGCAAGCCGGGCGCGGGCGGCGGCATACTCGGGTCGATCGAGGTAGACGATCTTGAGCGCGACCGTGATGTCGTTGCTCTGGACGGGAAGGATCCCGTAGACATCCCCAGGCGCGAGCCCGAGCGCCCCGATGTACCACGCGATCATCACCTCCTCGGGTCGCCCCTGCAGCGGCAGCTGATCGACGATGGCGCGCGGCGCCTCGGGCGGCAACGACGCATAGACCTGCTCCATCATCGCGGCCACCTGTGCCTGCCCCCGGGCCTGGAGGTCCTCGAGCCAACCCATGCCTTCAGCATGACGGGCCCCGGGCCGAGCCACGGAGGATTCGACCAATCCGTGCCGGGTCGGGAAGCCGACGGACTACCGGCGAGTTGCGCCTCCCCGATCCACGGTCAGCCCGCGGATCGACAGCCCGGTGCCGACGAGGGCGAGCAGTGCCGCCAGGCCGAGGGCCGCCCGGAAACATGCCACCGACTGGGCCGCCGGTGCCCCACCCGAGGCATCGGCCGCCCACGCGTAGCCCCCGACCATCACAGACGCGCCGGTGACCGACCCGATCGGGGTGTCCGGAGCCGACCCGGCGTGCCCGCAGCCGACTTCCTCGATTCAGCCAAGAACCAGGTCAAGCCTGGCCTGGCGCCGCCGTCGGGACGTGACCGTCGGGACCGGGCGGCCTGTGTCGTCCCCGGACGCGTCGCTGAGCGAACTCGCGGGCTAGTGAGCCGTTTGTGGGCCAGAGTCGGACCGATTCGCCGTGCCGGAATCCCCGCTGGGCTATCCGAGCAAGGCGAGGGGGACGACGGCAATCCCGTCGGACCGGCGGTATGCGTCCGAGCCGGTGGTCACGACGACGGCGTCGGCCAACCGGTCGCCCAATTCGTCGCGTAGCCATCGCAGGTGCCGCACATCCGAGTCGGCCACCGTTGCCGAGAGCTTGACCTCGATGGCGACCACACTCCCGTCGTAGCGTTCGACCACGAGGTCGATCTCGTGGCCACCGTCGCGGGTGCGCAGGTGCCCGACGTTGGCCTCCTGCGCCTGGGCCGCCGCACGAACCGTCAGCGTGGCCAGCGACTCGAACAGCTGGCCGAGCAACTCAGCGGACCCCGGTCGAGGCTGCAGCAACGTCTCGGGGGTGTGGTTGAGCAATCGGGCTGCCAGGGCCGGGTCGGCGAGCTGATGCTTCGGGGCCAGCTTGAGCCGGGACAGGTGTCCCCCGGCGGGCGTCCAGGCCGGCACCGGGTCGAGGATCCAGATCTGGGCTAGCAGGTCCCGATAGGCGATCGTCGTGGTCTTGGCCGGCTTGGCCGACTCCCCCGCACTGGATGCGTCCAGGATCGTCGTGTAACTGGCCGACGTCGACGACGCGGCGGCATACGCGTTCATCCACCGGCGCAGCGTGTCGGGGCGGCGCACGGCGACCCCCTGGTCCGGGATGTCGCGGTCGATGATTCGCGCCAGATAGCCGTCCAATTGGGCTCGCTGTCGCCGTGGCGGCAGGGCATGTATCGCCGGGAAGCCGGACGCGCAGATCTCCCGGGCGTAGTCGACCAAACCCCACGACGTGTGACCGGAAACCCGCGCACTCAACGGAGGACCGCGAGAGCGCCGGCGCAGGGCTCTCGTCACGGCGAGGTCAATCAGGCGAGCTCGGCGCCCCAGGCGTGGGCGCGTTCCAACTCGCCCTCGGCGAGGGGACCGTCTGTCCCGCCGACGAGGAAGCTCGTGCGGGCGACGATCGTCACCCCGTGACGACGCAGCCGTTTGCCGATGCCCCTGGCCGCGGATCCCGAGAAGAAGCCGGTGCCGGTGACCGTGTCGAAGACGGCTGCCGAACCGCCGAGCGTGCGAGGGAGGGCATCGAGCCACTCGGCGACACCGGTCACTCCCGGATTGCCGCCCTTGTCGCGGGCCTGTCGCCGTGAACCGGGCCCTGGCAGGCCCATGTTGTGGGTCGGAGCCCCGACCAGCAGCAGGTCGACCCCGCTCGGGTCTGGTTGCGACGCGGCGTCGGCCACGGTGACCGCAGCGCCCTTGGACTGCAACCCAGCCGCGACGGCCCCGGCCACCCGAGCGGTGTTCCCGAAGCAGGATTCGGTGACGACGAGGACGTTCACGAGAGCTCCGATCTGAGATTCATGGCCGAGGCGGCGGCAGTCAGCCCTGTCGAGTGGCCACCGGGGGCTGTGGCGCGTCGGCGCGCGACCTGCGCACCTGAGCCAGGGCGACGCAGACAGCGGTGACGATGATGACGACCCCGAGCCGTGCGAGGGTGGCGCAGACCAGTGCGCCCGCCGCGGTGATGAGGACCGGCAGGTATGCCGCGCCGTGACGACGCAGCCGCATCGACACCGCCGCGAGGATCGCGGCGACAACCCCGAGGATGGCGTGCCACAGGGCCTTGTCCCCGTTACCGCCGAATACCTCGCCGCCAGAGGCCGACCTGCCCCAGAACGTCACGAGTCCGAGCAGGACCTGCAGGTGGACGAGCCCCACGAAGATGACCTGCGCGCGTCGGCTGGCGGAGGACCACGCGTGGCTGCGGGTCTCGACGACGAGCGTCCCGACAACTGCGCAACCGACGAGCAGGACCGCCCACGCGTTCCAGGCATGGACAAACCTCGCGACATCGATCAGGGTGTGCATGCCGAACCTCCTGGGAGTGGGAGCTGCTGTCGGGTGACTGCCGTTGAGTTCAGCTGTGCCGTCCACCGACCGTTCGCACTACCTTGGTACTTGGTGTACGGTATTTGGTATATCAGATTCCAAGTTCCCGACGCAAGCGACGAGAAGACAAACGACAGGAGACGCATGACCATCACCCGGGGATTTGGGCGTCGCCCGAGGCTCAGCGATGTGGAAACCGAGCGACGGATGCTCCAGGCCGGGGTGCGCTTCGTCGCTGAGCAAGGTCTGTCCTTGAGCCTTGAGCACCTGAGCATCGAGGAGCTCATCCAGGCTGCGGGTGTGTCGCGCACCTCGTCCTATCGCCGCTGGCCCACCAAGGACCTCTTCGGCGCCGACCTGCTGCTGCTCTTGGCTTCCGCCACCGAACTCTCCGGTGAGATCGCCGGGCTGTCCGATGCGCTCGCCAGCATCGACCTCGAGCTGCTCAAGTCGATCGACACCGAGCAGGGGCGACGCGACGCAGTGGTGGCGATCTTGCGCGTCGTGATGGAGACCGACTTCCTCGCCATGCTCGACTCGACCGAGTGGAGGCAATACACCGCCCTGCGGGCCGCCCACGTCGGGCTGCCCGACAGCGACCTGCGTGAGCGCGTGGCCAGCGAGCTGCGCGACGCCGAGCGGCGCTTCACCCAGGCTCGCGCGACCGCGCTGCAGGTGTTGACCAGTCTGGTCGGCTATCGCCTGCGTTGCCCGGACGCCGATGCGTGGGAACGGCTTTCGCTCACCTTGGGGGCGGTGTCGACGGGCATGCTCGTGCGCGGATACTCCGACCCGGAGGCCGTCCGCAGCACGACGACCCTCTCCCCCTTTGGTTCGTCGGTCGCGGCCCCGTGGAGCGTCGCGACGTTGGCGTCGGTCGGGATCCTGCTCGACTCGGTCGAGCCGGACCCCACGCTGATGTGGGACGAGGCCCGCATCGCCGCGCTGCGGGCGCGCGTCGCGGATATCGAGGGCACGATCCGACACGTCCAGGGACGCCCGGGCTGAGCAGGCGTCCGTCGATGGCCCACCGGTCCAGCCAGGGCAGGGCTGCTTCGGCGAGGTCGACGCTGGTGGCGGGGCCTTGGTGGCGAGGAGGGCGGTGCTGACGACGATGAGGATGTCGTGGAAGCCATCCGGCTCGAGGACCTGGCGGAGCCGTCGGATCGTCTGCTGGTCGTCGGCGGCAGCCTTGGTCGGGGTCGGGATGCGTGGGTAGCCGAATGTGGCCGGAAGGTCGCGCAGGGTGGCGGCCCGTTCGTCGCGCAGATCGTCGTCGTCGACATCGAGGTCGGGTATGCCGTAGCGGTCTGGTCGGCCTCGAACTTGTGCAGGTGGCTGTCGGTCCAGCCGATGCCGGCCTGCAGCAGCTCGTGCATCTCGGGCAGGGTCGCGGCGCTCGGCACGTCCAGGACGCGTACCACGGGGGGCTCCACCTCCTGCAGTCTCACCCATAGCCGCGTCGTCCGCACGGCGCCCAAGCCCACGACCCCGCCAGCGGGCCGCCGCCGGGTGCGCGAGCCCGCCGCCGCGTCCGCTCAGGCGCGCCGGGTGCGCCGGGTGCGCAGGGTGCGCAGGGTTGAGGTGGTCGCGGCGTCGTCGAGCTCCCGGCGGAAGGCGACGTGCCGGGGGAAGCGGGCCCGCACGGCGGCGAGGTAGGCGTGGGCCTCGGCCACCCGGTCGAGGCCGGCGAGGGTCTCGGCGTGCGCATGGGCCAGGGACGCGGCGCGGGCGTAGGCGCCGCGGTGCTTGCCGGAGACGATCGCGGAGACCCTCGCGTGCGTGACCGCGGCGGCGGCAGCCAGCCATGCCTCGCGGCGATCGGCGTCGACGGTCAGGGCACGGATGGCGTCGGCGAGCAGGCCAGTCAGGGCGGGCCCGGCCGGCCCGGTCGGCCCGGCGGGCTTGGCTCGGGCGGTCGGACCGCCCGTGGGGGGCCAGTCCTCGAGCCGGGGCAGGGCGGCCGGGTCGTGGTCGATGTCGGCGAACAGCGCCCCGAGGTGGCCGGCCTCTGGGGCCGGTGCCTCACCGAGCGCGGCGGCCCACAGGACGGGCAGGACGACCGGGCCGGGGTGGCCGGCGTGGTGCCAGCCGAGCGGGTCGGAGCCGGTCAGGGCGGCGGTCGCCTCGTGGAGGCGGCCGGCGAGCACTAGCAGCGCGCAGCCGAGCCGGTCGGGGCCGCTACCGGCCGGGGCGGCGTTCGCGGTGGCGGTGAGGTCGTCGGCCTCGGCGGCGAGGGTCTGGGGGAGCACGCCCGCGTCCAAGCTGGCGGCGGCCATCGCGAGCAATCGTTCCCGGGTGGGCTGGCTGGTCCAGGCGCGCCGCCGCGCGGCCACGGCTGCGTCGGGGTCGCCCAGGGTCGCCTCCAGGTCGGCGAGCCGGTCGGCGGCCTCGGCCCGGTGGGCGGCGTCGGCGCCGGGCAGGTCGAGGGTCTCCCGCGCCGCCGCCCTCGCCTCCTCCTGCCGGCCGGCGGCGGTCAGGGCGCTGATACGGGCCAGGCCGATGCCGCCCTGGTGCGGGCCGGGACGCGCGGCCAGGCCGGTCAGCGCGTCCACGCCGCCGGCCAGGGTGGCGGCCTCGGCGAGCAGCCGGACCCGGTCACGCACCGGCCGCGTGTCGGTCTGGGTCAGTAGGTGCTCGATCCAGCCCGGCAGGAAGGCGTCCAGGTCGGGCATCGGCTCGCGGCGGGTGCCCGACAGGTCGGCCAGGGTCAGCGTCGGGTGGCTGGGCAGGTCCAGCCAGGCCCGGTGCACCGCGGCGGCCCGCCCGCCGGCCGCGGTCGTCTCGTACACGCAGCGCAGGTACCGGGCCAGCATCTCGGGCACGTCGGTGGACTCCAGCTGCCACAGCTCCAGCGACCAGTCGTCGTCACCGCCGAGCCCGAACGGCGCCAGCAGCCGCTCGTATGCCGCCCGGGCGGCCTCGAGGTCGCCGGCAAGGAACACCTCGCCGACCCCGGCGAACAGGGCGTCGGCGTCCGGGACCCACACCGCGGCCTCCTCGTCGACCCAGCCGTAGCCGTCCCAGCGGCACCCCTCGTCCTCGGCATACTCCCCGGCGGCGACCCGGGCCGCGAACGCGTCGATCCCGGCCAGCAGGTCCGCCCGAGACGTCCCTGCCGACCCGGCCGGGGCGTCCGCCGGGTCGGGGAAGATGTCGAGGAACGCCTGCCGGTCCGGCGCCGGCAGCCGCTCGGCATGGCCGACCAGGACGGCCAGCAGCTCCTCCCGGGACAGACCCCGCGTTCGGTCGTGGAGGGCCCCGAGGAACACGCCTAGTGCCGGTCCGCCGGCCTGCCCGACTGCTGCCACGCTCTTCCTCCTGGACCGCTCTGGCCCCCTGGTCGGGGCCGTGCCATGCCTACCGGTGCCAAGTCAACCCCACCACCCCGACACCACTGGGCGGCCCGAGGACTCGCAGCCCTACCCGCGCACCGGGCCATCGCGGTCGTTTCTGGTACCGGCCAGAGGGTCTCGGCCGGGCCGTGGAGGTGGGTGTCGATGGCGTCGGTCCGAGCAGCTCGCCGACGGTGATCACCGCCGGCGCCGGCACCACCGGTTGGGCGCCCAGCCGGCCCGCAGCGCGGCGGCGTCCGCCGAGGTGCCGTGCACGAGGTAGGAGCGCTGCCGGGCCCGACCGCCGACCTGCTCGCCGGTGGGGACCCGGACCTCCCACACCCCCCGCCGCCGCTCCTGCTGGGTCCCGCATCCGCGCCGACGGCGCCGCCGCCCACTGACTGGTTCGCTGGTGTCCACGCCCGCATCGTCCCGAGAACCGTTGTGACGGCCGCGGCGCACGCGGGCAGCGGGATAGCGGGCCAGGTAGAGGGATGGCGGGACGCCCGCCGAAGGGGTGTGCGGCCGCCAAACCCCCGCTGACCTGCGCGTCCGCCGGCGCGCCCGAAGGGATTCGAACCCCTAACCTTCTGATCCGTAGTCAGATGCTCTATCCGTTGAGCTACGGGCGCAGGGCAACACCCTCCGAGCCGCCGAGGCGACCGCGGGCGAGTGCACCGAGGGGCCAGCGTAGCGGCATACCTGCGTATGCGGCGAATCCGAGGCGCGCCGACCCCGCCGCCGGGCAGCGCGCCGACGGCCTGTGAGGGGACTCACCAGTGCGGGACATTCTGCCCGTATGCCGGTGGGTTGCCCGCGGGATACCGTGGGCAGGACCGAGGTGTGCGGCGACGGCCGCCAGGCCGGCCAGAGTTTCCCGCGCCGCATGCCACGCCAACCGACACGAAGGCGATGGGTGTGCCGCCGCACCACATCGCGGGAAAGGGAAGGTCCATGAGCACGTCGCACAAGGAGCTGGCCGCGTGGGTCGACGAGGTGGCCGCCCTCTGCCAGCCCGACTCCGTCCACTGGGTGACCGGCACCCCCGAGGAGATCGAGGGCATGAACCAGGCCCTCGTCGACAGCGGTACCTTCATCAAGCTCGACGAGACGAAGAAGCCCAACAGCTACTGGTGCGCGAGCGACCCGAGTGACGTCGCCCGGGTCGAGGACCGCACCTACATCGCCTCGGTCAACCCCGAGGACGCCGGCCCGACCAACAACTGGATCGACCCGGCCGAGCTCAAGAAGACGATGACGGGCCTCTACGCCGGCTGCATGAAGGGCCGCGTCATGTACGTCATCCCCTTCGTCATGGGCCACCTCGAGGCGACCGTCCCCATGTACGGGGTGGAGATCACCGACTCGGCATACGTCGTGGTCAACATGAACATCATGGCCCGCATCGGCACCCCCGTGCTCGAGGCGATGGAGGCCGGCCAGGCCGGCTTCGTCAAGGGTCTGCACTCGGTCGGCGCCCCGCTGGCCGACGGCGAGGCCGACGTGCCGTGGCCGTGCAACGACACGAAGTACATCGCCCACTTCCCCGAGACCCGCGAGATCTGGTCCTACGGCTCCGGCTACGGCGGCAACGCGCTGCTCGGCAAGAAGTGCTACGCGCTGCGCATCGCCTCGGCCATGGCCCGGGACGAGGGCTGGATGGCCGAGCACATGCTCATCCTCAAGCTCACCTCCCCCAAGGGGAAGGTCCACTACGTCTGCGGCGCCTTCCCGAGCCAGTGCGGCAAGACCAACCTCGCGATGATCGAGCCGACCATCCCCGGGTGGAAGGCCGAGATGATCGGCGACGACATCTCGTGGATGCGCTTCGGCCCGGACGGCCGCCTGTATGCCGTCAACCCCGAGTTCGGTCTCTTCGGCGTCGCCCCCGGCACCGGTCTTTCGACCAACCCGATGGCCATGCACACGATCGACAAGGGCAACTCGATCTTCACCAACGTCGCCCGCACCGACGACGGTGACGTGTGGTGGGAGGGCATCTCCAAGGAGAAGCCGGCGCACCTCATCGACTGGAAGAACCGCGACTGGACGCCGGAATCGGGCGAGGTCTCGGCCCACCCCAACGCCCGGTTCACCACGCCGGCCAAGCAGTGCCCGATGATCGCCCCCGAATACGACAACCCCGACGGGGTGCCGATCTCGGCGATCCTCTTCGGTGGCCGCCGGGCCACGACCGTGCCGCTCGTCTACGAATCGCGCGACTGGACCCACGGCACGTTCGTCGGTTCGATCCTCTCCTCGGAGACCACCGCCGCGGCGGCGGGAGCCGTGGGTGTGGTGCGCCGCGACCCGATGGCCATGCTGCCGTTCATCGGCTACCACGCCGGCGACTACATGAACCACTGGATCACGGTCGGCAAGGAGCACGACGAGTCCAAGCTGCCGAAGATCTACCAGGTCAACTGGTTCCGCAAGACCGCGGACGGCAAGTGGCTGTGGCCGGGCTACGGCGAGAACAGCCGGGTGCTCAAGTGGGTCGTCGAGCGGCTCGAGGGCGAGGCCGACGCGGTCGAGACCCCGATCGGCCTCGTGCCGGCACCGGGCGCACTCGACATCGAGGGCCTGGACATGACCGCCGAGGACGTCGCCATGGCGCTCGAGGTCGACGCCGACGAGTGGCGCCGCGAGCTGCCGCTCATCGAGGAGTGGTACGCCAAGATCGGCGACCGGGTGCCGCCGCAGCTGCGTGCCGAGCTCGACGGGCTCAAGGAACGCCTGGCCTGAGCCAGACCCGCCCGCCAGACACGGGGCCCCGGCAACTGCCGGGGCCCCGTCCCTTGTCTGCCGGCGCTCGCCCTCCCCGGCAACTCCCCACTCGAGCAGTTCCCCGCGCTCGGTATGCCGCCCCGCCCCGGGCAACTCCCCACTCGAGCAGTTCCCCGCGGAACCGGTATGCCGCCCCGGGGAGCAATTGCCGCACCCACCTCCGATCTTGCCCCCACGGGCTAGGGTCGTCTCCGACCCCTCCGCTCGGTCGCAACCAGGTCGCCGGGCGGGACCGCTGTCACACAGGAGTGACCATGGACCCCCACCCCGCCGGTCGCCGGACCCGCTCGACGCTGGCCCTCCTCGCCACCACCTCGGCACTGGCCGCGTCAGCACTGCTCGCTCCGCCGGCCCAGGCGGCCAAGCCCACGCCGGGCACCTCGACGGGCACGGCCCAGGTGTTCATGGTCAACCCGGTCCAGTCCACCGGCATCGAGACCCTCACCGACCAGAACGATGCCGACAAGGCGGTGCCGGACACGGCATACGCGATGGTGCAGTTGCGCAATCTCGACGGCTCGGGCTACCTGCGCGGCGCCTGGGTGACCGTGCAGTCGGCCACCGGCACGCCGGCCTTCAGCGCGACCAATACCTTCGTCTACAGCCGGCACGCCGACCAGTTCGAGCAGGTCATGGGCTACTTCTGGGTCAACCAGGCGCAGGAGTACCTGCAAAGCCTCGGCTTCGACGAGGTGCGCCACCCCGGCATCCTCCGCCAGTCGCTCGACCTCAAGATCGACCAGTTCGGCGGCGACAACAGCTATCAGACCGACCAGCCCTTCCGGCTGCGCTTCGGCAAGGGCGGGGTCGACGACGCAGAGGACGCGGAGGTCATCGTCCACGAATACGGCCACGCGGTGCACCAGTCGCAGGTCCCCGGCTTCGGCGCGAGCCTGCAGGCGGGCTCGATCGGGGAGGCGTGGGGCGACTACTTCGCGGTCACGGTCGGCCTCGAT
Organism: Actinomycetes bacterium; assembly: GCA_029552065.1. Taxonomy (GTDB): domain Bacteria; phylum Actinomycetota; class Actinomycetes; order Actinomycetales; family Dermatophilaceae; genus Phosphoribacter. Next base: position 67,904 of record JAKPEG010000021.1, read on the forward strand.
GCCGCCGAACACTACGGCTGGCCGGTCAACGCCCCGGAGGGGTGCCCGATGGACTGGGACGCGACGTCCTACACGCCCGGCCCGGTCCACTGCATCCGCAGCTTCCAGAGCGGTCTCACCGTCGAGGACGCCATCGGCGAGGTCCACTTTGACGGGCAGATCTGGTCGCAGGCGTTGTGGGAGATCCGCAAGGCGTATGCCGGTCTCGGCCTCGGCACGCGAGCCTGGGACACGACGCTCGTGCTGAGCCAGTTCGACTACGCGCCGGACACGAGCTTCGACGCGGCGGCCACGGCGACCTACCGGGTGGCGTTGGCCCGCGACGGCGCTGCCGCTGCCGACGCGGTTCGGGATGCCTTCGCCGCACGCGGGATCACCGCCGGCTGACCTCGCCGGCACCCGCACCGGCCGCGAGGTGTCGGATATGGGCCGGTCTGAGGGCCTCCCAGCGGCCCATTTCCGACACCTACCCCGGTCCACCGGCCCATCCCCGCACCCAACTCCGGCCGACCGGCCCATTTCCGCACCTCGGCCGGAGGCGCCGACCCGAAAAGCACTCGACCCACCGGGGGTGGGTGGCGCACCCTGACTGTCGTGGACCTTCACCAGCTCGACCTCGACGACGCCGGGCTCGTCGCCGCCGCCCACGACGCGCTCGTGGCCGCCGACGCCCTCGACGTCCCCTGGGTGGACCCACAGACCCGGCGGGACTTCGTCGGGATGCTGCGGCACGGCTTCGACGGTGACCCACCGGCATACCTCGTGGGGGTCGTCGAAGGTGGCGTCGTGGCGGTGGGAGGGGTCTTCACGAGCAGCTGGGACAACCTCGACAGCGCGTGGTTCCAGCTCACCGTCCACCCTGCGCACCGTCGCCGCGGCCACGGCGCCGCGTTGCTCGACGGGCTCGAGGATCTCGCGGTCGTCGACGGCCGCACCGTGCTCGGCCTCGACCGGTGGGCGAGCGTCCCCGCCCCTTCGTGGGTCGCCGAACGGGGCTACGTCCACGTCTACACCTCGGTATGCCGTCGGCTCACCCTCTCCCCCGACACCGCCCGGCTGCGGGACGCGGCATACGACCACGCCCGCGCGCACGCCGCCGACTACCAGCTCGTCCGGGTCGCGGGACCGCTGCCCGACGAACTGCTCGCCGCCTCCATCGCCGCCCGCACAGCGATCAACGACGCGCCGAACGAGGACCTGCATCTGGAGGACGAGGTCTTCACGGCGGATCGGGTTCGCGGCTACGAGCGCGCCCAGCGCGAGCGCGGCCGGCGGATCTATCAGTTGCTGGCACTGCACCGGGCGACCGGCACCGGCGCCGGGCACACGCTCGCCGTCGTCGACGAGGACCAGCCCACCGTGGGACACCAACACGACACGTCGGTCGTGCCGGCCCACCGCGGCCACCGGCTGGGCCTGGCCCTCAAGACCGACATGCTCCGCTGGCTCGCGGACGCCGAGCCTGCCCTGCACCACGTCGACACCTTCAACGCCCAGTCCAATGCGCAGATGATCGCCGTCAACGACGCCCTGGGTTTCCTCCCGATGGGCCGCTCCCTCTCCTTCCAGCGCACCGCCGCACTCCCCACGACAGACCCGACGGCCTCGACCACCCCGACGAGCGAGGACGCGGCGCCGCCCGGGTGACCCGGGCGGCGCCGCGGTGGTCGAGCGACGGGCTCGCTCACCCGATCCGGGTGAGCGGTCCCGGCGTGTAGGGCGAGTGCGCGGTGAGGTATGCCGCGAACGCGTCGATGTCGAGTCCGCCGTAGTACTGGTTGGTCCCACTCTTGAAGGCGGCGAAGTTGTCGCCTCCGTCGGCGAGGAAGTTGTTCGTCACGACCCGGTAGGTGGCTGTCGGGTCGATCGGCACCCCGCCGAGGGACGCGCTGCCGGCGACGACCCCGGCGGTGGCGTCGAAGGTGTAGTGGAAGCCCGCCGACACCTGGAGGATCTTCTTCGCGGTCCCGGCGTTGCCACCCGTCACCTGCTGTTTGAGCAGGTCGTAGATCTGCTGGCCGGTGAGGTCCAGCGAGACTAGGTAGTTGTTGAACGGCTGCACCGTGAAGGCCTCGTCGAAGGTGACGTCACCCAGCGCCTCCCCATAGGGCGAGTTGGTGAAGGTGAGATCGGTGCGGATGCCGCCCGGGTTCATCAGGGCGAGCACCGGTGCCTTGCCGCCGGTGGTCGTGCTCGGGTCGGCGAGCATGCCATCGGCGATGAGGTCGCCGAGCGCGGACTCGCCACCCGCGCTCGCGCCCCGCGTGACGTCGGTGGTGATGTGCCCGACGACCTTGCTCGCGATCGGGCGCACGAGGGTCTTGTAGGTGGAGATGATCGTGCTCTGCGCGGGGTCCTTCGCCACCTTGCGGGTGACGAGCATGTTCGTCGCGGAGACGGAGGTGCGGACGATGTCCTGGGTGCGCCGGTCATAGGTGAGCGTCGTCTCGGTGAACAGCCGCCCGAACGACGACGCCGAGGTCACCAAGCGGGAATTGCCGGCCGGGTCCGGGATGTCGCACACGTAGGGCTGGTGGGTGTGTCCGGAGATGACCATGTCGATCGCCGGGTCGAGGCCCTTGGCGATGGGGATGATCGGGGAAGCCGGGTCGAGCTGTCCGTCGGCGCTGCAGGTCACCTTGTAGGTGGGGTTGACCTTGTATGCCGTGCCGTTGGCGTCGTACCACGTCTGCTGGCCCGGAGAGCCACCCTGGTGGATGAGCACGACGATCGCGTTGACACCCTGGCGCTTGAGCACGGGCACGAGCGCATTGGCCGTGGCAACCTCCTCGCTGAACGACAGCCCAGCCACACCGGAGGCGGTGACGATCGACGGGGTGTCGCGCAGGGTCATCCCGATGAAGCCGATCTTCACCCCACGCATCTCCTTGACGGCGTATGCCGGCAGGATCGTCCGGTTGGTCCCGGCATACTTCACGTTGGCGGCGAGGTAGCTGAAGTCAGCGCCGGCGAAGGTGTGCGCGGCGCACGAGTTCTGGTTGTTGGCACCGTCGCCGTCGTCGATGCAGCCACCTCGCTGCATCCGCTGCAACTCCTTGTAGCCCTCGTCGAACTCGTGGTTGCCGACCGCCGAGACGTCCAGGTGCAGGGCGTTCATCGCCTCGATGGTCGGCTCGTCGTGGAAGGCCGCCGACAGCAGTGGAGACGCGCCGATGAGGTCACCCGCGGCCACCGTGAGCGAATAGGGGTGACCGGCCCGGGCTGCCGCCAGGTGCGTGGCGAGGTATTCGACCCCGCCCACTCCCGGCGGAGTGAGGGTGTCGGTGGTGATGTCGGTGGGCTTGAGGGCCCCGGCCGGCAGGGCGTGGTCGATGATCAGCCGACCCGACGAGCCGCTCGGCGGTTCGAGGTTGCCGTGGAAGTCGTTGAACGAGAGCAGCTGGACGTCGACCGTCCGGCCCCACGGGTCGCTGTGGTGGCGGTCGCCGCGGTCACCGTCGGCATCGGCTCCGGACGCGGGCTGGCCGGCGACCGCGCTCGGCGAAGCGACGAGGGCGGCTGGGACGAGGGCGGTGAGGCCGGCGAGGCCCACCCCGAGCAGGCGGCGGCGGATGACTGAGGTTAGGCGACGGGACATGGATCTCCTCGAGCCGATATCGCGTCGCGGGGGAGCGACGCGTGATCAGGCGAGGGTAGTGCGCGGCACCGACGAAGGGAACCAGGGCGGGTGGAGATTCTCCGGCGACGGCCCGCCACGACGACGACGTATGCCGTCCACGCACCTGCGCGCCGTGGTTCAGGTCGTCGAGGCGGTCCCCTGGTCCGACCCGCCGTCCTGGACCGGTTGCCCGGGCAGCTGGCCCTGCGCAGGGCTCCCCTGCCCCGGGAACTGTCCCCGCTGGCCCGGGTTGGACCCGCCCGGTCCGCCACGTCCTCCCTGGTTGCCACCGGGAGCACCACCGGGGCCGCTGCGCCCGTCGCTCGGGGCGGAGATGCCCTGTGGCGTGGCGGCGGCTGCCACGGCGGCGGTGGCCCCGGACAGGCCCAGGACGCCGACCGCGACCAGCGCGGTCGTGCGTCCACTCCAGCGTCGCGTCGGCGCTGCGGAGGTCGCGCCGGGCGACCCCGCAGGGGACGCAGCGCTCGACGCTGCGGGCGGTTCCTCGGGCGCGCCCGGGAAACGGGCCTCGGGCAGCTGGGTCACGGCATACCTCCGTGCGGTGGCGACATCGGGTCGAGCGATCGAGCGGTCGGGAAACGACCTGGCCACACGCTCGCGATCGACCCTGTGACCTTCCTGTCATCGCCCTGTCGCGACACCATGACTGACAGGATCTCTCACAGAAATGTCACAGGCAGAGCACAACAGACCTACAACCCCCACCGAGAGAGTCGACC
>JAKPEG010000031.1 GCA_029552065.1 Actinomycetes bacterium
ATAGGCGTCGTCGTCGAGGAAGGCGAGGATCTCGCTCGTGGTCGCCGCGAGCGCGATCGCCCGCGAGGTCGCCATCGTGCCCGCCCCCGCGTCGTTGCGCAGGTATGCCGCCGCGACCGCCGCCCCCTCCTCGGCCACGACCGCGCGGGTGGCCCCGTCGGGCGAGGCGTCGACGACGAGCACCTGGTCGGGCCGGCGGGTCTGGGCGGCAAGGTGGGCCAGGCAGATGCGCACGTGCTCGGGCCGACGGTAGGTGATGACGGCGACGGTCACCGAAGGCACCGACGGCGCAGACCCGGTCATGGCGTTCACGCCGGAGCCCCCTCCTTGCCCGGCACGAGCTCCCGGTTGCTCCCCTCCTCGTTGTCGCCCTTCTCGATGACGACGAGGTTGTGATAGCAGTGCACCGCCCGCACCGTGCGATCCGTCGCCGACGGCGCAGCGTCGGCGACGAGGAATTCCTCGTGGTTGAGCCCGTCGAGCAGGTCCTTCACCAGTCCCATGGTCGTCGTCGGATCCGACCGGTCGAGGCTGCCGCCCCACCCCGGCCAATAGGAGGTCTGGGTGTCCTCGATCGCGTAGAACGCGCCGTCGGGCAGGAGGGGGAAGAGGATCCGGAAGGTCTCGCGCACATGCTCGGGTCGGTGGCTGCCGTCGTCGACGACGACGGTCACCGGGCCGAATTCCGTGACGAGAGAGCGCAGCAGCTCGGGGTCGGTCTGGTCTCCCCGACGGACGACCACCCGTCCCCGGCTCAGCCGGGTCTTGTCGACCAGGTCGAGGCCGACGATCCGGGCCCGGGGAAAGAAGGCCGACCACATCCGCAACGACTCGCCGCCGGCCCCCCAGTCGTAGCCCCCCACGCCGATCTCCAGGAGCGTGAACCGCTTCCGGCGCAGGTGCCCGAGGTGGCGCTCGTAGTGCGGGGTATACCAGTGCGAACCCCACTTGTCGGTGCCGAAATGCCATGCCCAGTCGGTGAGGTCGGCCCGCCGCAACGGGGCCGGGAGCCGATCGAACGCGCGGCGCAGGCTCCCCCCACCCGGCCGGGCCCCGGCACGCAGACCGCTCGGACCCTCCGGAACGGTGCCTCCGGCCAACAGCCGCACCCGGCGCGTGAGCGGCTCCCCGAGGATCCGACGCGCGACCCGACGTGGCTGCATGGGCGCCACCCTATGCCGGGGAATGGAAGCGCTGCTGCGCGGCGAGCAGACCCTGGCCGAGCAGGAGTTCGACCGCGTCCGCCGCGTCCGAGACGGTGAACGGCAGTTCGGCCCGCTCGCTCGGCGAATAGTCGCGCAAGACGAAGTCCGCCGGATCCATCCGGCCGGGAGGGCGCCCGATCCCCACCCGCACCCGCAGGTAGTCGCGGCTGCCGAGCGCCGAACTCACCGAGCGGAGGCCGTTGTGCCCGCCCTCGCCGCCGCCCTGCTTGAGCCGGACCGTGCCGGCGGGCAGGTCGAGGTCGTCGTGGACGAGGACGAGATGGTCCAGGTCGGCGCCGTAGTAGAGCGCGAGCGCCTTCACCGGCCCGCCCGACTCGTTCATGTATGCCGCGGGCACGGCCACCGTGACGGCCGGCCCGGGCGCTCCTGTCGGCCCGGTGCCCAGCCGCAGGGCGGCCACATGGGCGCGCGCCTTGTGTGCCTTGAGCGGGGTGAGGTCGGTCGTGGTCACCGGCTCGCCACGCGCGGCGCTCCCGGTGCCACCGGCATACCTGCGGGCGAGTTCGCCGACGACCATGGCGCCGACGTTGTGTCGGTTGCCGGCATAGCGCGGGCCAGGGTTGCCCAGCCCGACGACCAGCCAGCCGGTCACGTCCAGCCCCGCGCCGTCAGCC
>JAKPEG010000034.1 GCA_029552065.1 Actinomycetes bacterium
GACCGGCGAGACGATCGTGCCGTCGCTGGGCATGACGGCCAGACCGCGGCCCATCTTCTCGGACGCGAAGACCTTGTCCTTGACCTCGGTCAGCGGGACGATCGTGCCGGCCACGGGGGCGCCGAGGGCGATCGTCGAGCCGGCAGTGGCCGGGGTGGCGACGGCCGGCGCCGGCGCGTCGTCGGTCGCTTCTTCGGCATCGGGCTGCTCCCGCGGGGCGAACAGGAAGGTGCCGACGAACCCGATGACGATGGCGACCGTGGCGCCGATCATCTGTAGGGCGAAGTTGCCGACGGTCATGTATGCCGGGATGGCCAGCAGGGAGGGAAACACGAAGCCGTTGGCCGCGCTGCCGCCCGCCGAGGCGATCGCGCCACCGAGGGCGCCGCCGACGATGCCGCTGTAGAAGGGGACCTTGAGTGGCAGGTTGACACCATAGATGGCGGGCTCGATCACGCCGGCGACGAAGCCGGACACCGCCGACGGTCCGGCCACCTCGCGACGCTTGGCGCTGCGGGAGCGGAGCACGACGGCCAAGGTGGCGGCCGCCTGCGCGAGTACGGCAGCCATGAGGGGGCCGGACAACAGTGAGTAGCCCTGGGTCGATAGGTCGTTGATCATGATCGGGACGAAGCCCCAGTGCAGGCCGAACAGGACGAAGACCTGCCAGAGGCCGCCCATGATGGCGCCGCCGAGCCACGGGGCGAAGCCGAAGACTGCGTTGACTCCGGCGGAGATCCCGCGGGCCGCGTAGGTGGTGAGCGGGCCGATGGTCAACAGGACGAACGGCAGCATGACGAGCATGACGACGAGGGGCGTGCCGAAATTGCGCAGCCACGACGGCAGCAGCTTGTTGAGGAAGCGCTCGAGATAGCTCTGCAGCCACACGGCGATGATGATCGGGATGACCGAGCTCGTGTAGTTCATCGCGACCACGGGGATGCCCAGGAAGTCGACCGGCGCCTCGGCCGACGTCAAGGCCACGATGCTGGGGTAGACGAGCCCGCCGGCGACCGCCATCGAGGTGAACACGTTGCTCTTGAAGCGTTTGGCTGCGTTCACCGCCAGGAAGATCGGCAGGAAGTAGAAGATCGCGTCGGCGGCGGCGCTGAGGATCGTGTAGGTCGTGCCCTTCGCGCTCAGCCATCCCAGATTGGTGAACAGGCTGAGGAAGGCCTTGAGCAGGCCCGCACCGGCGAGCGGCCAGAGCGAGGGCAGGAAGATCGAGCTGATGAGCGAGATGAACCGGTTGAGCAGGCTGCCCCGGGGGCCGTCCTCGCTCCCGCCGGCGGCGTCGCCGAGCTTCGTGATCCTGGTCAGCTCCTCATAGAGGATGGGCACGTTGTTGCCGATGACGATCTGGAATTGGCCACCCGCAGGCATCACGGTGATGACGCCGGGCAGCTTCTCGACCGCAGCCTTGTCGGCCTTCGTGTCGTCCTTCAGGGTGAGGCGCAGGCGTGTCGCGCAGTGCGCCATCCTTGCGATGTTCTCCTCGCCGCCGACCTTGACCAAGATCTGTGGGGCGAGGGACGTGTAGTCCACCGAAGCCATCGGCGTATCCCGTCTCCTAGTGCGGAAAATGCTCTGAGACAACAAAAAAGACCTGAGCCGCACCGGAGTGCGTCTCAGGTCTTGCCTCGAATGAACTCGAGTAACAACCCTGTGGGTTCAGCCGTCGAACCCGGTTCGGACCATACACGCCTGCGTCGACGGTGCGCAAGATGCATCGTCACGTGACGTGCGCGACCCTGTCCTGCAACTGCGGCACCGACAGCAGTCGCGGGGTCGTCACCGTCGGACGGTGCCGCAGGACAGAATGTGCACCATGCGGGCGGTGAGCTATGCGGCATACGGCCAGCTGCCGACCCTCGGCGAGCGGCCCGACCCGGCCTGCCCGGACGGCGGGGTCCTCGTGCGAGTCGCGGCGACCGGGGTATGCCGGTCGGACTGGCATGCCTGGATGGGGCACGACCCGGTGCCGCTGCCGATGGTGCCCGGACACGAATTCGCGGGCACGGTCGCGGCGGTCGGTGTCGGGGTTGCGCGCTGGCGGGTCGGCGATCGGGTGACCGTCCCCTTCGCGTGTGGTTGTGGCCGCTGCGCCGTATGCCGTGCCGGCGACACCCACGTCTGTCCCGACCAGACTCAGCCCGGCTTCACCGGCTGGGGGTCCTTCGCCGACCTCGTCGCCGTCCACGCCGCCGACGCCAATCTCGTTGCGCTGCCGCCGGAGCTGGGCTTCGTCGAGGCGGCGGCGCTCGGATGTCGCGTCGCGACGGCATACCGGGCGGTGGTGCGAGTGGGGCGGGTGGCGCCAGGCGAGTGGCTCGTCGTCCACGGGTGCGGCGGGGTCGGCCTCGCGGCGGTCGCGCTGGGCGTGGCACTCGGTGCGCGGGTCTTGGGTGTCGACGGCTCGGCGGCGGCGCGGGAGCAGGCGGCGGCGCTCGGCGCCGAGGCGACCTTCGCGCCCGGGCGGGACCTCGTGGCCCAACTCGTCGAGGCCACCGACGGAGGCCCGCACGTGTCGATCGATGCGATCGGTTCGCCTGCGGTGTGTGCCGATTCGGTTCTCAGCTTGCGGCCGCGGGGACGGCACGTCCAAGTCGGCCTGCTGCTGGGCGACCACGCGTTCGCGCCGGTCCCAATGGGTCGGGTGATCGCCCGCGAGCTCGAGGTGCTCGGGGTCCACGGGCTGCCGGCGCGCGACTACCCGGGTCTGCTCGACCTGGTCACCACCGGTCGGCTGGACCTCGGTCGGCTCGTCGGGCGGGTGATCGGTCTTTCCGAGGCGGGCGCCGCCCTGGCCGCACTCGGTGGGCCACCGGCATACCCCGGGGTGACGGTGGTCGACCTTGCCCGGTGAGTGGGGCGTGCCGCCGCCGGGGGCGAGGTTGGGCGCTCAGCTGAGCCCGACGACCTGCCCGTCGGCGTCGAGGTCGATCCGGGTCGCCGCGGGCTGCGTCGACAGGCCCGGCATCGTGCGCATCTCGCCGCTGATCGCGTAGACGTAGCCGGCACCCGCGGCCAGGCGGACCTCGCGCACCGGCAGCCGCCAGCCCGAGGGGGCGCCGAGCAGGGTCGGGTCGGACGAGATCGAGAGATGTGTCTTGGCCACGACGACGGGCAGCGACCCGAAGCCGAGCGCCTCGAAGCGGCGCAACGCCGCCGCCGCCTCGGGCGCCAGGTCGACTCCGGCGGCGCCGTAGACCCGGCGGGCCACCGCCTCGATCTTGCCCGTGAGCGGTTCGTCGAGGTCGTAGCTGAACCGCAGGTCGACCGGCTGCGCCGCTGCCGCCGCGACTTCGCGGGCCAGCTCGAGCGCGCCGGCCCCGCCGTTGGCCACGTAGCTGCCGACGGCGACCCGAGCGCCGAGGTCGAGCGCCGCCTTGGTGATCGCGTCGTGCTCGGAGTCGTGGTCGGTGGGGAAGGCGTTGATCGCCACCACGGCCGGCAGCCCGAAGCCACGGACGATCTCCAGGTGGGCACGCAGGTTGGCCATCCCGGCCTCGACCGCGTCGACGTCCTCGGCGAGCAGCTCGGGGGGCAGCGGCCGCCCGGCGGCGATCCGGAAGCGGCCAGAGTGGGCCTTGAGCGCGCGGACCGTCGCGACGACGACCGCCGCGCTCGGCCGGATGCCACTCACCCGGCTCTTGACGTTGACGAAGCGTTCGAGGCCCATGTCGGCACCGAATCCTGCCTCGGTGAGCAGCAGGTCACCCATCCGCACGCCGATCTGGTCGGCGACGACCGAGGAGTTGCCGGTCGCGATGTTGCCGAACGGCCCGGTGTGCACGAGGGTCGGCACGTGCTCGACCGTCTGCAGGAGGTTGGGCATGAGCGCGTCCTTGAGGATGACGGCCATCGCCCCCGCGCACTGGAGGTCCTCCGCGGTCACCGGCCCACCGGCATAGGTGTAGCCGACGACAAGGCGACCCAGCCGCGCCCGCAGGTCGGCGAGCGAGGTGGCCAGCGCGAGCACGACCATGACCTCACTCGCCGCCGTGATGTCGAAGCCGGCCTGCCGGGGCACGCCGTCGAGGCGCGCGCCCAGCCCGACGATGACGTTGCGCAACGAGCGGTCGTTGACATCGAGCACTCGACGCCAGGAGATGTTGCGCGGGTCGATGCCGAGGGCATTGCCGTGATGGAGGTGGTTGTCGACCATCGCGGCGAGCAGGTTGTGTGCCGCGGTGACCGCGTGGAAGTCGCCGGTGAGATGGAGGTTGAGCCGCTCCATCGGCAGCACCTGGGAGTAGCCCGCGCCGGCCGCCCCGCCCTTGATCCCGAAGGTCGGGCCCATCGAGGGCTGGCGCAGGGTGAGCACCGGGCGGTGGCCGATCCGGGCGAGCCCCTGGGCCAGACCCACCGCCGTCGTCGTCTTGCCCTCGCCCAGCGGGGTCGGCGTGATCGCGGTGACGACGACCACGGCGGCCGGTGGGCGGTCGGCGAGGGCCTCGCGGGCGGCGAGCGAGATCTTGGCGACGTCGCGGCCATAGGGCTCGACGAGCTCGCGGGGGAGCCCGGTTCCGGCGGCCACCTCCTCGATCGGCCGCAGTGCGGTCGACCGGTCGATCTCGAGATCGGAGGGGAGGGCGGGTTGCGAGGGCGTACTCACCTGCCGACGGTATGCCGGGCGGTCGGCTCCCGAGCGGGTCGCAAGTCCCAGTCGCCGCATGATCCTCGTCACGCGGGGCGGAACTGGCGGCGGACTCATCGCGGGCCGAGGGTGGGCCCGGGCGATTTTCCCGACATCGCGTTGACAAGATATCGACACAAGTGTCAGCATCATCCCATGTTGGCCATTGCGATCGTTCTCATCACCGGTGCTCTCGTCCTCTACTCCACTGGCGTGTGGGCCGAGCGCATCGGTGGCCGCCTGCGTTGGTGGCATGCGGCCACCTTCGTCGCAGGCCTCGTCTGCGATGCCTCGGGGACGTGGGTGATGAAGGGGATCGCCGAGTCGGGCGGCGGCCGCTCCGGGGGCGTGGCCGGGCAGCTGAGCGTGGTGATGGCCTGGACCGGGGGACTGGCTCTGCTGCTTATGGCCGCACACGCGGCGTGGGCGATCGTCGTGCTCCTGCGCGGCCGGGAGAACGAGTTGGTGGGCTTCCACCGCTTCTCGCTCGGCGTGTGGGGCCTGTGGCTCGTCCCCTACGTCGCGGGCATGGCGAGCGCGATGATCTGACGTCCTCGTGTGCTGCCACGAGTCACGGTGAGGAATGCGAGAGCGAGCGACGGGAATCGAACCCGCGTATCTAGCTTGGGAAGCTAGCGCTCTACCATTGAGCTACGCTCGCGCAGCCCAAGCCTGGGGATCGCCCGGCTGGGCCGAGACGGCAGTCTAGCCCACCTGCGGCGGCACGAGGACGGCCGCCACCCTGACCCGCGAGTCCGCCGGCCGGCCGAACCAGCAGGGGTCCGTAGTTCGTGAGACTGTGCACCGCTGGGCGGTGCAGACTCTCACGTAATCGACACCCCTGGTCCGCTCGACGGGAATATGCCGTCCGCCCACCGCCCGCGATAGCCTCACCCTCGTGCTCCTCTCCGACCGGGACATTCGGGCCGAAGTCGAGGCCGGACGCGTCCGGCTGGACCCCTGGGACCCGGGGATGGTGCAGCCCTCGAGCGTCGACGTGCGGCTGGACAAGTACTTCCGGCTCTTCGACAACCACCGCTATCCCTACATCGACCCAGCGGCCGAGCAGCCCGACCTCACCCGGCTCGTCGAGGTCGGCGGGCCCGACGCGCCCAGGGGCGACACCTTCGAGGAGGCCTTCGTCCTGCACCCGGGCGAGTTCGTCCTCGGCTCGACGCTCGAGACGGTGAGCCTGCCCGACGACCTCGCCGCGCGGGTCGAGGGCAAGTCGAGCCTCGGCCGGCTGGGCCTGCTCACCCACGCGACGGCAGGTTTCGTCGACCCCGGCTTCTCCGGGCATGTCACCCTCGAACTGTCCAATGTCGCGACCCTGCCGATCATGCTCTACCCCGGGATGAAGATCGGTCAGCTGTGCTTCTTCCGGCTCTCCAGCCCGGCCGAACACCCCTACGGATCGGGCACCTACGGCTCGCACTACCAGGGCCAGCGCGGCCCGACCGCGAGCCGCTCCTGGCAGAACTTCCACCGCACCGACCTCTGACCGCGAGCGAGGCCGTTCGTGAACAAGCTGCTCCTGTGGCTCCTGCACACGCCCCTCCGCCCGCTCGCCGGGCGGCACACCATCGCCATCACCTACGTCGGACCGCGCTCGGGACGCGAGTTCACCCTACCGGTGTGGGCGATCGACGCGCCGGACGGCCGCGGCTGGCTGGTCGGCGTCGGCCAGCACGAACAGAAGCGTTGGTGGCGGTCCTTCCGGACGCCCCAGCCGGCCCGACTGCTCGTCAAGGGCCGCGAGTATGCCGCCACCGGCCACCTGCTCACCGGTGCGGACCGCGACGCGGCGGCCGCGGCATACGTGAAGGCGATCCCCATGGCCGCTCGGGCGATCCGCCCGGACACGCCGGCGCTGCGCTTCGACCGCGTCGACTGACCCGCGAGCCCAGCGTCGACGTCCGGGTGTGCCTGTCGGCCCCCTGGGCTAGCGTGGTCGGATGATCGGCTTCGCGGGGGTCACCAAGCGGTATGCCGGTGGGCCGGGTCAGCCGCCCAGCATCGCAGTCGACGAGCTCACTCTCGACTGCCCGGCAGGGCGGATCACCGTGCTCGTCGGGCCCTCGGGCTGCGGCAAGACGACGACCCTGCGGATGGTCAACCGGATGATCGAGCCCACCTCGGGCACGATCACCCTCGACGGCCGCGACACCGCCACCCTCGATCCGGCGCAGCTGCGTCGCGGCATCGGCTATGTCATCCAACATGCCGGCCTCTTCCCCCACCGCACCGTCCTCGACAACGTCGCCACCGTACCCCGCCTGCTCGGCTGGGACCGGCGCCGGGCTCGAGCGAGGGCCGCCGAGCTGCTCGACCTCGTCGGTCTCGACCCCACGCTCGCCACCCGCTATCCCGCACAGCTCTCCGGTGGCCAGCAGCAGCGGGTCGGGGTGGCGCGGGCCCTTGCCGCCGACCCGCCGGTCATGCTCATGGACGAGCCCTTCTCCGCGGTCGACCCCATCGTGCGGGAGCAGCTGCAGGACGAATTCCTGCGCCTGCAGCGCGAATTGGGCAAGACCATCCTCTTCGTCACCCATGACATCGACGAGGCGATCACACTCGGCGACCAGGTGGCGGTGCTGCGGGTCGGCGGCCGACTCGCCCAGGTCGACACTCCCGCGCGGCTGCTCGCCGACCCGGTCGACGACTTCGTGGCCGACTTCGTCGGACGCGACCGGGGTTATCGGGCGCTCGGTTTCCGTGCCGCACCCGACCTGCCGATCCAGCCCGAGCCGACCGTGCCGCTCGGCGCGACCGCCGCCGAGGCGCGCGCCGCGACGACCGACCGCTGGCTGCTCGTCGTCGACGAGGCGGGCGCGCCGGTCGGGTGGGTCGAGCCGGATCGACTCCATGCGCCGATCGCGGCGACCGACCTGCATCGCGGCGGCACGGTGGCCCGTCTTCGCGGCTCCCTGCGCGCGGTCCTCGACGCCGCCCTTTCGGCCCCCTCGGGCCGCGGGGTGCTCGCCCATCCCGACGGCCGCCTGGCCGGCACGATCCATGCCGAGCAGGTGCTGGCCGCGCTGCGGACCGACCGGAGTGGCCCCTCGTGAGCTGGGTCCTCGACCATCTCGGCGACATCGGCGGCTACGCGGTCGCGCATGCCCTGCTCGCCGGCATACCGCTGCTCGTCGGGCTCCTGCTCGCGTTGCCCCTCGGCTGGCTCGCTGCCAGGCAGCCGCGGATCGCTGCGCTCATCGTCGGCGGCAGCGGCCTGCTCTACACGATCCCGAGCCTGGCCCTGTTCATCCTCATGCCGCTCGTCCTCGGCAGCCGGATCCTCGACCCGGTCAACGTCTACGTCGCGATGACGATCTACACGGTCGCGCTTCTGGTCCGTTCGGTCGTCGACGCGCTCGGCTCGGTCCCCGAGTCGACGGCGCTCGCGGCCACGGCGATGGGTTATCGGCGCCTCGGCCGCGCCTGGTCGATCGAGCTGCCGCTCGCGGTGCCCGTGCTCGCTGCGGGCCTGCGCGTGGCCGCGGTCTCCAACGTGAGCATCGTGTCGGTGGCCTCACTCGTCGGCTATCCGCAGCTCGGCTACTACCTCACCGACGGCTACCAACGTTCCTTCCCGCTCGAGGTGGGCGTCGGCATTGTCGCCTGCGTCCTGCTCGCCCTCGGCTTCGACCTGGCGATCCGCGCCGGGGAGTGGGCCCTCACCCCGTGGGCGCGCGCCCGCGCGGCGGGGTGAGGGCGGATGCTCGCGGGGATCTGGGCCTGGTTGGTGGCGCCGGAGCAGTGGTCGGGGGCACGCGGCATACCGATGCGGGCGCTCGAACATCTCGGCTATTCGCTGCTCTCGCTCGCCCTCGCCGCGGCGGTCGCGCTTCCGCTCGGGCTCTGGGTGGGGCATTCCGGGCGGGGCGGCTGGGTGGTCACCGTCGCGAATGCCGCCCGTGCGGTGCCCAGCCTCGGGCTGCTCTTCGCGGTGTCGATGTTCGTGGGGCCGCGGATCTCCTCGAACCTCGCCTTCGTCATCCCGAGCGTCGTCGTCCTCGTCCTGCTCGCGGTCCCGCCGCTGCTCTCCGGCACCTATGCCGGGGTGCGGGCGGTCGACCCGGCGGCACGCGACGCGGCATACGGGATGGGCATGCGCGGCGGCGAGGTGCTGCGTCGGGTCGAGCTGCCCTGTGCCCTGCCGCTGCTGCTCTCGGGAGTGCGCGCGGCGACCCTCCAGGTCATCGCGACCGCGACGATCGCCGCCTCGGTGAGCCTGGGCGGGCTGGGCCGCTATCTCATCGACGGCCTCGCGGTGCAGGACTACCCGCAGATGGCCGGCGGGGCTGTGCTGGTCGCGGTGCTGGCCCTCGTCGTCGACGGGCTGCTTGCCCTGCTCACCCGGTATGCCGTGTCGCCCGGACTGTCCGACCGATCCCGCCGGTCGGGGAAGCGTCCGCGCACCGACCGTGTTGCACGTCCCGAGGGTCGGGTGCTCGCACCCGATCCGACGGGAGCTCTGTCCACCCCCACGGAAGAGAGTTGACATGACCCGCACCCGATTCGCAGGCCGCGCCCTCGTCGCGATGGCCGCCGTCGCCGCCTTGGGCCTGTCCGCCTGTGGCGCCACCTCCAATCCCACCAGCCCGGCCAGCTCGGGCGGCTCCGTGGCCACGTCGAGCGCGGTCGTCGTCGGCGCCGCCGACTTCTCCGAGTCGCAGGTGCTCGCCGAGATCTACGCCGCCGCGCTGAGCGCCAAGGGCGTGCCCGCGACGACGCGGCCCAACATCGGCAGCCGCGAGATATACCTCAAGGCCCTCACGGACAAGTCGGTCGACATCGTCCCCGAATACACCGGCTCGCTGCTGTCCTATCTGAAGAAGGACTCGACGGCCAAGGCGTCCGACGAGGTCTATGCCGCCCTCAAGGCGGCGCTGCCGGCCGACCTGCAGGTGCTTGCCAAGAGCGCGGCGGAGGACAAGAACTCGATCGTCGTCACCAAGGACACCGCCGCGAAGTGGTCGCTCACCCAGATCGGCGACCTTGTCGCCCACCAGGCCGAGGTGGCCGTGGCGGCGCCGCCGGAGTTCCAGTCCCGCCAGCAGGGCCTGGTCGGGCTCAAGAGCGACTACGGCTTCGAGCCCAAGGACTTCCGACCGCTCAAGGGCAAGGCGATCGTCGACGCGTTGCTCAACGGTCAGGCCCAGGCGGCGAACATCTTCTCCACCGACCCCTCGATCTCGGCCAACGGCTTCGTCACCCTCGCCGACCCCAAGCTGCTGTTCGGCTCCGACAACGTCGTGCCGCTCGTGCGCAAGGACAAGGTCACCGACACGGTGAGCAAGGCCCTCGACGCGGTGTCGGCCAAGCTCGACACGGCCACGCTCACCGACCTGGTCAAGCAGGTCGACGTGGACAAGAAGGACGCCAAGGTCGTCGCCAAGGAATGGCTCACCAAGCTCGGCCTCGCCTGAGCCGTCGGGGCCGAGACGGCTCCTCATTGTGTGCGGTCATCGCCCCTGAAGGGCGATGACCGCACACAATGGCCCCGCTCGGGGCGGGCAAACGCCGGGACGCGGCTACGCGGTCGGCACGGGCTCCGCACCGCGGCGGACCGCAGCGAGCAGCATCTGGGCGACGTCGACCACCTCGACCTCGCCCTCGCCGAGTTCGCCGGTCTCGACGAACTTGTTGACCCCATCGGAGAGCATGACCTTGCAGAAGGGGCAGCCGACGGCGATCCGCTTGGCCCCGGTGGCGATGGCCTCACCGGTGCGGTTGAGGTTGATCCGGGTGCCGAGCTGCTCCTCGGCCCACATCCGGGCGCCACCGGCACCGCAACAGAACGAGCGCATCTCGTGGCGCGGCATCTCGGTCATCGTCACCCCGGGCAGGGCCTCGAGCAGCTCGCGCGGCGGGGCGTAGACGTGGTTGTGCCGGCCGAGGTAGCACGGGTCGTGGTAGGTCACGCTCGCCGCGGTCGAGGCGTCCTTGGAACCCGCCGACTCGCCGGGGCGGGAGACGGGAGTGAGGCGACCCTCGCGGACCAGTCGGTTGAGCAGCTGGGTGTGGTGGACGACCTCGTAATTGCCGCCCAGCTGCGGGTATTCGTTCTTCAACGTGTTGTAGCAGTGCGCGCAGGTGACGACGATCTTCGTCGCGCCGACCTCGTTGAGCATCTCGACGTTCTGCATCGCGAGCATCTGGAAGAGGATCTCGTTGCCCGAGCGGCGTGCGGAGTCACCGGTGCAGGCCTCACCGTCCCCGAGCACGGCATAGGTGACGCCGGCCGTGTGCAGCAGCTCGGCGACCGCCCGCGACGTGCGCTTGGCGCGGTCCTCGAAGGCCCCGGCGCAGCCGACCCAGAAGAGGTAGTCGACCTCGGCGAGGTTCTCGACGTCGCCGCCGACGACCGGTACCTCGAAGTCGAGGGTCTTGGCCCAGTCCATCCGCAGCCGCGGCGCGAGCCCCCACGGGTTGGAGTTCTTCTCGAGGTTCTTGTAGAGGGTGGCGAACTCGCCCGGGAAGGCGCTCGCGATGAGGTTCTGGTAGCGACGCATGTCGAGGATGTGGTCGACGTGCTCGATGTCGACC
>JAKPEG010000041.1 GCA_029552065.1 Actinomycetes bacterium
CTACTACGCCGACACCATGTTCCCGCCGATGGAGATGGAGGGCAGCGACTACTACCTCAAGGCGATGAACTGCCCGATGCACAACCTCATCTACCGGTCGCGCGGGCGCTCCTACCGCGACCTGCCGATGCGGCTGTTCGAGTTCGGGTCGGTCTACCGCTTCGAGAAATCCGGCGTCGTGCACGGCCTCACCCGGGTGCGCGGCTTCGCCCAGGACGACAGCCACTCCTACGTGACCAAGGAGCAGGCGGCCGACGAGATCACACACCTGCTCAATTTCTGCCTCGGGCTGTTCCGCGATTTCGGGCTGGACGACTTCTATCTCGAACTGTCCACGCGGGACGATTCCAAGAAGGACAAGTTCATCGGCTCCGAGCAGCAGTGGGCCGAGGCCACCCGGATCCTCGAGGAGGCCTGCGCCGCGTCGGGGCTTGACCTGGTCCCCGACCCGGGCGGCGCGGCGTTCTACGGACCCAAGGTCTCGGTGCAGGCCAAGGACGCCATCGGGCGCACCTGGCAGCTGTCGACGATCCAGTACGACTTCAACCAGCCGGCCGGCTTCGGGCTGGAATACCAGGCCGCCGACGGCACCCGCCAGCAGCCGGTGATGATCCACTCGGCGAAGTTCGGCTCGATCGAGCGCTTCATCGGGGTGCTCACCGAGCACTACGCCGGTGCCTTCCCGGTGTGGCTCTCGCCCGTGCAGGTGCTCGGGGTACCGGTCGCCGAGGAATATGCCGACTACCTCACCGGGGTCCTCGACCGGCTCGCGCTGCAGGGGGTGCGGGTGGAGCTCGACGGCTCGGACGACCGCTTCCCCAAGAAGATCCGCAACGCGAGCAAGTCCAAGGTGCCCTACATCCTCATCGCCGGCGAGGAGGACCGTGCCGCCGGGGCGGTGTCCTTCCGGATGCGCGACGGCAGCCAGCGGAACGGCATACCGGTCGAGCAGGCGATCGAAGAGATCCTCGCGGCGATCCGCACCCGGGCCCAGGTCTGACCGGGTCGCAGGAATGGTCGCCGGTGTGCCTCCGGAGCCCGGTGCCTAGACTCGTCCCGTGACCGCAGACGTCGAGCCCGCCGAGGAGTTCGTCGGGACCCCCGACGGCTTCGAACGGCTCTGGACGCCGCACCGGATGGCCTATATCCAAGGCCCCAGGCCGACCGCGGACGCGGGCGAGGGCTGCCCGTTCTGCGCGGCACCGCAGCGCGGCGACGCCGAGGGCCTCATCGTCGCTCGGGGCGAGCACTGCTATGTCGTGATGAACCTCTTCCCCTACAACCCCGGGCACGTTCTCGTCTGCCCCTACCGGCACGTCCCGCTCTACCTCGACCTCACCGACGCCGAGACTGCCGAGTTCACCGCGATGACCAAGACTGCATTGCGCGCGCTCTCGGCCACCTCGGCACCGATGGGCTTCAACGTCGGGATGAACCAGGGTCCGGTCGCCGGAGCCGGTGTCGCCGCCCACCTGCACCAACACGTCGTCCCCCGATGGGGTGGCGACTCGAACTTCCTGCCGATCATCGGTCAGACCAAGGCGCTGCCGGTGCTCCTCGAGGACGTGCGTGCCCGGCTCGCCGCCACCTGGGACGGCTGAGCCCCTCCTGCGGCGGGCACAGCGCGGGCCAGCGGTATGCCGCGCGGCATACCGGCGGTGCCGCGGCATACCCCTAGGCTGGCGTCACCATGCTGAACCGGCTCATGCGCACGACCTGGACCACGGTGATGACGCCGTTCGCCAAGGCATTCCTCGCCCTCGGCATCAGCCCCGACGTCGTCACCGTCGTCGGCACCCTCGGGGTCTGCTTCGGCGCCCTCGCCTTCTACCCCCGTGGGGAGTTCCTCGTCGGCACTCTCGTCATCACCGCGTTCATCTTCAGCGACAACGTCGATGGTGTGATGGCGCGCCTGTCCGGCCGTCAGGGGGTGTGGGGGGCCTTCCTCGACTCCACCCTCGACCGGGTCGGCGACGCGGCGATCTTCGGCGGACTCGTGCTCTACTACGCCGGGCCCGGGGCGTCGCTGCTCATGGCCGGCCTCGCGCTCGCCTGTCTCATCCTCGGCATGGTCGTGTCCTATGCCAAGGCCCGGGCCGAGGGCCTGGGCATGACCTGCAACGTCGGGATCGCCGAGCGGGCCGACCGGCTGTTGGCCGTGCTGCTCGCCACCGGTCTGGTCGGCCTCGGCCTACCCACGGTGGTGCTCACCGTCGTCCTCGCGCTGCTGGCCCTGGCCAGCCTGGTCACGGTCATCCAGCGGATGGCCACCGTGCATCGTCAGGCGTTCCCCCCGGCCGAGACCGGCTGATGGGCCCCGCCGACCTGATCGCCTCGGTGCGGGGGCGCGCCGAGATCGTCGCCTACCGGGGTGGGTGGGGTGCCGTCCGACGGATGCCCGCCGGAGCGGCATACGCGGCGTTCGAGCGGATCGCCGACGTACAGGCGCGCCGCGGTGGCAAGGGCATCGACCGGATGCGGGCCAACTACGCCCGGGTGCGGCCCCAGCTCGACGACGTGGCGCTGGACCTGCTCGTCCGCGACGGGATGCGCTCCTATCTGCGCTACTTCTGCGACGCATTCCGGTTGCCCGACCGCTCCCCGGAGGAACTCGCGGCCGCCGTGCGCGCGGAGAACGACGGCGCCGTCCGTGCGGACCTCGCCGCCGGCACCTCGGCGGTGATCTTCCTCGCCCACCTGGGCAACTGGGACGCCGCCGGCGCCTGGTCGGCCGGTCACCTCGCACCGGTGACGAGCGTGGCCGAGCGGCTGCGGCCGGAGGCGATCTTTCAGGAATTCCTCGCCTTCCGCGAGCGCCTGGGGATGACCATCCTCCCGCTCACCGGGGGCTCCAACCCGTTCGTCGGACTGCGCGCGGCGGTGGGTCGCGGCGACTTCGTCGCCCTCGTCGCCGACCGTGATCTCACGAGCAACGGGGTCGAGGTCGAGTTCTTCGGCCGCCGGGCGCGGATGGCCAA
Organism: Actinomycetes bacterium; assembly: GCA_029552065.1. GTDB lineage: Bacteria > Actinomycetota > Actinomycetes > Actinomycetales > Dermatophilaceae > Phosphoribacter. The sequence goes on from JAKPEG010000041.1 coordinate 2,979, forward strand.
GGGCCCGGCCCTGCTCTCGCTTGTCACCGGTGCCCCGCTGTATGCCGCGTCGATCACCTACGAGCACGAGGCCCCCGAGCGCGGGGCCGCCGGCTATCGCACCGTGGTCCGCTTCTCCGACCGGATCCGCCCGAGCTGCGCGCCGGCGCCCGACCTCACGCCGGAGGAGCAGGCGGCCCAGGTCCGCGCGCTCACCCAGGCGTGCGCGGCATACCTCGAGGAGCCGATCAGGGAGCACACGGCCGACTGGCACATGATGCAGCGGGTCTTCGTCGAGGACCTCGACCCGGCGCGCACGGTGGCCACGACGAGCTCGGCACCGGCCCCCTGATGCGGATCGGCCTCGTCTGCCCCTACTCCTTCGACATCCCCGGAGGGGTCCAGTTCCACGTGCGCGACCTCGCCGAGATCCTGCTCCAGCGCGGGCACGCCGTGTCGGTGCTCGCGCCCGCCGACGACGGGATCGAGCTGCCCGACTACGTCGTGTCGGCCGGGCGGGCGGTGCCGGTGCGCTACAACGGATCGGTTGCCCGGCTCAACTTCGGGGTGATGACCAACGCGAAGGTCACCGCCTGGCTCGACCGGGGCCGCTTCGACCTCGTCCACATCCACGAGCCGATCACCCCGAGCGTCGGAGCCCTCGCGCTGTTCGCGGCGGAATGCCCGGTCGTCGCGACCTTCCACACCTCCAACCTGCGCTCGAGGGCCATGCAGGCGATCTACCCGTTCATCCGCGCGAGCATGGAGAAGATCCGGGCCCGGATCGCGGTGTCCGAGGACGCCCGGCGCACGGTCACCACGCACTTCGGCGGCGACGCGGTCGTCATCCCCAACGGGGTCTACGTCGAGCGGTTCGCCGGGGCCGAGCCGGAGCCCGCCTGGCAGGGCACCCCCGAGCGTCCGACCATCGCCTTCCTCGGGCGGATGGGCGAGCCGCGCAAGGGTATGCCGGTGCTCGCCGCCGCGATGCCCGAGGTGCTGCGCGCGGTGCCGGGCGCGCGGCTCATCGTGGCCGGTCCCGGCGACGCCGACGACGTGCGCAAGCTCATGACGCCCGAGACGGTGGCCGCGACGGAGTTCCTCGGGTCGGTCGACGACGTGACCAAGGCCCGGCTGTTGCGCTCGGTCGACGTCTACGTCGCCCCCAACACCGGCGGGGAGAGCTTCGGGATCATCCTCATCGAAGCGATGAGCGCGGGGGCGGCCGTCCTCGCGAGCGACCTGCCGGCCTTCCTGCGGGTTCTCGACGGCGGACGGGCGGGCCTCACCTTCGCCAACGAATCCCCGGCCGACCTCGCGCGCCGGCTGGTCCAGCTGCTGGGCGACCCGGCTCTGCGGCGCGCCACGGCGACCGCCGGGCAGCAGCGGGCCCAGATCTTCGACTGGTCGGTGGTCGCCGACCGGATCGAGCTGGTCTACGAGACGGTCATCGAGGCGGCCCTCGCCGGCGGCATGCGTCCGGCCGGGCCGGTGACCGGGCCGCAGCGGGTCATCGGCCGGCTGTTGCGGGGTGCCACCGGGCGGGCCGAGCCGTGACCGCCCGACGAGGAGGTATGCCGTGAGCACCGGCGAGTGGATCGGCGTCGCGCTCGTCGTACTCGTCGCACTCGGCTGGTATCTCTCCTACAGTGCGGCGCGACTCGACCGGCTCCATGCCCGGGTGCAGGGCACGTTGGCGGCGCTCGACGCGCAACTCGTGCGACGGGCGGAGGCGACGCTCGAGCTCGTGAGCTCCGGCGCGATCGACGCCGCGACGGCGTTCATCCTCGCGGGGGCTGCCTCCGACTCGCTCGCGGCCGCCGAACAGGACGACCTCGACGCCGACCTGCTGCGCTTCGGACCCGAACGGGAGAGCGCCGAATCCGACCTCACCGACGCGCTCGTGCTCGCCCTCACCCCCGAGGTGCTCGCCGAGCTGTCGAGCAAGCCTGGCTTCGGCGACGACGTCGTCTCCCGGGTGAAGGCGACCGGGCTGCGGGTCCAACTGGGTCGTCGCTTCCACAACGACGCGGTGACCGACGTGCGACGGGTGCGGCGCAAGTGGGTCGTGCGGGTCTTCCGGCTGGCCGGGCATGCGGCCATGCCCCGGACCGTCGAGTTCGCCGACGAACTGCCCCCCGGTCTGCGCGCCTGAGCGCGGGGCGCGCGGCATACCTGGCAGGCGCCGCGCGGGGGAATGCGCGACCTGCCGCACGGAACTTTCCACGGCGGAAAGTTCCGTGATAACTTTCCGCCATGGAAAGTAACTCAGGGGATGCCCTCCGTGACATGACTGCCGACGAGGCCCGAACCCAGCTCGGTGCCCTCGCCGAAGGACGGGCGGCCCTGGCCGACCGGGTCGTCACGCCATGGTGGTACCACCCGGCGCTCGCCGTGCTCGTCGCGATCTTCCTCGCCAGCCAGGGTGCGCAGCAGTGGTGGGTGATCGGCTTCGCGATCTACTGTGCCGGACTGGTCGGTCTGGTCACCGCCTACCGCAATCTCACCGGGGTCTGGGTGAGCAGTTGGGACCTACCCAACGGACGAGGTGTGCTGATCGGGGTGGTCGCCGTCCTGCTGGCCGGTTTCACGGTGTCGCTCGTCACGCGGTTCGGTTTGCTTCCCTGGTGGTCGGCCTTGCTGTCGGGCCTGGGCTGTGGCCTGTTCGTCTGGTGGATCGGTCCGCAGGTCGACTCGATGTGTCGAGACCAGGTGCAGGATGCCCGATGAGCCTGCCTGTCCACGAACGGATCGACCCGCTGCTGCTCGAGCCCAAGCGGCTGCAGATCTGCGGCTCGCTCGCCGCCGTCGAAGAGGTCGAATTCGCCACCCTGCGCGATCTGCTCGGCGTGGCCGACTCGGTCCTGTCCAAACACCTGCGGACCCTCGACGAGGCCGGCTACGTCACCGCGACCAAGCAGAAGGCGAGCACCGGCCGACCCCGCACCTGGCTGCGCCTCACCCACGAGGGCCGCACCGCACTCCGGGGTCACGTCGCCCAGCTGCGCCGCCTCGCGGGCGACCTCGCCGGGGTGGCTCCCCACGGTGAGCGAGGCGGGTAAACTCGTGCGGTCGCCTCGACGGAGGCGACGACACGGCATACCCCTGCGGTCGGTTGCGCGGGGTCCAGACGAGAGCAGGCACGACCCCCCATGAGCGAGCCCACCCCCACCACAGGCACCGCACGCGTGAAGCGGGGCATGGCCGAGATGCTCAAGGGCGGCGTCATCATGGACGTCGTCACCCCGGAGCAGGCCAAGATCGCCGAGGACGCCGGCGCGGTCGCGGTCATGGCCCTCGAGCGGGTGCCGGCCGACATCCGCGCCCAGGGCGGGGTGTCGCGGATGAGCGACCCCGACATGATCGACGGGATCATCGCCGCGGTGTCGATCCCGGTCATGGCCAAGGCGCGGATCGGGCACTTCGTCGAGGCCCAGGTGCTGCAGAGCCTCGGCGTCGACTACATCGACGAGTCCGAGGTCCTCACCCCCGCCGACTACGCCAACCACATCGACAAGTGGGCCTTCACGGTGCCCTTCGTCTGCGGGGCCACCAACCTCGGCGAGGCGCTGCGCCGGATCACCGAGGGAGCGGCGATGATCCGCTCCAAGGGCGAGGCCGGCACGGGTGACGTCTCCAATGCGACCACGCACATGCGCCAGATCCGCGGCGAGCTCAACCGCTTGCGCTCGATGAGCCCCGACGAGCTCTACGTCGCGGCCAAGGAGCTGCAGGCGCCCTACGAGCTGGTCGCCGAGGTCGCCGCCGCCGGCAAGCTGCCCGTCGTGCTCTTCACCGCGGGCGGCATCGCCACCCCGGCCGACGCGGCAATGATGATGCAGCTCGGTGCCGAGGGGGTCTTCGTCGGGTCGGGGATCTTCAAGTCCGGCAACCCGGCCGAGCGTGCCGCGGCCATCGTCAAGGCGACGACCTTCTACGACGACCCCGACGTCATCGCCAAGGTCTCCCGCGGATTGGGCGAGGCGATGGTCGGCATCAACGTCGAGGAGATTCCGCAGCCGCACCGGCTCGCCGAGCGCGGCTGGTAGTTCCCCCATGACGGCCCCCCGTATCGGGGTGCTCGCACTGCAGGGTGACGTGCGCGAACACGCCCACGCACTCGAGCGTTCCGGGACCCGGGCCCTGCGTGTGCGCCGGGAAGCCGAGCTGCGCGGCATACAGGGGATCGTCCTGCCCGGCGGGGAGTCCACGGTCATCGACAAGCTGCTGCGCGCCTTCGGGCTGTTCGAGCCGCTGCGGGCGGCGCTGCGGGCGGGGCTGCCGGCCTACGGCTCGTGCGCGGGGATGATCCTGCTCGCCGACCGCCTCGCCGACGCCGCCGCGGGGCAACAAACCCTCGGGGGGCTCGACGTCACCGTCCGGCGCAACGCCTTCGGGCGCCAGGTCGACTCCTTCGAGCAGGACATCCGGTATGCCGCGTGGCCGGCTCCCGTGCACGCCGTCTTCATCCGGGCGCCCTGGGTCGAGCAGGCCGGGCACGACGTCGAGGTGCTCGCGTCCGTCGAACGGGAGGGGACGGCATACCCGGTGGCGGTGCGCCAGGGCGCGCTGTTGGCGACCTCGTTCCACCCGGAGGTGACCGGCGACCTGCGGGTGCACGAGCAGTTCGTCGAGATGGTGCGCGAACGCGGCTGACCTCCGGGAGGCTCCGGCCCCGCCTCGCTCCGGCGGCCACCTGGGGTGGGTCCCTTTGCGCAAATCTGCACACACGAGCGCGTTTCCCGTGACGTGGCGCGCAAGTCACGGGAAAAGTGAACAGTCAAACGGTTACTCCGGGTCGGGGGGAGGTCGGGGGGAGGTCCGGGGGAGGCAAGCGGCGAAGTAGAATCGCGGGGTTTGCACGGGACGGGTTCGGCACGGGTACGAGACAGGACACGAGGTTCATGAGCGGTCACTCCAAGTGGGCGACGACCAAGCACAAGAAGGCGGCCATCGACGCCAAGCGCGGCAAGCTGTTCGCCAAGCTCATCAAGAACATCGAGGTCGCGGCCCGGACCGGCGGTGGTGACCCGCTGGGCAACCCCACCCTGTGGGATGCCATCTACAAGGCCAAGAAATCCTCGGTCCCCAATGACAACATCGATCGCGCCGTCAAGCGCGGATCGGGCGCCGAGGCCGGGGGAGCGGAATACCAGGAGATCATCTACGAGGGTTACGCCCCCGGTGGCGTCGCGCTCTACATCCAGTGCCTCACCGACAACCGCAACCGGGCGGCTGCCGAGGTCCGCACCGCGCTCACCCGCAACGGCGGCACGCTCGCCGACCCGGGCTCGGTCGCCTACTTGTTCAACCGCAAGGGCGTCGTCATCGTCCCCAAGGCCGGTCAGAGCGAGGACTCGCTCCTCGAGGTCGTCCTCGACGCCGGCGCCGAGGAGATCAACGACCTCGGCGACAGCTTCGAGGTCGTCTCCGAGGCCACCGACGTCGTCGAGGTGCGTAAGGCCCTGCAGGCTGCCGGCGTCGACTACGACTCGGCCGAGGCCACCTTCATCCCGAGCATGGAGATCGCCCTCGACCTCGACGGCGCCCGCAAGATGATGCGGGTGATCGACGCGCTCGAGGACTCCGACGACGTCCAGAACGTCTGGGCCAACGGCGACGTGAGCGACGAGGTTCTCGCCCAGCTCGACGAGGAGTGATCCGGCGCGCGGCGAGTCGTGCCGCCGTCCGCCCTCTCGGGTGGACTACGGTTGCCACCGAACGAATGTTCGGGAACGACGGAGGTATGCCGTGCGCGTCCTGGGTGTCGACCCCGGGCTGACCCGCTGCGGGGTCGGAGTCGTCGAAGGCGACCTCGGTCGCCGACTGCGCATGGTCGACGTCACCGTCGTCCGGACCTCGCCGAACGCGCCGACGCCGGAGCGACTACTGACGATCGAGGCCGCGCTCGACGAGATCGTCCGGCACCACCGGCCCGACCGGGTGGCTGTCGAGCGGGTCTTCGCCGACGTCAACGTGCTGTCCGTCATGGGGACGGCCCAGGCGTCCGCCGTCGCGATGCTGGTCGCTGCGCGGCACGGCATACCCGTGCAGACCCACACGCCGACCGAGGTCAAGGCGGCCGTCACCGGATCCGGCCGGGCCGACAAGACCCAGGTGACCGCGATGGTCACCCGGCTGCTGCGCCTTGCCGAGTCGCCGCGCCCCGCCGACGCCGCCGACGCCCTCGCCCTCGCCATCTGCCACCTGTGGCGAGGTGCGGCGCAGCACCGGCTCGAGGCTGCGGTCGCCGCGCACGAGGCCGCCCGCCCGGCCAGCCCGACTATCCGCCCGGCCACCCGGCCCAGGAGCCAGGTCGGAGGTGCCCGGTGATCGCCTCGGTCCGCGGCACTATCGCCCACGTAGGCCTGGATTCGGTCGTCGTCGAGGTCGGTGGAGTCGGCCTGCTCGTCCACGTGACTCCCGCGACGGCCGCCGCCTTGCGCACTGGTGAGACCGCGTCGCTCGCCACGTCGATGGTCGTGCGCGAGGACTCCCTCACCCTCTACGGGTTCCCCGACGCCGACGGCCGTTCCGTCTTCGAGACCGTCCAGACGGTCACCGGCGTCGGCCCGCGCCTCGCGCTCGCGATGCTCGCGGTCCATTCGCCCGACGGCGTCCGTGCGGCCGTCGCGACCGGCGACGTCCCGGCCCTCATGAAGGTCCCCGGCATCGGCAAGAAGGGCGCCGAACGACTCGTCCTCGAACTGCGTGACCGGATGGCGCTCCCGTCCGGTCAGGTGAGCGCGCCGGTCGGCAACGGGGGCTCACCGGCCTGGATGGGACAGGTGCGAGAGGCCCTCGTCGGCCTGGGCTGGAGCGCCAAGCAGGCCGAGGACTCGGTCGCCGCCGTCGCCGAGGAGTCGGCCGCCGTCGGCGAGACGCCCGACGTGTCCGCCCTCCTGCGCTCCGCGTTGCGTCGGTTGGCCCGCACGTGAGCGACCTGCACGTGAGCGATCCGGGCAGCGGGCCGGAGCGCACCAGCCTCGAGGGCGGCTGGCCCGACGCTGAGGCCGACGGCTCCTACGAGGCGACCACGCGGGTGGTCGACCCGAGGGGTGGGGACCGCGAACGGGTGGTGGAGGCCGCTCTGCGGCCGCGCCGGCTGGCCGAGTTCCCCGGTCAGCCGCGGGTGCGCGACCAGCTGGGGCTGCTGCTCGAAGCCGCTCGCCGACGTGGCACACCGCCGGATCACGTCCTACTCTCCGGACCTCCCGGCCTGGGCAAGACCACCCTCGCGATGATCATCGCCGCCGAGCTCGAGCAGCCCATCCGGGTGACCTCGGGTCCGGCGATCCAGCATGCCGGCGACCTCGCCTCGGTGCTGTCCTCGCTCGCCGAGGGCGAGGTGCTCTTCCTCGACGAGATCCACCGGATGAGCCGCGCGGCCGAGGAGATGCTCTACCTCGCGATGGAGGACTTCCGGGTCGACGTCATCGTCGGCAAGGGGCCAGGCGCGACCGCGATCCCGCTGGAATTGCCGCCGTTCACCGTCGTCGGGGCGACGACGCGCTCGGGGCTGTTGCCGGCGCCGCTGCGGGACCGTTTCGGGTTCACCGGGCATCTCGACTTCTACGCGACGGCCGACCTCGTCACCATCCTCGAGCGCTCGGCCCGGCTGCTCGGGGTCGCCTCCGAGCCCGACGGGGTCGCAGAGATCGCCCGACGGGCCCGGGGCACACCCCGGATCGCCAACCGCCTGTTGCGCCGGGTGCGCGACTGGGCCCAGATCCACGGTGCGGACGTGGTCGACCTCGCGGCCGCTCGGGAGGCGCTCGCTCTCTTCGACGTCGACGAGCGGGGCCTGGACCGGCTCGACCGGGCGGTGCTCGAAGCTCTCTGTCGTCGGTTCGGGGGTGGACCCGTGGGTGTGGCCAACCTCGCGGTCGCCGTCGGCGAGGAGGCCGACACGGTCGAGACGGTCGCCGAACCCTTCCTCGTGCGCGAGGGCTTCGTCGTGCGCACCCCGCGCGGGCGGGCGGCGACCCCGGCTGCGTGGGCGCATCTCGGGTTGGCCGCGCCGGCCGGCGGCACGGCATACCTCGCCTCGATGCTGCCCCTCGATGAGGCCGGCGAGGCGGACGCCGGCGGGCGGTTCGGCGGCTGAGCCGGCGACACGGGTCTCGACACGGCCTTCGGCCGGTTCGGCGGGGCTGATTCGTCTCGGGGGGGCCGATGGGACAGAATGTGACGTTGGTCCGCCGTCCGGCCGCGGACGGCTTCACACGGTGACGAAGGTAACGACGCGACGATGTCAGGCAACGACCTCAGTTCCATGCTCTTCCTCGTCCTCCCGCTGCTGCTGCTCGGGTGGATCATGGTCAGCCAGCGACGGCGGATGCGCGACGCGCAGTCCTTGCAGGCCTCGATCGCCGTGGGCGACGAGATCCGCACGACCTCGGGCTTCTTCGGACGAGTCACCGACCTCACCGACACGGTGCTGAGCCTCGAGCTCGCGCCCGGCGTGGTCGTGCGGATCGACCGGCGCGCCGTCGACACCAAGGTCCCGCCGGCTGCGACTCCCGCTGCCGCGGACGACCCGCAGTCCGACGGTCCGACGGACCAGGGATGAGCCCGCTCATCGGTGCCCGCAATCCGCGCACGCGCGGGGCTCGACGCACCTTGTGGGCGCTGGTCGTGGTCCTGCTGCTCATGGTCGGTGGCGTGGGAGCGTTCCACCGCTGGGGCGGCGGTCAGCTCAGCCCCAAACTCGGGCTCGACCTCGAGGGCGGCACCCAGATGGTCCTCGAACCCGTCCTCGACGCCGGCACCCAGGTGAGCGCAGGTCAATTGGAGAAGGCCCGCGACATCATCGCCCAGCGGGTCGACTCCAACGGCGTCGCCGAGGCCGAGGTCACGACTCAGGGCGGCCGCAACATCGTCATCTCCATCCCCGGCCAGCCCGACGCCAAGACCCTCGATCAGATCCGCAAGCCCTCGCAGCTGCGCTTCCGGGCCGTGCTCGTCGTCGGCCCGGGAGTCCCGGCGAGCTCCGCGACCCCGACCGCCACGAGCACGGGCACCGCGTCCTCGACCCCGACCCCGAGCACGCCTGCACCCATCTTCACGATGGACCCGGCCGGCGCGCCCCCGCAGCAGGCGAGCACCCCCACGACGAGCGCCAACGCGATCGTGCCCAAGGCGCTCACCCAGGACACCCCGACACCGACGCCCAGCCCGACGGGCACCGCCGGCGGCACGTCGACCACGGCCGCTCCGGCCAACGCCTCCGACCTTGCGTGGATCACCCCCGAGATCGAGGCGCAGTTCACGGCGCTCGACTGCTCCAAGTCCGGGGCCATCAACGAATTCATCGACGACCCGGCCAAGCCGCTCGTCACGTGTTCGACGGACAAGGCCGAGAAGTACATCCTCGGTCCGGTCGAGGTCGACGGCACCGACATCGCCGACGCCACCTCCGGCTACCAGACGGGCTCCAACGGCCAGCCGACGAGCATCGTCGAGGTGCGGCTGAAGTTCACCTCGGAGGGGGCCGCGAAGTTCGCCGAGGTGACCAAGCGGCTCTATGCCCTCAAGGGGACCGACGAGACCCGCAACCGGTTCGCCATCGTGCTGGACAAGCAGGTGATCTCGGCTCCTTCGACCAATGCGGTCATCGCCACCGGTGAGGCCTCGATCACCGGCAGCTTCACCCTCGACTCGGCGCGTTCGCTCGCCCAGCAGCTGAAGTTCGGCGCCCTGCCGATGTCCTTCGCCCTACAAACCCAGGACGACATCAGCCCCACCCTCGGCAAGGAACAGCTCGCCCTCGGCCTGCTCGCCGGGCTCATCGGCATGCTCCTGGTCGTCGGCTACTCGCTCTTCCAATACCGGCTGCTCGGGCTGGTCACGGTCGCCTCGCTCGTGGTCGCAGCAGTCGTCACCTACCTCACGCTCACCCTGCTCGGCACGGCATACAACTTCCGGCTCACGATGGCCGGGGTGACCGGTGTCATCGTCGCGATCGGCGTGACAGCGGACTCGTTCATCGTCTATTTCGAACGCATCCGCGACGAGGTGCGCGAGGGACGACCACTCGTGACCGCCGTCGACGCCGGCTGGGCGCGCGCCCGGCGCACGATCCTCGCCGCCGACGGCGTCAACTTGCTCGCCGCGATCGTGCTCTACCTGCTCGCTGCGAGCAACGTCCGTGGCTTCGCCTTCACCCTCGGGGTGACGACGATCATCGACCTGTTCGTCGTCGTCTTCTTCACCCACCCCCTGGTCGCGATCCTCGCGCACACCCGCTTCTTCGGTGGTGGGCATCCGTGGTCGGGCCTGGACCCGCGCCGGCTGGGTGCCAAGACCACCCGGTATGCCGGTCGCGGCCGTTTCGTCACACCGGATCCGGCCGGCGGGTCGCCGCTGCCCGAGGGGAGGGCCTGAGCCATGTGGGATGTCGCCCAGATCGGCAACGATCTCTACACCGGTCGGCGTTCGATCGACTTCATCGGCCGCCAGCGCCAGTGGTACCTGTTCTCCGGCGTCCTCATCGCCCTGGCGCTCGTCGGCATCTTCGCGCGGGGACTCAACTTCGGCATCGAGTTCCGGGGCGGCTCGGAATACCGGCTCACCAACGTCGCGGACACCTCGGGCTACGAGGACAAGGCCAAGGCGGCGATCGCCTCGGCCGGCATCCCCGGCAACGTCGTGACGACGATCATCGGGGGCGACAGCGTCCGCGTGCAGTCCGAGGCGGCCGGCGACCGCAACGAGGCAGCCAAGGCCGCCCTCGCCACGGCCTTCGGGGTCAGTCAGGACACCGTGTCGGCCTCGCTCATCGGACCCTCGTGGGGCGAGTCGGTGAGTCAGAAGGCCCTGCAGGCCCTCATCGTCTTCCTCTTGCTCGTCGCCCTCGTCATGGCGATCTACTTCCGCACCTGGAAGATGGCGCTCGCCGGGCTCGTGGCCCTCATCCACGACCTGGTCATCACCGTCGGGGTCTACGCGCTCTTCGGCTTCGAGATCACCCCGTCGTCGATGATCGGCTTCCTCACCATCCTCGGCTATTCGCTCTACGACACCGTCGTGGTCTTCGACAAGGTCCGCGAGAACACCGCGGCAGCGATCGGCAGCCGGCGCCAGTCCTATGCCCAGGCGGCCAACCTCGCGGTCAACCAGACCCTCGTGCGCTCGATCAACACGACGGTCGTGGCCCTGCTGCCCATCCTCGCGATCCTCGTGGTCGGATTCACCAAGCTCGGGCCCGGCACGCTTCTCGACCTCGCGCTCGCGCTCTTCGTCGGCATCGCCGTCGGGGCCTATTCCTCGATCTTCATCGCCACCCCGCTGCTGGTCGACCTGCGCCGAGGCGAGCCCGCTCTCGTCGAGCTCGCCAAGCACGCGGCCAAGTCCCAGGCGCGCGAGGCGACGCTCGTGAGGGCCGAGGCGGGTATGCCGGCCGACCAGACCGGCGCGCGGCGGGCCGACGCGACGCGCGCCTCCGCGTCGGCCGCCGTGGCCGAGCTCGCGGACACCGAGATCGGGGTCGAGACCGACGCCGCCGGTCGACCGGTGCACAAGTGGACCGCCTCGGGGCCGCGCAACCAGCCGAAGCGGACCCCACGGTCGAAGCGATGAGCCCAACCGGGGTGGAGTCGATCGGCGACCTCGTCGCCTCGCGGCTGCGGGACGTCCCCGACTTCCCCCAGCCGGGGGTCCTCTTCAAGGACTTCACCCCGCTGCTCGCCGACGGACCGGCCCTGCGGGCCGTCGCCGACGACATCGCGACGCGGTATGCCGGCCGGGTCGACACCATCGTGGGGATCGAGGCGCGCGGCTTCATCCTCGGTGCCGCCGCGGCATACGCGCTGGGGGTGGGTTTCGTGCCCGTGCGCAAGGCCGGCAAGTTGCCCGGCGACACGCACGAGGCGACCTACTCGCTGGAATACGGGACCGCGACCCTCGAGATCCATGCCGACGCCTTCGTCGGCGGCCACCGGGTGCTCGTCATGGACGACGTCCTGGCCACCGGCGGCACAGCCGCGGCCACCTGCGAGCTCGTCGAACGGGCCGGCGGCACCGTCGCCGGAATCGAGATCGTCCTCGAGATCGGCTTCCTCGGCGGACGTGCGGCCCTCACCCGGTGGCCGGTGCACTCGATGCTTGTGAGCTGAGACCCGGGGGTCGGCCGCCCTCGTCTCGGACGGGCGAAGAGTCCTCCGGCGGGCGACTACAATCCCGTCATGGACGATGCGGTGGTGCCGCAGTCGCCGGCCACGGCCGCGACCGGCACCACGGCGCCCACGGTCACCCGCAGATCCACCCTCGCCGCCACGGCGAGTCTGCCGACCAGCTCGTCCTCGGCCGCGGGAGGCGACACCGACACCCTCGCATCTGGCCCGGGCCCGGGGCTGTCGACCTCGAGCCGGCTACGCGGTCGGCTCGACCGGCTCGCCCGGATCGGCACGCCCAAGGCCACGCCCAACCTCGCGCTCGAGCCGCTGCTGCACACGGTCCGCCAGGTCCATCCCCGGGCTGACGTCACCCTGATCCAGCGGGCTTTCGAGGTCGCCGAACGGGCTCATCAGGGGCAGATGCGCCGCAGCGGCGACCCCTACATCACCCATCCACTCGCGGTCGCCTCGATCCTCGCCGAGTTGGGCATGACGCCCCCGACGATCGCGGCCGCGATGCTCCACGACACGGTGGAGGACACGGCATACGGTCTGACCGAATTGCGGGTGGAATTCGGCGAGGAGATCGCGACGCTCGTCGACGGGGTGACCAAGCTCGACAAGGTGACCTGGGGCGAGGCCGCCAAGGCCGAGACGGTCCGCAAGATGGTCGTGGCGATGGCCAAGGACATCCGGGTCCTCGTCATCAAGCTGGCCGACCGGCTGCACAACGCCCGCACGTGGAAGTACGTGCCGCCCGAGTCGGCCCGGAGCAAGGCGACCGAGACGCTGGAGATCTACGCCCCGCTGGCCCACCGGCTCGGGATGAACACGATCAAGTGGGAACTCGAGGACCTTGCCTTCGCCGTGCTCTACCCGAAGATGTACGAC
>JAKPEG010000047.1 GCA_029552065.1 Actinomycetes bacterium
TCTCGAGGCGATCATCCCGGCCGAGGCGGCATACGACCCGAGCGCCGGTGTCGACCACGAACTCGTCCGCGCGGCCTTCGGGCGGCTGCCCGAGCGCGACCAGCAGGTGCTCTGGCGCACCGCGGTCGAGGGCGTCTCGCCGGCGACCGTCGCCTCGAGCATGGGGATGTCCGCCAACGGGGTGAGCGTCGTCGCCCTGCGCGCGCGGGACAGCCTGCGGGCCCGCTACCTCGACGCACACGCCGACCGCGCGATCGGCCGAGCGCAGGACGAGGAATGTCGCTGGGTGTTGTCCCAGATGGGGCGTTTCGTCCGCGGCCGGCTGCCGGTTCGCCAGCGGGCCAGGGTCGAGGAGCACCTGCGCTCGTGCCGGCACGCCCAGGGGCTCGCCTACGAGATGGCTGAGGTCAACCGGGCGTTGCCCGCCCTCATGGTGCCGCTCGTCTTCGTCGCCGGCTCCTCGGCCGCCTCGGCGTGGGTCGGCAGCGCGGCGGCAGTGGGCGGCAGCGGATCCGGCCAGGAGGCCAAGGCCTCGCCGTCCGCCGCGCTGCTGGCCACCGTGGGGAGCAAGGCGGCCGCGCTCGTCGTCGCCGCGGCGCTCGGGGCGGGGTATGCCGCAGGGCCGGGTTCGCTCGTCGCATTCCTCGGCGGTGGTTCCGGGGGCGGTTCGGGCGGCGGTGCAGGCAGCGTCCTCGCGAGCGGCTCCGGTGCCGGGTCGGGCTCCGGCGCCGCGCCACCGGTGGTGGTCGCGGCACCGGGCGCCACCGACGCGGTGCCGCAGCCCACGACGGGCGCCGCACCCGGGAGCGACGGCGGGACCGGGTCGACCGCGGGCTCGGGGGCGACCGGCGGGTCTCGGACGACCCCGGTGACCTCCGCGCCACGCTCGACGACGCGCACGACGACGACCACCCCGCGGACGACGACGAGCACGAGCACGACCAGCACGTCGACGAGCACATCGACGAGCACGTCGACGAGCCCACCGCCCCCGGTCGCCTTCGGCGGCAATCCGACCCAGGCCATCGCCGGGACCACGATCGACGTGGGGGCGACCTTCACCGGCGGGTCGGGCGGCACCATGACGGTGACCTTCGAGGGCGAGGGCAGTTTCGAGGTCACCTGTCCGGGGCTGGTCGCCCAGACCTGCACCTTCACCGGACCCCAGGGCAGCGTGGGCGTCAACGCCAACCCGAAGGCCTATCCCGCAGCCCTGGTCGTCACGGTGACGAACACTGGCGGAGGTCCCTCGCTCGTCATCCGGATCCCGGTCTATCCGCCCGCCCCGACGCCCGGGCCGGGCGTCCCGACGAGCGTCCCGGGAGAGACCCCCTTCGCCTTCCCGCTGCAGTTCGGCGACTTCGCCGGCACCCTCGCGGTGAGGCTCTCGCCCGGTGGCATTGTGAACCTCTCCTGCGCGGCGCCAGGGGCCAACACGTGCAGCTTCGACACCATGGCTGCCTCGCCCACCATGTCGGCGACGCCCACGTCCTATCCCGCGCAGCTCGAGGTCACCCTCACGAACGCCGGGGGCGGTGAGGCGACGACGGTCGTCCTCACGCTCACCGCTCCGGTCCCGCAGATCGGGGGGCCGGTGAGCGTCAACGGCGCGTCGACCTTCGCCCTCGACATCGACACGGGCACGGCCGCCGGGGGCACGGTCACCGCGTCGACGACGCTGCCGCTCACCGTCACGTTCCTCTCCGGCTGCACGCCGGCCGACCCGGGCTGCCTGATTGCCCAGCGCCTGGCCACCGTGCGGGCGAATCTGCGCCCCGCTCCCGGCCTGTCGGCGACGCAGCTCGGTGCGGGCCTGCTCGCGCCCACGTCGTCGGCCGAGCCCACCTGGTCGAACGGGTCCACGGGCGTCGTCGTCTTCACCGTCGTCAATGCCGTCGGGGTGTTCCGCTCCTTCGAGATCGAGGTTCGCGAGCACGGACAACCGTGACCGGCGCGGATGATCAGCGGGTCGAGGTCGTCCGCAGCCGCGGCTTGGGCTCCATCGCGGCCAGCCCGTTCCATGCGAGGTTGACCATGTGGGCGGCCACCTCGGCCTTGGCGAAGCGGCGGTGCTCGAGCCACCACTGACCGGTGAGTGCCACCATGCCGACGAGCATCTGGGCGTACATGGGGGCCGTCTTGGGGTCGAGCCGGCGTCGGGAGAACTCCCGCGCGAGCAGCGCCTCCACCCGAGTGGCGATGTCGCCGATGAGGCTGGCGAAGGATCCGGTCGACTGCCCCGGCGGGCTGTCGCGCACGAGGATGCGGAAGCCGTCCGTCGATGCCTCGACATAGTCCAGCAGCGCGAGGGCGGCCTGCTCGACGAGGGTCCGGGTCGGGCCGGGCTTCTCCAGCGCGGCAGTGACCCGCTCGAGCAGGGCGCTCATCTCGCGGTCGACGACGACGGCATACAGCCCCTCCTTGCCGCCGAAGTGCTCGTAGACGACCGGCTTGCTCACCCCCGCCTTGGCCGCGATCTCCTCGACGGTCGCCGCCTCGAAGCCGCGCGCCGCGAAGACCGAG
>JAKPEG010000065.1 GCA_029552065.1 Actinomycetes bacterium
GCTGGCGCTGACTGCGTCGACGCGGCGATCTCCTCGATGAGCCTGGGCCCCGGCCACAACCCCACCGAGAGCCTCGTCGCGATGCTCGAGGGCACGCCCTACCACGCCGAACTCGACGAGGGACGGCTCATCAAGATCAAGGAGTACTTCGCCGGGATCCGGCCCAAGTACGCCGAATTCGCCTCCAACATCGTCGGCGTCGAAACCGAGATCTTCAAGAGCCAGATCCCCGGCGGGATGATCTCCAACATGGAGAGCCAGCTCAAGGCGCAGGGCGCCTCCGACCGGCTCAAGGAGGTGCTCGAGGAGGTCCCGCGGGTGCGCGCCGACGCCGGCTACCCGCCCCTGGTCACCCCGTCGAGCCAGATCGTCGGCACCCAGGCGGTCTTCAACGTGATGATGGGCCGCTACAAGGTGCTCACCGGCGAGTTCGCCGACGTCATGCTCGGCTACTACGGCTCGACCCTCGGCACGCCCAACCCCGAGGTCGTCGAGATCGCCCGCCAGCAGGCCAAGAAGGACCCCATCACGGTCCGTCCGGCCGACCTGCTGCCGGACGAATGGGACCGCGACCGCGAAGAAGCCGCCGCACTCCAGGGCTTCAACGGCAGCGACGAGGACGTCCTCACCTACGCGATGTTCCCCAAGGTGGCCCCCACCTTCTTCGGCACCCGCGCCGAAGGCCCCAAGAACGTCGGCAAGGACCCGGCCACCATCGAGGCGGAGAAGGCCGCCGCCGCCGCGGGCGCCCAGCCCGGTTCGCCGGTCCGCACCCCCATCCGCTACAAGGTCATCGTCAACGGCGCTCCCCACAGCGTCTCGGTCCAGCCTTCGTGAGGTAGACACCGTGGCACAGCAGACCATGCAGGAGAAGATCGCTGCCCTCCGTGAGCGGCGCGCCCAGGTGGCCGCCGCAGGCGGGGAGAAGCGCGTCGCCAAGCAGCACGAGCAGGGCAAGCTCACCGCGCGTGAGCGGATCGCCGCGCTCGTCGACCCCGACTCCTTCCAGGAGGTGGGGGTCTATGCCGAACACCGGGCCGAGCGGTTCGGGATGTCCGGCAAGTCCGTGCCGAGCGACGGGGTCGTCGTCGGGCAGGGCACCGTGCTCGGTCGGCTCGTCCACGTCGCCAGCCAGGACTTCACCGTCCTGGGCGGCACCGTGGGTGAGTTGCACGCCGAGAAGATCGCCGCGACGGCCAACCTCGCCCTGCGGACCGGATCGCCCTTCGTGTGCATCAACGACTCCGGCGGTGCCCGGGTGCAGGAGGGCGTCGACGCCCTCAACGGATGCGGACACATCTTCTACGGCAACGTCCTGCTCTCCGGGGTGGTCCCGCAGATCTCGATCATCGCCGGACCCTGTGCGGGAGCGGCGGCATACTCTCCCGCGCTCACCGACTTCATCATCCAGACCAAGGCCGGCCAGATGTACATCACCGGGCCGGACGTCATCAAGCAGGTGACCGGCGAGGAGGTGAGCCACGAGAACCTCGGTGGCCCCGGTGTGCACGCCACCCGCTCGGGCAACGTCCACTTCGTCGCCGAGGACGACGAGCAGGCGATGCTCCTCACCAAGAAGCTGCTGTCCTTCCTCCCGCAGAACAACACCGAGGACCCGCCGGAGCTCGAGCACGACGGCAACGTCGAGGACAACGACTTCCTCAACTCGATCATCCCCGACGACTACCGCAAGCCCTACGACGTGCGCGACATCATCGCCAACGTCGTCGACGACGGCGACTTCCTCGAGGTGCACGCCGGCTTCGCCGCCAACGCGGTCGTCGGCTTCGGCCGGATCGTCGGCCGCTCGGTCGGGGTGATCGCCAACCAGCCCAACTTCATGTCCGGCGTCATCGACATCGACGCCTCGGACAAGATCGCCCGCTTCGTGCGCTTCTGCAATGCCTTCAACGTCCCGCTGCTCACCTTCGTCGACACGCCCGGATACATGCCCGGGGTCGACCAGGAATACAACGGGATCATCCGGCACGGCGCCAAGGTCCTGTTCGCCTACTCGGCGGCCACCGTCCCCAAGGTCACCGTGGTCCTGCGCAAGGCCTTCGGCGGCGCGTTCATCGCCATGTGCTCCCGGGCACTCGGTGCCGACCGGGTCTTCGCGTGGCCGTCGGCCGAGATCGCGGTCATGGGTGCCGAGGGTGCCGCAGGGATCGTCTTCCGCAAGGAGATCGCGGGAGCGGACGACCCGGAGAGCAAGCGTCAGGAGCTCATCGACGACTACCGGGACACCTTCGCCAATCCCTACGTGGCCAGCGCCCACAGCCTCGTCGACGACGTGATCATCCCCGCCGAGACCCGGCGGATGGTCGCCCAGGCGTTCGAGGCGCAGACGACCAAGCGCGAACTTCGCCCGCCGAAGAAGCACGGCCTCATGCCGATGTGACCGGACGACGCCCACGAGAGGAGCAGCCATGACCACGACCCCGAGCGAGGTCGCCCGGCTCGTCGACGTCGTCGAGGAGTTGCAGCGGCGGATCGCCAAGCTGGAGAAGCAGCTGGCCGAGGCGAGCGAGCAGCCGCGCGGCCCGGTGCCGATCGACACCATCCTGGCCATCTCGGCGGCCGTCGCGGCATACCTGGGCAAGAAGGCCACGGTGCGCCAGATCCACTACAGCCACAGCAATTCGTGGGCCAGGTCGGGACGTTCGGCCATCCACGCCTCGCACACCTTCACGCACACCCGGTCGCACTGACCGGGCGCGATCGTCCAGCCAGATCGTTCACGTCAGATCGTCCACGTCAAGGAGCGCACATGCGACTCAAGGTCACCGTCGACGGTGTCGACTACGACGTCGTCGTCGACGTCGAGGCCGAGCCCAGGCCCGCCCTCGGCGGTTTCGTCTTCTCCTCCACGGGCACCGCGAGCGCCCCACGCTCGGGGCCGGTGGCGCCCGCGGGCGAGGCCGCGGGTGCCGGCGGCGGCGAGAACGCCCTGCGTGCACCGATCGCCGGCACCGTGCGTCAGGTCAACGTGCAGGTCGGCCAGGAGGTGGCCGAGGGCGACACGCTCATCATCCTCGAGGCGATGAAGATGGAGACCGAGATCACCGCCCCGGTCGCCGGCACGGTGAAGGACGTGCCGGTGAAGGTCGGCTCGGCCGTCCAGGGCGGCGACATCCTCGTCGACTTCGAATAGCTCTCTGTCCCAGGCGAGTTCGCGCTCGCCTGGGTGCTCGGCCCACACAGGTATGCCGCGCGCGGACTCCGCGCGCGGCATACCTGTGTGTGGGGTTCCCCTCCCTGGGTGCCGGACGGCGGGACCCCTCGCTCCGGTGGCCGGATGGCAGGGCCTCGGCAGAGTCGTTCATGCGGTGGTCAGGAGTGTGATCGGTCGGCTGTGTGGTGTCGTGGTCCTGCCGCGATGCGGGTCCAGCCGGCCAGGCGCAGGAGGCTGATGGCGGTGTTGCGCAGGATGGCCATGACATGGGGTCCGTTGCCGACGCGGAGTTGGTGTCGGTCTTCGTCGAAGACCACGTCGCGGACCCAGTGCAGCGCGTTCTCGATGCCCCAGTGGCCTTGGATCCGGGAGGCCACCAGCGGAGGCGTCACGTGCTCCATGGGGGCCGAGCAGATGGCGTAGCCGACCTCGACGTGCTTGCGGCCGTTGATGATTCGGGCCCGTCGGACTTGCAGGACTTGGGCCGCGCCGGGCCAGTCGACCCAAGTCGGGACGTCGACGGCCTTGACGGTTCCCCCGCGTTGCCGCCGCTCACTGATCGGGTAAGCCCATCACCCGCCCAGGGCGATCCACTCACACGATGATGCTCGGCCCCCTAGGCGGAGTCAGTGGCCGACGAGGTCGGCGGGGGCGGACTTCACCTCACCGCGGTGTCGGGCCCCGACACCGTGACCGACTCCGGGGATCGCCTCCCAACCACGCCCTGGGGGCTAGCCCGACCCGCGCGTTTTGTCCGAAAGATCCTTCGTGTGGCGGTATGTATATAGTCCAATCGGATGATTAGGACATCCTAATCCTGTTGAAGTGATTGCGCAGGAGCACCTGCCTGGTTACAAAGTGACGAGAAGCACGTCACACAGTGATCAGAAGCACGTCGAGGCCGGTGGCGACGGCCCGGCATCGCGGTTCTCTATTCGGGGCTTTCGAGGGGAAGGGGCAATCAGCGTGCGCATCTTCGTTTCCGCAATTCTTGCCGTCATGCTCGGGTGGTCGGCTCCGGCCGCCTCGGCTCTCGGGGGTGCACCCCAGGCGGATGACGGCAAGCGGGACGGCAAGATCACCGTCCGGGCCGATCTGCAGACCAAGAAGGCCCAGAACAAGGCCGGCGAGACGACCACGGCGATGCGCCTGGCGGCCGCCAAGGCGCAGGCCGCCAAGGGCAAGAAGACCCCCGTGCTCACCACCGCGGGGATCGAGGCCGAACTCGCGCGGGAGCCGGAGAAGGCCGACGTCGAACGCGAGATGCAGGTCGGCAAGGAGGAATTCGACCGCAAGGCCAAGGGGCTTGCCGCACGGGGCGCCGGCGGCGCCAAGCGCAGCGTCGCCGACATCGTGAGCGTCGACCCGCGCCCCGGGTGCACCCAGATCGTCTGCACCCAACCCGACTTCTACGCCACGCCCAACTACGCGAACAGCCCGCTGCGCATGCCCGACGCCCTCGTCTCGGTCACGAGCGCCGCGGGCACCGGGGCGGCGCTCGCCGCCGAGGTCGACCTGCAGACCGGGGCCGTCACCGCGGTGTCCGTGCCGGAGGGCTCGGGCGGCAGCGGCTATGCCGTCGACGAGGTCGTCGTGCTCACGAGCGTCGGCTCGGGCGCCTACAGCGACAGCCAGTCCGGCACCCCCGACGTGGGGACCGGCACCGGCGCCGTCGCACGCGTGTCCGCGGTCGACCCCGGCACGGGTGCGATCACCGCGGTCGAGGTCACCTCGGGCGGCACCGGCTACGTCACCGCAGGCATCCGCAAGTTCGTCGACACCCTGCCTGGGCTGGGCGTCGAGGGGAGCAACAACCTCAAGCAGTACATCCCGATCGCGGTTCCCGACACGACGACCTACCCGGGCAGCGACTACTACGAGATCGCCCTCGTCCAGTACACCGAGCAGATGCACAGCGACCTGCCCGCGACCCTCCTGCGCGGCTACGTCCAGCTGTCAACCGCCGTGGTCCCGGGTGGGCACATCCCCCTCACCATGCCTTCCGGTGCGATCACCCTGCCCGGTGGTGCCCAGGCCTACGCCGTGGACCGCCCCAGCTACCTCGGCCCGTTCATCGCGGCCACCAAGGACCGGCCGGTGCGCATCCTCTTCCGAAACCTCCTGCCGACCGGCCAGGCCGGCAACCTCTTCCTGCCGGTCGACATGACGGTCATGGGCGCGGGCATGGGCCCGGCCATGGACCAGAACATGCCGCACGACGACCAGTTGCCGATGTGCGCGGACCAGCCCAAGCCGGCCGGCTGCTTCGCCGAGAACCGCGCCACGCTGCACCTGCACGGCGGGATCACCCCGTGGATCTCCGACGGCACGCCGCACCAGTGGATCACCCCCGCCGGCGAGAACACGGCATACCCCAAGGGCGTCTCGGTGCAGAACGTCCCCGACATGCCCGACCCCGGGCCCGGCGCGCAGACCTTCTTCTACACCAACCAGCAGAGCGCGCGGCTGATGTTCTACCACGACCACGCCTGGGGCATCACCCGGCTCAACGTCTACGCCGGTGAGGCCGCGGGCTACAGCATCACCGACGAGGTCGAGACCCGGCTCGTCTCCCAGGGCCTGCTGCCCGGTGCGGACGCCACGCTGCCGCTCATCGTGCAGGACAAGACCTTCGTCCCCGACACCAAGCAGCTCGCGGTCACCGACCCGCTGTGGGACACGAGCGCCTGGGGCGCCTACGGCCAGCTGTGGGCCCCGCACGTCTACATGCCCAACCAGAGCCAGGACTCGACCGGGGCCAACCCGTTCGGCCGCTGGGCCTACGGCTGGTGGTTCCATCCCGCGACCACCGACGCCCGGGTGGGACCGATCCCCAACGCGCACTTCGACCCCAACTGCGACCCGGACGTCACCTACTGCCAGCCGAGCCTGGCTCCCGGTGTCCCGTGGACCTCGATGGGCATGGAGTCGTTCAACGACACCCCGACGGTCAACGGCACGGCATACCCGCAGACCGAGGTCGACCCCAAGGCCTACCGGCTGCGCTTCCTCAATGCGAGCAACGACCGCTTCTTCAACTTCAGCCTCTACGAGGCCGACAGCCGCCCGGGCATGCTCGACGCCCAGGGCCTGGGCACCGAGGTGGCGCTCAACGCCGCCGAGGTGGCCGCGGCCAAGGACGACCCGACGGTCTTCCCGACCCCCGACACCGCGATCTCCCGGCCGGGGCCCAACTGGATCACGGTGGCCTCCGAGGGTGGCTGGCTACCGACTCCCGCCGTCGTGCCGGCCCAGCCGACGACCTGGGTGACCGACCCCGCGCGCTTCGACGCCGGCAATGTGGACAAGCACTCGCTGCTCATCGCGCCCGCCGAGCGCGCCGACACGATCGTCGACTTCTCGGCCTATGCCGGCAAGACCCTCATCCTCTACAACGACGCGCCCGCCGCCTACCCGGCCCGTGACTCGCGCCAGGACTACTACACCGACAATGCCGACCTCACGGCAGTCGGCGGCACGGCACCGACGCCGCGCGGCTTCGGCCCCAACACCCGCACCATCATGCGGATCAAGGTGAAGGCCGCTGCGCCGGCACCCGCCTATGCGACCACCAAGCTGCCGCAGCTCACCGCCGCCTTCGCCCACCAGGCCGACGGCTCGGGCGTCTTCGAATCCGGCCAGCACCCCGTCGTCGTCGGGCAGAAGGCCTACAACACGGCATACGGAACGACCTTCGACACCGGAGCGCTCGGCGTCGCCCCGAACGAGCGGCTCGACGGGCTCGTGCGGATGACCGACACGAAGTTCGACTTCCAGACCCTCGCCAAGGACGCCACGCAACGTGACGGCCAGGTGCGATTGCGCTCGTTCCCGCTGGCGCCCAAGGCGATCCACGACGAGATGAGTGCCGCCTACGACAAGGAATACGGGCGGATGAGCGGCAACCTCGGGCTCGAGGGGCCGAACAAGACGGCCGTGGGTCAACAGCTCATGCTCTATCCCTACGTCAATCCACCCGACTACTACGGCACGCCTGACATCGAGGCGAAGTATCCGTTCGACGGGATGACCCAACTCACGCCGCTGGCGACCCTCGACGACGGCACCCAGATCTGGAAGATCACCCACAACGGGGTGGACACCCACCCGATCCACTTCCACCTGTTCGACATCCAACTGGTCAACCGGGTCGGCTGGGACAACATCATCCGCAAACCCGAGGCCACCGAGCTCGGGTGGAAGGACACCGTGCGGGTGAGCCCGCTCGAGGACACGATCGTCGCCCTGCGCCCGATCCTGCCGAAGGTTCCCTGGGGTGTGCCCGACAGCTTGCGGCCGCTCGACCCGTCGATGCCACTGGGCAGTTCCGCCCAGTTCAACCAGGTCGGAGCCGACGGCAACGCCCTGTCCACGACGATCACCAACGAGGTCTTCAACTTCCGCTGGGAGTACGTCTGGCACTGCCACATCCTCAGCCACGAGGAAATGGACATGATGCGGCCGTATGCCGTGAAGGCGCCCAACCTCGCGCCCGCGGCACCGACCGGACCGAACTGGCATGTCGGTGCAGGTGGGGTCCAGATCGAGTGGACCGACGCCACCCCGGTGACATCCGGGGTCAACGACCCGGGTTCCGGCTGGGGCGTGTGGTCGGCCGAGTATCAGTTCCGCTTCCAATATGCGCCCGTCGCAGACCAATCGACCTGGACCGACGCGGGAACGGCGCTGGCCAACGCCACCTCGACGACGCTCGACGTCGGCGCGATCACCTCGGCCAACCAGAACGACTACGTCTTCCGGGTGGTCGCCCGCAACGCCGAGGGTGACGCCTTCTCCGCGGCCGTGGGCCCCAGCGTGCCGCCGTCGGCACCGGCCGGCCTCACCGCGACGGCCCAGCCCGTCGCAGCGGCCGACCCGACCGCCGGCATCCAGCTCGACTGGACCGGCTCGACCCCCGACCCGGCAGCCACCTACGCCGTCCAGCGGGCCACCGACGCCGCCTTCACGACCGGCGTCACCGACATCGGCACGACCGCCGACCCCACGGTGACCTACACCGACAGCGGCCTGCCCTTCGGCGCGAGCTACTACTACCGCGTCCGTGGAATCGCCGCCGGCGGGGCCGTCTCGCCGTGGAGCAACGTCGCCTCGGCCACGACCGGCTTCCGGGCACCCCTCGGCGTCAGCGCGACTGCCTCCGCGGGGCCACCCGCCACGGTCACGGTCGCGTGGACCGACGTCCCCGGCGGCCCGTTCACCTACGAGATCGGCCGCAGTCCCGGATCGGTCTTCGACCCGGGCAACGCCACGGTCGTCAGCTCGCCCGACACGGGCGTGGCGCCCAACGCGACCTACACGTATGCCGTGCGGGCGCTCCTGGGTGCGACGCCCTCCGAATGGTCGGCCTCGGCGACCGCCACGACCATCCCCGACGCTCCGACGGGGCTGTCGGTGACCGCCGGAGCGACCCCCGACGCGCTCGTCGTGTCGTGGACGGCGCCGGCAGCGGTCCAGGTCACCCCGGTGACCGGCT
Source organism: Actinomycetes bacterium (assembly GCA_029552065.1). Taxonomy (GTDB): domain Bacteria; phylum Actinomycetota; class Actinomycetes; order Actinomycetales; family Dermatophilaceae; genus Phosphoribacter. The sequence continues at coordinate 8,670 of JAKPEG010000065.1, forward strand.
ACGTCCTCGAGCGCTCGGTCGCAGGTGGTCCGTGGACCGCCGTGTCCGGCGCGCCGCTCACCGACGTGAGCTTCACGGACACCGGTCTGCCCTTCGCCAGCTCGGTGAGCTACCGGGTCGCCTCGCGGACCGACGTGCCCCAGCTGTCGGAGTGGACCGCCACCGTGACGGCGGCGACCACCGGTCTGCCGGCCCCCACCAACGTCGTGGCGACCTCGTCCACCTCCGCCCCCGCCGCCGTCTCGGTGACCTGGGACGCGGTGGCCGCGGCGACGGCATACGAGGTCGAGGTCGCGGCGAACGGCGGGCCCTTCGCGCCGCTCACCACGGTCCCGGCCGGCACTCTCACCGCGAGCGTGCCCGCGCCGTCCTTCGACACCGGCTACGTCCTGCAGGTGCGGGCGACCGCGGCCGGGGCGGCCTCCCTGTGGAGCCCGTCCAACGCGGTGACGACGATCCCGGCTCCGCCGGGGGTCGTCACGGCCACCCCGGGTGCCCCGGGTGTCATCGACCTGTCCTGGCTGGCCTCGCCGACGGCCGGGGTGACCTACACCGTCGAGCGTTCGACCGACGCCGGCTTCGCGCCGGGGTCCACGACGACGGTCGTGAGCGGCCTGTCCGACACGACGCTCACCGACAGCGGATTGTTGTTCGTGACGACCTACTTCTATCGGGTCACCGCGGTCAACGCCCACGGCACCTCGCCGGCGTCGACGACTGCGGTCGGCGCGACGACCGGTGCGGGTGCTCCCGCACTCGTCACCGTCGTGGCCACCGCGGCCCCACCGGCGACGGTGACGGTGAGCTGGACCCCGGTCCAGGGCGCCGCCGGCTACGACGTCGAGCGGGCTCCGGCCGGCAGCGGCGCCTTCGTGCCGGTCGGCTCCACGACGACCGAGGTCACGCTCGTCGACTCGGGCGTCGCGGTCGACTCGGTCTACGTCTACCGGGTCCGCTCGACCGCCGGTCCGCTGTCCTCCCCGTGGACCTCCAGCGGCGAGGTGTCGACCATCCCGACGGCTCCCACCGGCCTCACCTCGGTCAACGTGCCCGGCTCCACCGCGACGACCCTCGTGTGGACCGGTCCGTCCGCCCCGGTCGTCCCGGTGACCGGCTACGTCGTCCAGCGGGCGACCGATGCCGGCTTCACCGACGCGGTCGACCTGGCCACGACGACGGCGACCAACTACGCGGACACTCCGCCGGTGGGTGCGACGACCTACTACTACCGGGTCGCGACGCTCAACGCCGTGGGTCGCTCGGCCTATTCGTCGGGCATCGGCGCCATCTCGGCGCTGCGCGCCCCGACGACGGTCACCGCGACCCCGAGCGCCGGCGCTCCCACCCAGGTGACGGTCACCTGGGCCCCCGTGGCCGGAGCGACCGGCTATCAGGTCGTCCGCTCCGACGGCACCGTCTTCACGGTCGGTGCCCCCACCTGGACCGCCACGGCCGGTGCGGCCGACACGTCGGCGACCGACTCGAGCGTCCTGGCCAACACGGCATACACCTATGCCGTGCGGGCGACGGCGACGGTGTCCGGGCTGCCGCTCACCTCGGACTACACCGCGGCGGCCTCGATCGTCACCATCCCCGACGCCCCGGCGCTCCAGCCGGTCGCCCAGGGGAGCACGCAGGACGCCCTCGTCGTCTCGTGGACGGCCCCCGGCGGTCAGCTCTCGCCGATCACCGGCTATGTCCTCGAGCGCTCGCTCAACGGTATCGACGGCTGGACCGCCGTGCCGACGGCGGGCACGGGCACGAGCGTCACCGACTCGGGGCTGGCCTTCCTCACCACCTACCACTACCGGGTGGCCACGCTCACCAGCGTGGGGCAGTCGGCCTGGTCGGCGGCGCAGAGTGCCACGACCGGCCTCGAGGGTCCGGCGTCGGCGACCGCGGCGGCGAGCACGAGCGGTGCCTCGGTCACGGTGACCTGGACCGCGGTGCCGACGGTCACGGCATACGAGGTGGCCCGGTCCGACGGCGCGACCTTCGTGGCCCCCGGCACGAGCCTCTCGGCGTCCGAGACCGGACTCAGCTACCTCGACGCGACCGTCGCCTTCGGGACGACCTACACGTATGCCGTGCGGGCGATCCTCGGCGGCACGCAGTCGGGCTGGACCGTCACCAACCCGGTGACGACCATCCCGGCGGCCCCGTCCGGACTCGTGGTCACCAGCACGACGGCGGGCGCGAGCGACGCGACCGTCAACCTCGCGTGGTCGGCTCAGGCCGGGGCGACGGGATACGTCGTGCAGCGCTCGAGCGACGCCGGCTTCACCGCGCCGGTGGCCGTGACGGCGATCGACCAGGCGACGGCGAGCGACATGAATCTGCCGTTCGTCACGACCTACTACTACCGCGTGGCCGGGACCAACGCGACCGGCCAGTCGGCCTGGTCGATGCCCGTCCAAGTGACCACCCCGCTGGGGGCACCCACGGGGCTCACCGCGAGCGACTCGACCACGCCTCCCGTGTCGGTCACTCTCGCGTGGACCGGTAACGGTGCCACCGGCAGCTACGAGGTGCGCCGCAGCGTCGGATCGACCTTCGACCCCGGCACGGCGACGCTCGTCTATGCCGGCCTGGACGCGACGACGACCGACACCGGCGCGGCCGCGGGCACGACCTACACCTACGGCGTCAAGGGGCTCACGCCCGGCGGCGCGGTGTCCTCGGCCTGGACGACCATCGGGGTGGTGACCCTGCCCGACGCCCCGACCGGCCTCGGCGCGGTCGCCGGCTCCGGCACCGTCACCGTGTCCTGGACGGCCTCGCTCGCGTCGGGGGTGACCTACACGGTGGAGCGGTCGAGCACGGTGGACTTCTCGACCGACGTCACCCAGGTCGGCGCGCCCACCAGCGGCACCTCGATCGTCGACCCGGTCGGGTCCATCGCGACCTACTACTACCGGGTGCGGGCGACCAACGGGGAGGGCACGTCGGCCTGGTCGGCCACGGCGGCGGCGAGCACCGCGCTCACCGCTCCGGCGACCCTCACGGGCACGGTGTCGGCGGCCTGGCCGCTCGTCGTCACGCTCACCTGGGACGCGGTCTCCGGGGCGACCGGCTACGAGCTGCAGCGGTCGACGACGGCCGCCTTCACCACGGTGACCTCGGTCCCGGGCGCAACCGGGCTCAGCGGACCTGCCACGACGGCGGTCGACACCACCGCGGCGTCGACGACGACCTACTACTACCGGGTCCGGGCGACCGCTGCAGACGGCGGCACGGTTTCGGGGTGGACGGTCATTGCGGCCCCGGTGGCGACGCCGAGCATCGCCCTGGCCAGGGTCAGCGGTCTGGCCCTGCAGATCGCCCCGAGCGGTGCCTCCCCGACCCTCGAGGCGTCGTGGACCGGGCAACCGTGGGCGGCGAGCTACACCGTCCAGATCGCCACGAACAGCTCGTTCACGACCGGCCTGGTCGTCCAGTCGGTGACGACTCCGACCACCAGCCTGGCCGGCTTGACGGTGGGCGTGCGCTACTACGTACGGGTGCGGGCCGAGCAACCGACGGTCCAGGCTGCCTGGTCGCTGACCTCGTCCCTGCTCATGGCGGCACCTCCGCGTCCGGCGACCCTCGTGGCGAGCCTGCTCGCGGTGGCACCCGGCACGGCCGACCTGCGGCTCACCTGGACGCCGGGCTCGGCGGCACCCGTCGGCGGCTACCTGCTCCAGCGGGCGACCGACTCCGGTTACCTCACCGCGGTGACGATCGCCACGCCGGGGCCGACGGCCACGACGTTCGACGACCTGGGCCTGGCCCGCAACGTCCGGTACTACTACCGGATCGTCGCGGTCACCAGCGCCGGCCAGTCGAGCACTTGGCGGACCAGGAGCTACCGCACCCCGGCCTGAGTCCGGGACGCTCGCGGCGTATGCCGTCCGGTCGCTCCGCGGGCGACCGGACGGCATACGTCGCGTTCCCCGTCGATCGTGGTCGGCTAGACTGGCTCGTTGCCGGCGTGGGTCGAGGGCCCGCGCGCGGGCTGCGCGGCATACCGTCGGCGCCGGCCCGTGAGCCCGGAAGGGGCGACGCCGGGTCTGCTCAGCGACGAACCGACACGATTCGGAGACCCCACATGCCCACGCTCACCGCCGCCGACCACAAGGTCGCCGACCTGGCGCTCGCGCCGGCCGGCCGCCACCAGATCCGCCTCGCCGAGCACGAGATGCCCGGGCTCATGGCCCTGCGCGCGCAGTACCGCGAGAGCCAACCCCTGCGCGGTGCGCGGATCGCCGGCTCGCTGCACATGACCGTCCAGACCGCCGTCCTCATCGAGACCCTCGTCGCCTTGGGCGCCGAGGTCCGCTGGGCCTCGTGCAACATCTTCTCCACCCAGGACGAGGCCGCCGCAGCGGTCGTCGTCGGTCCGGAGGGGACCCCGCAGGACCCGCAGGGCGTCCCCGTCTTCGCTTGGAAGGGCGAGACCCTGTCCGACTACTGGTGGTGCACGGACCGCATCCTCACGTGGGGGCCCGACGCCGAGGGCCGTCCGAGCGGGCCCAACATGATCCTCGACGACGGCGGTGACGCCACGATGCTCGTCCACAAGGGCGCGCAGTGGGAGACCGCGGGTCAGGTGCCGCCGACGACCGAGGCGGACTCCGAGGAGTTCGGCGTCTTCAAGGCGCTCGTCCGTCAGACGATGGCAGCCGACCCGCACAAGTGGACCCGGATCGCCGCGGGCATCAAGGGGGTCACCGAGGAGACGACCACCGGGGTGCACCGGCTCTACCAGTTGGCCGAGACCGGTGAGCTGCTCTTCCCGGCGATCAACGTGAACGACTCGGTCACCAAGAGCAAGTTCGACAACAAGTACGGCTGCCGCCACTCACTCGTCGACGGTCTCAACCGGGCTACCGACGTCCTCATCGGCGGCAAGGTGGCCGTCGTGTGCGGCTACGGCGACGTCGGCAAGGGCTGCGCCCAGTCGCTCGCGGGACAGGGTGCCCGGGTCATCGTCACCGAGGTCGACCCGATCTGTGCGCTCCAGGCGGCCATGGAGGGCTTCCAGGTGGCCCGGCTCGAGGACGTCATCGGCATCGCCGACATCGTCGTCACGGCCACCGGCTGCTACGACGTCGTCACGGTCGAGCACATGGCGGCGATGAAGGACAAGGCGATCGTCGCCAACATCGGCCACTTCGACAACGAGATCGACATGGCCGGCCTGGGTCAGCACCCGGGGATCGAGAAGGTGGAGATCAAGCCGCAGGTCCACGAATGGACCTTCCCCGCCGGGGACGGCCGGCCGGCCCACTCGATCATCGTCCTGTCCGAGGGTCGGTTGATGAACCTCGGCAACGCCACCGGCCACCCGAGCTTCGTCATGAGCAACTCGTTCAGCAACCAGACGATCGCCCAGATCGAGTTGTTCACGAAGACCTCCGACTACGAGCGGCAGGTCTACACGCTGCCCAAGATCCTCGACGAACTCGTCGCCCGGCTGCACCTGGACGCCCTCGGGGTCCGCCTCACCGATCTCACCAAGGAGCAGGCGGAGTACCTCGGCATCGACGTCTCCGGTCCCTACAAGCCCGACCACTACCGCTACTGACCCGGCGCAGACACCCCGTGCCCGCTCTCGGCGATCGGTGGGGTTGGACGACCCTCGTCGTGGGCTTCGGGGCGCTGTTGTTGGCGACGACGGTCGTCGTGGGAGCCGACTACATGTGGGCGCCCACGCTCGGTGAGCGGATCCTCGCCGAGCGCGGCGTTCCCGCAGGGCTCCCGTTCGCCGCGGCACCCACGCAGACCTGGGCAAACGTCCCGGTGGGGGCCGAGCTGCTCCTCGCCCTCGTCGGACGGCTCGGAGTGCTCGGCCCGCCACTGGCCCAGCTGCTCGCCTCCGTGGGCGCATGGGTGCTGTTGGCCTGGGTATGCCGTGCCCGCGGTGCCGCCGACGCCCCCACCGCCGTCGTACTCGCCGTCGTGGTCGCCGGTTCACTCACCGCGTGGGGGGTCGCTCGACTGCAACTGCTCTCGCTCGTGCCGTTCGCCCTCGTGCTGCTCCTCGTGCACGCCGAGGGGCGACACCCGTCCATCCGGGTGTGGTGGTTGCCGGTCGTCGTCGCCGTGTGGGGCAATCTCCACGGGGCCGTCCTCGTCGGGGTCGCCCTCATCGGGGTCCATCTGCTCGTCTGGCGGCTGCGCCGGCGTCCCGTCGAGTCCGTCGCAGTGGGCCTGGTCACCCTCGCCGCACTCTTCGTCAACCCCGCCGGGCCACGCACCCTCCACTACTACCTCGGGGTGCTCACCAACGAGGCCGCACGGGCACACAGCCATCTGTGGGCGCCGCTCGACCTCGCCTCGGGCAGCGACCTCCTGCTCGCGGTGGCCGCCGTCGTGCTCCTCGGGTTCGCGCTGCGGGCCGTCCCGACGGCCTGGGAGTGGGTGGCCGTCGCCGGCCTCGCCGCCGCAACGGTCTCGGCGGCACGTAACGGGCTGTGGCTGCTGCTCGTGCTCGCCCCGATCGCCGCCGCGGGTCTCACCCGCGGGCTCCGACGCACGCCAGCCGTCGCGCCTGCGCCCTCCCACGTCGGGGCGCTCCCAGAACCCTCGCCCGCACCGGAACCGTCCCCGTCATCCCTGTCGTCCCCGTCGTCCCTGTCATCTCTGTCATCTCTGTCAGCCCGGGGTCCTTCGTCCGGGCGCCTGGTCGGGTCGGCCGGGCTCGCCCTCGCGGTTGTCGCGCTCGTCCTGCTCGCCGCGCGGGGTCCCGCGCTCGCCCCGGTCGACCCCACTCTGGTGGCCGCAGTGACCCAGCAGGCGGCCGGCCGGGTGATTCTCGCCCCCGAACCACTCGTGGAGTCGCTCGCGGCCGCCGGTGCCCGGGTGTGGGCATGCGACCCGATCGACGCCTTCGACCCGGCCGACCAACGGGCCTATCTCGCCTTTCTCGAGGACGCCGAAGGCCAGCAACGGGCGGTCGACGGCTCGGCCGTCGTCGTCCTGCGGGCCGCAGATCACCGCGTCGCCCGGCTCGCCGGCCAGGGCTGGACCGTGAACCTGGTGGCCCCGACGAGCCCGGGCTGGGTCCTGCTCGCGCGACCCCGGTGAGCCGGCCACGCGGCATACCCTCCGGGTCCGGGGACCGCGCGACACGAGCCGCCGGCCGCCGAGCTGGGACCGGTTGCCGGGTTCCGGCGGCGGGTCCGGGCGGTCCGCGCGTCGTCGGGGCCGGGCATGTGTGATGATTCCGGTGACGGCCGCGGGGAGGCCGCAGGAAGGGGAGCGGGCGTGAAGGGTCGAGTCCTGGTCGTCGACGACGACCTCGCCCTCGCGGAGATGCTGGGCATCGTCCTGCGTCAGGAGGGTCTCGACGTCGCCCACGTGGCCGACGGCACGTCCGCGATGGCCGCCTTCCGGGACCACCGGCCCGACCTCGTCCTACTCGACGTCATGCTCCCGGGCATGGACGGCATGGAGGTATGCCGCCGGATCCGGTCCGAGAGCGGCGTGCCCATCGTCATGCTCACCGCCCGCACCGACACGGTCGACATCGTCGTGGGGCTCGAGTCGGGTGCCGACGACTACATCCTCAAGCCGTTCAAACCCCAGGAGCTCATCGCCCGGATCCGGGCGAGGCTGCGCCGGGGCGAGGAGCCCGAGCCGGAACGGCTGGAGATCGGCGACCTGCAGATCGACGTCGCGGGCCATTCGGTACGCCGCGGCGGCGCACCGTTGTCCCTCACCCCGCTCGAGTTCGACCTGCTCGTGGCCCTCGCGCGCAAGCCGTGGCAGGTGTTCACCCGTGAGGTGCTCCTCGAGCAGGTGTGGGGCTACCGACACGCCGGCGACACACGGTTGGTCAACGTCCACGTCCAGCGTCTGCGCAGCAAGGTGGAGATCGACCCCGAGCATCCGCAGATCGTCGTCACCGTGCGTGGAGTCGGCTACAAGGCGGGTCCGTCCTGACCGAGCGTGCCGTCGAGCCGACGCCGGCCGCACCGGAGTCCGCGGCACCGGCCGTGGGTCCGCTGCCCGGGGACGACCCCAGCTCTCCGCTCGTCCTGCACGACCGGCCGGACTTCGGCGCGCGGGTGTCCCGGCCGCTGCTCGACGTGGCCCAGCGGGCCCGATCCGCGACGGCCGCGGGCGCCTCCGGGGTGGGTCTGCTCGCACGGTTGTGGCGACGGTCGCTGCAGTTCCGGGTGGTCGTGGTGACGATGTTGCTGGGGACCCTGGTCCTGGGGGTCGTCGGCAGCTACCTCTACCAGCGGATCGCCGACGGACTGGTCGCCGACCGGCGCAACGTCGCCACCGCCGAGGCCAACTCGCTCACCCAGTCGGCGAAGGCCAAGTTCGACGCCACCGACAAGGTGCAGACCCTCGACGAGGTCTGGGTCGCCGCCCAGCAGATCGTCTTCGACATCGCCGGCACCGAACGTTCCCGCTATGTCGTGCTCGCCCGGCTGGCGACGAACGTGAGCACCCTCGTGCTGCCCGCCGTCGTCTCCGGCGAGGTGGACGCCTCGGCCATCCCCGCCGAGCTGCAACTCGCCGTCGCCCAGTCACCGACCGTCCAGCAGGTGCAGGTGGTGTCCGTCACGCTCCCCGGCCGGTCCGAGCCGGTGCCGGCGATCGTCGTGGGCCAACAGGTGACCCTCCCGCTCGTCAAGGGCTACGGCCTCTACTACGTCTACCCGATGGAGCGGGAGGAGGACTCCCTCGCGCTCGTCGGGCGCACCTTCCTCTGGGGCGGCCTGGGGCTGCTCCTGCTCATCGGAGCCGTCGCCTACGTCGTCACCCGGCTGGTCGTCGCGCCGGTCCGGCAGGCCGCCGCAGTCGCCGAGCGGTTGGCCTCGGGACGGCTCACCGAACGCATGGTCGCACGAGGGGAAGACGACCTGTCCTCCCTCGCCACATCATTCAACGCGATGGCCGAGGGGCTCCAACGCCAGATCGTCCAACTCGAGGACCTCTCCCGGCTGCAGCAGCGTTTCGTGTCCGACGTGTCCCACGAACTACGCACGCCCCTCACGACGATCCGGATGGCCGGCGATCTCATCCACGATGCGCGGGCACAGTTCGATCCGGCGGTCGCCCGGTCGGCCGAACTGCTCCGCGGCGAGTTGGACCGGTTCGAGGCGCTGCTGTCCGACCTGCTCGAGATCAGTCGGTTCGACGCCGGCGCAGCAGCCCTCGACCTCGAGCTCACCGACCTGCGCCGGACCGTCGCCAAGGTGGTCGACGGGGCCCAGAGCCTCGCCGACCGGCGCGGGAGTCGACTCACCGTCATCGATCCGGGTCATCCCTGCGAGGCGCTCGTGGATCCTCGTCGGGTCGAGCGGATCCTGCGCAACCTCGTCGTCAATGCGGTGGAGCACGGTGAGGGCCAGCCTGTCGAGGTGCGGATCGCCGAGAACGAGGAGGCCGTGGCGGTCTCCGTGCGCGACTACGGCGTCGGCCTGCAACCAGGCCAGGCACACCGCGTCTTCGACCGGTTCTGGCGGGCCGATCCCGCCCGCGCCCGGACGACCGGCGGCACCGGACTGGGTCTCGCGATCGCCCTGGAGGACGCCCGGCTGCACGACGGCTGGTTGCAGGCCTGGGGGTCGCCGGGGGAGGGGTCCTGCTTTCGCCTCACGGTGCCCCGATCGTCGGCACGCCCGTTGGTCCGCTCCCCGCTGCCGTTGGGCCCCGGCTCACAACCCTCGACGCAGGAGCCGGCGTGAATGCTCCCGCTCGAATGACGGGCCCCCTCCGGCGCCCGCGGCCGGGGGCCCGACCGGGTGTGTCGGCCCGCCCCTCGGCCCTGCTCGTGGCCCTGCTCACCACCCTTCTCGTGGGGGGCTGCGCCGGCCTGCCGGCGAGCAGCGGCGTGAGCACCGGCCGCGGGGTGGACGAACGGGTCGCCCCCGAGGTCCGGGTCATCGTCCCGCCGCCGCCCGCGGGAGCCGGTCCCGAGGAGATCGTCCGCGGCTTCCTCCGCGCCGGCGCGGCCTTCCAGGGCTCGGGCGAGGGCGACGAACCGGTCGGCAACGCCTACCTCGTGCCGTCGTCGGTGGAGCGGTGGCGGCCGACCTCCTGGGTCACCGTCTTCGACCGACTCACGATCGTGTCCGTCCGCTCCACGAGCGGCGAACACTGGCTGGCCTCGGCGCAGGCCGTGGCGACCGTCGACGACTCGGGGCGCTATCGCGAACTGCCGGCAGGCACCGAGGCGACCGTCGAGTTCCATCTCGTCACGGTGGCCGGGGAGTGGCGGATCGACCTGCCCGAGAGCGGATTCGGGGTATGGCTCAACACCGACGACTTCGGTCGGATCTTCGAGCCGCACAGCGTGCATTACCCCGTGGTGGGCAGCTCGCGTCGGCTCGTCGCCGACACCCGGTGGCTTCCCACGGGGCCTCGGCTGGTGACGGCGCTGGCCCGGGCTCAGCTCGGGGCCGTCCCCGACTACCTCAAGGGCGCGGTGGAGACCGGCTTCCCCGACGGTGCCCGGCTGGCCGTCGACGCCGTGCCGGTGCGCAGCGGCGTCGCGACCGTCGCCCTCACCGCACCCGCCTCGACCGCCGACATCACGCATCGGCGGCAGATCTACGCCCAGCTCGCCGCCACGCTCACCGGCCTGCCCGGGGTCACGTCCGTCGGCGTCGAGGTCCAGGGCTCGGGGCGGTTGAGCCTGGGCGAGGTGGTCGGCCCGGTCGCCTTTCCCAATGAGGTCGGCTACGTCGTGGACCCGATCCCGCCGCCCCGCACCGGCCTGCTCCGCACGGGTGAGCGGTTGGAACGGATCGACCTGGCCCAACTCGACGACCTCGACGGCCCCACGACTACCGCGGGGGTGACGCCCTCCGGGGGGGAGTGGCCGAGTCTCGCGGCGGCATATCCGGTGTTCGCCGTGTCCGCCGACGGCGAGGTCGCTGCGGTGGCGGCGTCGGGGTCGGAGCTCGTCCGGCTACGGGGGCGCACCCAGGTCCCGGTCGAGCAATTCGCGACCGGGCTCGTCCGGCCCAGCTACGACCGGGCGAACCGGCTGTGGACGGCGGGGATGGGCGCGTCCGGCGCGGGCGTGTGGACGATCGACGCGTCGGCGACCTCGCGACCGGCCGAGGCGGTCGAGGTCCCCTGGCTCGCCGGTCGGGTGCCGGTCTCGCTGGCCGTGTCGCCCGACGGTGCCCGGTGCGCGCTGGTGAGCCGCGCCGCGAACGGCTCGGACCAGCGTCTCGACGTCGCGGGAGTCGTCCGTGACTCCTCCGGTCGCCCCACCGCGCTCGCCCGTGGCTGGCGCCAGGCCGATCCGCTGGTCCGGATCACCGACGTCGTGTGGATCGACCAGACCCGACTGGCCCTGCTGGGGTCCCAGGCGGCCGGTGGCGCGTTGCGCCCGTGGATCGCTGCCCTCGGTCAGGGGATCGGGCTGCGCCGGGTGGGCAGCGCCGACCCTGCCCTCAACCTCGCCCCCGAGGTGGCGGGGGCCCGCTATCTCGTCCCGACGACGGGGGAACGCGGTTTGGTGGTCGTCGCGGACACCGGGGTCCTGCTGCGGGTCGGTGGCCTCTGGCGCCGCTCGGGCAGCGGCAGCGGGTTGGCCGTCGGGCCGGTCGGCTGAGCCCCAGGGTCCTCCGAACGGGGGAGTCAGGTCCGCATGGTCGGCCGATGTCCCGAGCCGGGTCGGTGCCCCATGCTGTCATTCGGCCGGAATGGGATCCGGACCTGTGCAACGTTTCGGAAGGGGAACACACAATGCTCAAGGCTCTCGCCAAGCTCCAGGTGGCCGCGGCGGCTCGTCGTGACCGGGGCGCGACGATGGTGGAGTACGGCCTCATGGTCGCGCTCATCGCCGTCGTCGTCATCGTCGCGGTCGGCCCGTTGGGCACCGCGATCAAGGACATGTTCAACACCGCCAAGAACTCGGTGTGATGTCCGGGATGCTGGCTCGGTGGTTCCGTCGGGGGCGGCGCGATCGCGGAGCGACGATGGTGGAGTACGGCCTCATGGTCGTGCTCATCGCCCTCGTGGTCATCATCGCGGTCAACCCGCTGGGGACAGCGGTCAGCTCCCTGTTCGACACCTCCCGGCAATCGCTCTGAGCACCGGTGCGGGGGATGGTAAAGGGGGCGGTTTCGGGGGAAACCGCCCCCTTTCCCATCGTCAGGATCTAGACTTGCAGTGACCGGCCGTTGCGGGCAGGGTCGTGAATTCGGGGAGAGCGGGGGCTTCTCCGGAATACCGCGCATGCACCGTGCTGGTGTGTGCCCGGTGTGACTGCTCTGGGCAGGAAAACCTGGGAGGTTCAAGGATGCGCGCCTCACGTGCAAAGGGACGCGACAGGGGGGCAGCAGCCATCGAGATGGCACTCGTGCTGCCGTTGCTGCTGCTGGTCCTGGGGGGAATCATCGACTTCGGCCGGCTCTTCGGCGCCCAGATGACGATCACGCAGGCCTCGCGGGAGGGCGCTCGGATCAAGGCTCTCGGGCTCAGTGACAGCGACATGAACACGCGAGTCGGCGCGGCCGCCAATGGGATGGCCGTCTCGGCGACCACCGTCACGGCGTGTCCGAACCAGCCGGCGCTCACCGACGCGGCCGTCGTTCGGGTGAGCCACGTCTTCGACTTCATCGTCCTCGATTCGGTCATCAACCTCTTCGGTGGTGGATGGGCCTCGGGGATCACGCTTACCTCGACCGGGAGCATGCGGTGCACAGGATGACCTCCCGCGGCGGGGTGTTCGTTGCGCTGGCCGCCAGGCGTGACCGCGGTGCCGTGGCCACGATCGTCGCCGCCTTCTTCGGCTCCATGGTCATCCTCGGGTGCGCGGCCATCGCGATCGACTGGGGTTCGATCATGTGGGAGCGTCGTCAAGTCCAGAACGGCGCCGACTCGGCGAGCCTGGCCATGGCCCAGCAGTGCGCCAAGAACCCGGCGAGCTGCCTCACGGCGGCCCTCACCCAGACCGGTGCGGGGCAGATCGGCGCCCTGAACAACGCGATGGCCAAGGACGGTCGCAACGGCTACAACACCCTGGTCTACGCCGACAATGGCACCTGCCTCAACGCCCTCGCACGCTCGGAGGTCGTCGCCGCGGTGGGCTCGACCATCGGGGTGCCGCCGTTGTGCACGGTGACGCCGGCCCTCAACGACCTCAAGAACTGCCCTCCGCTCAAGGCGTCCTTGGCGACGGACCCGACGGTGCGCTACGTCGAGGTGCGCACCCGCACGTCCACGACTTCCGGGTCGACCCTGCTCCCGCCGTTCGTCGCCCAGGCGATCGGCTACGGGGGTTCCGACTTCATCCAGAGCTGCGCCCGTGCCGCCTGGCGGCCGCATTCGACCAGCCCAGGCACCATCCCCTTCACCATCTCGGTGTGCGAATGGGAGGACGGTGTCCTCAACGGCAACGTCAACGGCAACGGGACCCCGTTGGCCCCGCCGGACGGAACCGGCGCATGGTCCGTGGGCATGTTCGGCCCGGCGCCGTGGTACACGACGGGCTGGCCGAGCGGCGTGCACGAGATCACGCTCACGATCAACAAACCCAACGGGCAGGGACACGGCAATCCGTCGGACTGCTACAACTTCAACGGCCATGACCTCCCGGGCGGCTTCGGCTTCCTCGAGCACGTGCCCTCGCAACCCTGTGTCGTCCAGCCCTACCCTCCGGCCGCCCCCGGGGTCACCCAGGACTGGTACCACGCCGACCCGGGAGCGAGCGTCGACTGTGACCTCAGCACCCTCGTGGGCAGCGTCGTGAAGATCCCGATCTTCGACTGCACCCTCGACGCGCCCATCCCGGCCCTGGGTGGCTACCCTCCCGGCACCCCCGACTGCATCGACACCGCCAACGGGTCCAAGGCCTACTACCACGCATCCAACGGGGCCTACTTCTTCGTCACCGGCTACGACGCGACCGTCACCTCGTCGGCCACCAACAAGGTGCGCAGCATCTACAGTCACAACTTCCCCAACTGTCCCGGTGGCTACAAGTGCATCACGGGATGGTTCGTCACCGGAGTCTCCAACAACGGGGGCGGTGGGGGAGGAGCCTTCGGCAATCTCAGCGTGGGCGAAGCCGGCTGACCCCGGCGCCCTTTCACCGATCGAGTCAGGAATCCTTTTCGTGGGACGTCGTGTCATCGCCGTGGTCCTCGCGGCCTTTATCGCCATCCTCGGCGCCACCGCCGTCTTCGTCTACGCCAGGGGCGCGGACCAGCGGGCGATCGCCGATGCCCAGCCGCGCACGGTGTTCGTCACCGAGAAGCCGGTCGCCCAAGGCACCAGTCTGGCCGACGCGTTGCGCAACCGGGCCATCGTCGAGACCCAGGTCGCGGCCAAGGGCTTCCCCATCGGTGCCCTCACCGAGATCACCGACGAGAACCAGACGCTCGTGGCGATCACCGACATCGGGGTCGGTGAATACGTCCTGAGCAGCCGCTTCGGCACGACCCCGTCGGGCCGCAAGGCGATCCAGGTCCCGGCCGGCCAGGTGGCCATCTCGGTGAGCCTGTCCGATCCGGCCCGGGTCGGCAGCTTCGTCACGCCCGGCTCGCGCCTGGTCATCTACGACACCTTCGAGGCCAGCAAGCCCGCCGCGACGACCGGCACCAACGGCAACACCGTGACGCCCGCCGGCCAGAAGGCGACCCGCATCCTGCTGCCGGACGTCCTCGTCATCGCGATGGGCGACCTTGCGCTCACCCCGGTCGAGGGCAACCAGCAGCAGACCTCGCGCAGCGGCTTCCTCGTCACGGTCGCGCTCAGCCCGGCCGACGCCAACCGGCTCGTGCACGGCATACAAACCGGGGTGCTGTATGCCGGTCTGCGCGGCTCGGACACGGCCGTCGACTCCGCACTGGTCATCTCGGACGCCAACGTCTTCGAGAACCCGCGATGAGCATCCTCTGGGATCGTGACGTGACGGCGGGCGACCGCTACGGCTTCGTCCTCGGGACCGGCCTGGTCCGGGTGGACTCCGCTGCCGCGCTCACCCGCGCGCTGTCGGCCGACCCGGGCGAAGAGTTGGTCGTGGTCGGCCCCGACATCGACATCGACGCCGCCTGCGGGCTCACCGAGGGCTTGCGGATCGACCACGCCTCGGTCGGGGTCATCCTCCTGCGCCGGCGTCTCGACGTCACGGTGCTCGGCCAGGCCCTGCGCGCGGGCGTCCGTGAGGTCGTCGCCCACGACGACCTCACGGCACTGGCCGAGGCGGTCACCCGCAGCCGGGAGCTGTCCTTCAAGCTGCGGGGTGCCTCCGGCTCGGTCGCCCGGGCCGAGGGCAAGGTCGTCACCGTGTTCTCGGCCAAGGGCGGCGTGGGCAAGACGACCTTCTCGACCAACCTCGGGGCCTACCTCGCCTCGGTCGGCCACCGCACCCTCGTCGTCGACCTCGACCTCGAGTTCGGAGACGTGGGCATCAGCCTGCAGATGCTGCCCCAGGCGACGATGGTCGACGTCGTGAAGATGAGCGGGCACCTCGACGAGCAGGGCCTGGCCTCCGCCGTGACCAAGCACTCGAGCGGTCTCGAGGCCGTCTGCGCCCCCGCCGAGCCCGGGGAAGCCGAGCGGATCCCGGCAGCCACGGTCGCCGAGTTGATCCGGGTCGCCCGCCAGGTCTACGACTTCGTCATCATCGACACCCCGCCGGCCTTCACCGAGCACGTGCTCACCGCCTTCGATCTCAGCGACGCGCTCGTGCTCATCGCCACGCTCGACATCCCGGCGTTGAAGAACCTGCGACTCACCCTCGACACCCTCGACCTGCTCGGCAGCCCGAGGGAGATCCGCCACATCGTGCTCAACCGATCCGATGCCAAGGTGGGGCTGCGTGCCGAGGACGTGACGAGTTCGATCAAGCAGGACATCGCGGTGATGGTGCCGAGCAGCACCGACGTCCCCGCCTCGATCAACCGCGGCGTCGCCATCGTCCTGGACGAGCCTCGGCACCCGGTGAGCCTGGCCCTCAAACAACTCGCCGACGACTACCTGCGTCACGTGCAGACCGACGCGCCCGCGCCCACGGCGCACACCCGCGGTCGCCTGCTGCCCTGGGGTGGTCGCCGATGAGCCTCTACGACCGGTTGGAGACCGTGCGGCGCGCCACCTCGGCGGCGCCGACGACGAGCCCTACGGCCCGCGTGGAGCAGGCGCCCCGGCGCACCGACCCGTTCGCCACGGTGAAGGCGAGCGTCCACCAGGCCCTGCTCGACTCGCTCGGGCCGCAACTCTACGACCCCAACCTCGAGCAGGCGGAGCTGGACCAGCGCGTCCGGCAGACCCTCCAGCATGTCATCGACGCCGAACAGACACCGCTGTCCAATGCCGACCGCACGCGGATCGCCCAGGAGGTCTCCGACGAGATCCTCGGCCACGGCCCCCTCGAGCCTTTCCTGCGCGACAACGACGTGACCGAAGTGATGGTCAACGGGGCGGCCAACGTCTTCGTGGAGCGGGGAGGGCGGATCTATCGGGTCGACGCCGCCTTCACCAGCGAGGCACACCTGCGCCGGACCATCGACAAGATCGTCGGACGGATCGGCCGAAGGGTCGACGAGGCGAGCCCGCTCGTCGACGCGCGCCTGCCCGACGGCTCCCGGGTCAACGCCGTCATCCCGCCCATCGCACTCGACGGCTCGATGCTCACCGTGCGGAAGTTCGCAGCAGATCCGTTCACCGACCGGGACCTCATCGCCTTCGGCACGTTGACCGAGCAGGTGGCCGACTTCCTGCGTGCTTGCGTCCTCGGTCGGCGCAACATCCTCATCTCGGGCGGCACCGGCTCGGGCAAGACGACGACGCTCAACGTGCTGTCCTCCTACCTGCCCGAGGACGAGCGCATCGTCACGATCGAGGACGCGGCCGAGCTGCAGCTCCGCCAGCAGCACGTGCTGCGGATGGAGGCACGTCCGGCCAACATCGAGGGTCGTGGCCAGATCGCGATCCGCGACCTCGTCCGCAACGCCTTGCGGATGCGCCCGGACCGCATCATCGTCGGCGAGGTCCGTGACGGGGCGGCGCTCGACATGCTTCAGGCGATGAACACCGGCCACGACGGCTCGATCACCACCGTCCACGCCAACAGCCCACGCGACAGCCTCTCCCGGCTCGAGACCATGGTGCTCATGGGCGGCATCGAGCTGCCGGTGCGCGCGATCCGCGACCAGGTCGCGAGCGCGATCGACCTGGTCATCCAGCAGGCCCGGCTCAAGGACGGCACCCGCCGGATCGTCCAGATCTGCGAGGTCGAGGGGATGGAGGGCGACGTCATCACGTTGCAGGACCTGTTCACCTTCGACTACAAGGCCGGTCGCGACGAGCACGGTCGGTTCCTCGGCGAACTCGTGAGCACCGGCCTGCGGCCCAAGTTCCTCGACCAGTTGTCCGACGTGGGGATCCAGCTTCCCCAATCGATGTTCGTCCGTCCGTTCCGATGACCGCCCGCCCCTCCCGCCGGCCACGCCCGGCGCGACGCCTCGTCGTCGCGGCGGTCGCCGCGGCATACCTGCTGTTCGGGCTCGTCGGTCTGCCGCGTGCGCTCGCCGACACCGGCCAGGGCTCGCTCACCGACCTGGCCTACGACGGGACGACGCTGCGCGGGGTGCTCACCCTCGTCGGGTCCGGTCCGGACCACCGGGTGGACCCCACGTCGCTCACGGCGACCGTCGGGGGGAAGTCCATTCCGGTCACCGTCCAGTCCTCGTCGTCGATCCGCCGGGCCGTCTTCCTCGTCGTCGACACGAGCGGCTCGATGTCGCGCGGCAACAACGGCGGGATCGTCGCGGCCAACCGGGCCGTCACCGGCTTCCTCCAGCGTGTCCCCGCCGACGTCGAGGTGGGGCTGGTGACCTTCTCCGATGCCGCGCGGGTCGAGGTCGACCCGACCACCGACCGGGATGCCGTCGCCCGCGCTGCGGCGACCATGCGGGCCGCGGGCAACACAGCCCTCTACGACGCGGTGACCCTTGCCGTGTCACGCCTGGGCGCGGTCGGTGACCGCAGCATCATCCTGCTCACCGACGGTGTCGACGACGGTTCCAAGGCCACGTTGGCCGCGACGACTGCTGCCGTATCCGCCGCCGGGGTGCGGCTGGACGTCGTCGGCTTCAAGACCGGCTACGCGGACGCCTCCGGCGCGAAGGCACAGCTGGCCGCCGCCGGTCACGGGACGGTGGGCGCGGCCGAGGACGCCGCACAGGTCGACGCGGCCTTCGCCGCGGCGGCCCGTGCGCTGGACTCCCAGGTGACCTGGACGGTCCAGCCGGGTGCTCTCCCGGTCGGCGACCAGGCGGTCGCAGTGTCCGGGACGGCCGGCGGTCAGCCGTTCAGCATCTCGGGCACCGTCAAGGTGACGACGGCGCCCGCCCCCTTGCCCACTGCGACCCCTACCCCGACGCTCGTGCGGCCCGAGCAGGTGAGCGGCATGTTCGGGTCGGGGATCGCCCGCTGGTGGCTGTTCGCCGGCCTCGGGGCGGTCTTCCTCGGACTGCTCACCCTCGTCGGCGGCCTCGCACTGCCGGCCCTCGCGACCGGGCGCCGGCAGCGGATCGAGACGATCGAGGCGTACACCTCCCGCCTCCCGCGGGTGTCGGTCAATCGCGAAGAGGCCACCAGCGCGATCACGACTGGCCTCGTCGACCTCGGTGACCGCCTCATGGCGGGACGCGAGTCCACGTCGCGGACGATGGCCCTGCTCCAGCGGGCGGACCTGCCGTGGCGCGCGGGAGAGTGGGCGGTGCTCCGCGTGGTGAGCGTGGTCGTGGGGATCGCGATCGGCACCCTTGCCCTGCGGGGGGATCTGGTCGTGCTCGGCATGGTCGTCGGGCTCGTCGTGGGCCTGCTGGCCCCCTCGATGGCCCTGCGCTTCCTCGCCAATCGGCGGGCCCGCGCCTTCGAGCTGCAGATGCCCGACATCCTCATGCTCGTCGCCTCGTCCCTCGCGACCGGATTCTCGCTTCCGCAGGCGCTCGACGCGGTTTCCAAGGATGTGGCCCAGCCGGCTGCCAAGGAGTTCGCCCGGGTGATGGCCGAGACCCGGATCGGTTCGGACATCGAGGACGCGATGGAGCGGATGGCGGTGCGGATGGACAGCGACAACATGCGCTGGACGGCGATGGCGATCCGCATTCAGCGCCAGGTGGGCGGCAACCTCGCCGAGACGCTGCGCACGACCGCCGCGACACTCCGCGAGCGGGAGTTTCTGCGGCGGCACGTCCGGGCGCTGTCCGCGGAGGGCAGGCTCTCGGCCTACATCCTCACCGCCCTGCCCATCCTCATGTTCCTCTACGAGGTCAACGTCAACAACGACTACATCTCCCTGCTCTGGACGACGACCCTGGGCTGGGTGATGGTCATCTCGGCCGTCGTCTCGATGGCCGTCGGCATCTTCTGGATGTCCCGAGCGATTCGCGTGGAGGTATGAGATGACCTCGCCGGTCGTCCTCGTCGGGGTGCTCCTGGTCTTTGCGGCGCTTGCCGTCCTCGTCTATGCCGCACTCACCAGCCGCGACGAGCCTCGCGGCGTCGCGCGCAGCCTTGCCCTGCTCGAACACAGGGTGAGTTCCCAAGAGGTCGGCCGCAACGAGCTGCCGGCCCGGGACCGGCTGCTCGAGCCACTTCTGGACCGCAGCAAGGCTCTGGGCACGAGGCTCTCCCCGGCCGGCACGAGCGACCGCCTGGCTCATCTGCTCGACCGGGCGGGTAACCCGCCCGGCTGGTCCCCGGAGAAGCTGCTCGGGGCCAAGGGCGCGGGCCTCGTGGCCGGGCTGGTGCTCGGGCTGCTCGTCGGCGGCGTGACCTTCCGCGGGCTGGTGTGGATGCTCATCCTCGGCGTGCTCGCCTTCTTCCTGCCCGACCTGCTGGTCTACAACGCGGGCCTGCGTCGCCAGGACGAGCTGCGTCGCGGCCTCGCCGATGCGATGGACATGCTCACCGTGTGCGTCGAGGCGGGACAGGGCTTCAACGCGGCGCTCCTGCAGGTGGCCAGGTCCGTCCGGGGTCCGGTCGCGGGCGAGTTCGCCCGGGTGTTGTCCGAGATCCAGATCGGCAAGGCCCGTTCGGAGGCGTTCGCGGCGTTCGGCGAGCGCACCAATGTCGCCGAGATCAAGACCTTCGTGAGCGCACTCGTGCAGGCCGACCGGCTGGGCCTGCCGATCGCCAACGTCCTGCGCGAACAGTCCAAGGAGATGCGCGTCGCGCGCCGACAGCGGGCCGAGGAGAAGGCGCAGAAGGTGCCCGTGAAGATCATCTTCCCGGTCCTGCTGTGTATCTTCCCGGTGATCTTCATCGTCATCCTCGGCCCCGCGGTGATCCGGATCCTGAATACACTGTTCTCCGTGCAGATCGGCGGAGCATGACCGACCTTTCGGCCGACGGCGCGAACGACGTGTCACGTCACCGGGCGCAGCGCGAGCGTGCCCGCGCCGCGCGGACCGAGCGGGTCATGCTCGTCGTCACCACCGCACTGTTCACCCTGCTGGCCGCGGGGGTGCTGGTGGCCTGGGTGCGCAGCTCCCTCGGCTGACCTACCGGACCTGCGCGGCTCGTTGCCCTGTCGGTCAGCTGTCGACGCGTCCCGTCGAAGGTCGGCTAGTGCGGTGAGTCGATGAGCCCCAGGCGGATGGCAGCCATGACGGCCGACGCCCGGTTGTTGGCGCCGAGCTTGTCGTAGAGCTTGGCGATGTGCGTCTTCACCGTCGACTCGCTCATGAACAGGGTGCGCGCGACCTGGGCGACCGAGCCACCGTCGGCAAGTCCCCGGAGGACTTCGGCCTCGCGTGGCGTGAGTCGCACGGGGGGGCCGCTCGCCCGGCGCCGGATCGCATCGGCAAGTCCGACGGCGGAGAAGCTCGCCGGATTTGGCGCCGCCTGGTGGACAACCGCGATGACGTCCTCGGCCGATCTGCTCTTGTGGACGAGGGCGGAGGCCCCCGCGTCGAGGGCGGCCAGCAGGGTGTCGTCGTCCTGGTGCATGGTGAGCACGACGATCCCCATCCCGGGTTGCCTGCGACGGAACTCGGGCACGAGGTCGAGGCCGGACCCGTCTCCGAGCGAGACATCGACGACGAGGACGTCGGCCTCGACCGAGCGGCACAGGCTCCGGCCGTCGGCCACCGAGGCGCCCTGGGCGACGATCGTGATGGTGCGGTCGAGCGAGAGCAACTGGGCCACCCCCTGACGGACCAGGTCGTGATCGTCGATGAGGATCACCCGGATCGTGCGCCCGGCGCCGTCTCCGGGCGGCCGCCCGCGCGGCCGCAGGCCTCCGACGGGACCTCGTGGCTTGTTCGTCACGGCCGCAGGCTCAGGCCGGAGGGGCCGCCGCGCGCGATCCCGCCGGCACCTCCGGGCTGTCCGGTGAACGGGTCGCGGATGCCATGCTCCGATCCGATCCGGGCGGACGCGTCCGGCCCGTCCGGCCGCAAGCGGGCGACGACCCTGGTCGAGGGCGGGTCGCTGGATACGGCCTCGACGAAGACGCTCCCCTCGCCCTCCAGCCGTTCGGCGAGCCGCTCCTCCCGCAGGGAGGTGGTGGAGTCGAAGCGCAGCTCGAGGGCGAAGTGTGGCGCGGAGACCGTGAGCTCGGCGTCGACCTCCCGGGCCTGGTGGCGCTGGGCGTCGGCGAGCACGTCGAGCACGAGGCGATAGAGCCGGACCTCGGTCGCGGCCGGCAGTCGGAACCCGGACTCCTTGAGGGCGACCCGCACCGTCGCGCCGGTCGCGGCACCGAACTGCTGGAGCCGTTGGGAGACGGCCGCCCCCAGACCGTGTTCCGGGCGCAGCCCCACCCGCAGATCCGTGATGTCCGTGCGCAGGTCCCCGAGGATGCGGGCCACCTCGGCACGCAAGGTGCCCAATTCGCCGGCGGTCGCATCGCCGGCCTGTTGCGCGGCATAGCGCACCATGTCGAGTTGGAAACCGACGGCGGCGACGTCCTGAGCGATCCCGTCATGCATCGATTTCGCGAGTTGCCGGCGCTCCTCGAGGCCCGCTTCCTCGCGCAAGGCATTGTAGGAGAGGGCGACCGTGAGGGACGGGGCATGCCGCTCGGCGACCTCGAGGACCCGTGCCACGTCGTCGTTGGTCGGCGAGCCCGAACTCGGCCAGTCCGTGACGAGGGCACCGACGACGGCACCGTGCGCGTCATGCAGCGGGACCGTGAGGATCGCCCGCCCGGACTCGTGGCCGGCCGCCACCTCGCCGTCGCACCAGCCTCGGCCGAGGACGCTCTCGGTGTTCTCCTGGGGTTGCGGCCAGGGCACCCGGGTGGCTCCCCGGAGCGCCACGGGGACGGGAGGGCCGTCGGGCGGCCCGGCGAGCACGGCGCTGCGGCGCGCGGCCATCGGAGTGAGGCCGTCGAGCATCCGCTCGGCCGGCAGCGCGGGGTCCAGCCCCCCGTCGAGGCTCGAGGAGAGCTCGGCCAGGCGATCGAGCAGGACGGCCGCCTCGCTCGCGACCGGGTCGGGGGCATCGACGGCGGTGCTCAGTCGGTCCTCCCAGGCGGCGAGGATCCCCAGGCTCGCGGCCACGCCCACCCACAGGAGGACGAAGCTCGTCTCCGGCACCCACGGCCCGGCCATCCGTGCGCTGAGCGCGCCAGCGGCCAGGGCAATCCCGGTGATGGCCACCCCGCGGCGCCCGGAGTGCTCGCCCGCTCGGAACATGGGGATGACGAACAGTGGCAGGCTCGCGTCCCCGGCGACGAGCGAGAGCCCGGCCACGTAGGCGCCAGCCGCGGTGATCATCTGGGTCGCCGCGCGCGTCCGGTGGGGGAGCAGCACGTCGGAGTGGGTCACGAGGAAGCCAGCGACGAGGTCGAGGGACACCACGAGCAGAGCCCACGGCAGGACCACGGCACCGAGCCCCTGCGAGGTGCTCACGAACACGACGACGAAGGCCACCGCCATCCGAAGGCGCGTGGCGGTCGTGAGAACGCCGTTCAATCCCATCTCCGACTCTCCCGAGAGGTCGTTTCCGCAACATCATGGCAGCCGTGGGCACCCCCGGGTGGAGAATCCGCTACGGGGGCCCCTGTGGGCGAACGCACGCCCGCGGTCCCGTCGTCCACAGCCCACGGGATCCGCGCCACCGCGGCCCGCCTCGAGACCCACCCTGGACGCGTGATCCCCCTGCGTGCCCTCGCCTCCGGCGTCCGGGCCCTCGTCGAGCTCGTCCTGCCCACCTGCTGCGCCGGGTGCGGCACGGGCGGCGAACAGTGGTGCCCGACCTGTCTGGCCGACCTCACCGCACGCCGTCACCCGGGCGGGCGGCAGACCCGTCCGGAACCATGTCCGGCGGGGCTGCCACCCGTGCGCACGGCCGGGGAGTATGCCGGTGCCCTGCGCGCGGCCGTCGTCGGATACAAGGACGGGGGTCGCAGCGACCTGCTGCCCCTGCTGGCCGACCTGCTGGCCGAGTCGATCGGCCCCTGGACGTCGGACGAACCGCTCCTGTTGCCCATGCCCTCCTCGCCTCGGGCGGTCCGGGCGCGGGGTGAGGCGACGACCGAACTGCTCGCCCGCCGCGCCGCGATGCGCGCCGGGCTGGCCTCCAGGACGGTGGTGGTGTCTGGTCTGCGGCACGCGCGCCGGGTGGACGATCAGGCACGGCTGGACAGCGCCGCCCGGGCCGCGAACCTCGCGGGGGCCTTTGCCGTGCGGGCCGGCGACGCGGCATACCTGCGAGGTCGTCCCGTCCTGCTCGTCGACGATGTCGTCACCACGGGGGCCACCCTCGCCGAGGGCGCGAGGGCAGCGCGCGCGGTGGGGGCACACGTTCTCGGCGCCGCCGTCGTCGCGGCCACCTCACGCCGTCCCCGCCAGGATGTCGCGGCCCGAGGTGGCAGCCGCGTCACGTGGTCATGAGGCCTGGAAGAGGCTCACCGGTCGCTCACTGCGGCCGGCCTGGCCGTCGTCCTCGCGGAGGACTACGGTGGAAACGGACAGCCACTGGATGTAGTGGAACAGCCACTGGTCGTAGTGGAGGTGATGGTCCGGTCTGCGGGGTCTGCCCGGCCCGCCACCCTCGTCACGTCAGCCTCAAGGAGGATGCAGTGGACATCGTCGTCACCGGTCGGCATATCCAGGTCTCGGACCGATTCCGGGCGCACCTGGACGACAGGTTGGCCAAGGTCGTGCAAGTCGCGCCCAAGGTCGCGCGGGTCGACGTCGTCGTCACCCACGAGCGGGCGGCCCGGGCGTCCGAGTCGGTCGAACTCACCTGTCGGCACCACGGCTCCGTGGTCCGGGCCGAGTCGGCCAACGAGGACAAGTACGTCGCGCTCGACCAGGCGGTGGAGAGGCTCGTCGAACGGTTGCGCCGAGCCAACGGCAAGCGACGCTCCGCCGTGCGGTCCTCGCGAATCGAGGTGGCCCCCCATGCCGCCCCGCACGCGAGCGAGCCGGCGCAGCCGGGCCCGGACCCGGCGGTCGCCGAGGGGGCCGCCTCCGGCCCGTTCGGCGCCGTGGGTGACTCGCCGATCGAGGTGCGGGAGAAGGTCCACCCGAGCGACCCCATGACGCTGGCCGAGGCGGTCAACCGGATGGAGCTCGTCGGGCACGACTTCTACCTGTTCAACGACCTCGACACGGGCCGGGCGAGCGTCGTCTATCGGCGCCGCGGCTGGTCCTACGGGGTAATCCACCTCGACCCGATGCCCGGCGGTGACCACACCGGGTGAACGCAACGACGGTCCGGATCGCGGACCAACAGGAGGGGCGGACGGGCCACTGCCCGGCTCGGCGGCCGACTCATGGCATCATGCGACCGTGACCGACCCCGCCGGCGCCGGACCGCAGCCCATCCGAGTGCTCATCGCGGACGACCATGCCCTCTTCCGCCGAGGACTGCGCACCGTCCTCGAACTCGACGGTGACATCGTCGTCGTCGACGAGGCCGACGACGGCTTCGCGGCGGTGGAGCGGGCCGAGGCCCACGTCCCCGATGTCGTGCTCATGGACGTGCGGATGCCCCGCTGCGGGGGCATCGAGGCCTGCCAGGCGATCAAGGAGCGCGTCCCGTCGGCGCGGATCGTCATGCTCACGATGTCCGACGAGGAGTCCGACCTCTTCGAGGCCGTTCGGGCCGGCGCGAACGGCTACGTCCTCAAGGACGTGCCGGGCGACGAGATCGCCGCGGGAATCCGGGCCGTCCAGGGTGGAGACTCGCTCATCTCCCCGTCGATGGCCTCCAAGCTGCTCGCCGAGTTCGCCCAGATGCGTCGCCGCGGCCAGCAGATGGTCGCCGATCACCTGCCTCGCCTCACCGATCGCGAGGGGGAGGTGCTCGCCCTCGTCGCGCGCGGCCTGGGCAACCGGGAGATCGGCAAGGAGTTGTTCATCTCCGAGAACACCGTGAAGAGCCACGTGCGCAACATCCTGGAGAAGCTCCAGCTGCACACCCGCATGGAGGCCGCGATGTATGCCGTGCGGCAGAACCTCATCAACCCACCGGCGGCCGGCAACGGCTGAGGTGGCCACGCTCACACCCGCCCAGGCTCGACGGATCGCCCTGGCGGCACAGGGATTCACGGCTGCTCGACCCGTCTCCGGCGAGGTGGGGACGATGCAGCTCGCCCGGGTCGCCGACCGGCTGGGCGCGGTCCAGATCGACAGCGTGAATGTCCTCGTCCGCAGCCACTACCTGCCCTTCTTCTCGCGGCTCGGGCCCTATGACCCCGCGGTGCTCGACCGGATGCGCGATGCCGCGCCCCGCCGTCTCGTCGAGTACTGGGCACACGAGGCGGCCCTCGTCCCGCCCTCGACCTGGCCGCTGTTCACCCACCGGATGCATGCGGCCGAGGTCGAGGCATGGGGCGGGATGCGGCGGGTGCGGGCCGACCATCCCGGCCTGGTCGAGGCCGTCCTCGCCGAGGTCGAGCGGCGCGGCCCGCTCACCGCGCGCGCGGCCGAGGCGGCCCTCGCCCACGACCTGCCCCGGGCCTCGGGCAACTGGGGCTGGAACTGGTCGGCCGTCAAACGCGCGCTCGAGTGGCTGTTCTGGTCGGGCCAGGTATCCAGTGCCGGGCGCACCGCCCAGTTCGAGCGGCGGTATGCCGCCCTCGCCCGGGTCGCCCCGCCGGCCGTTCGGCATATCTGGCTCGACCCGGCCGCCCGACCCGACACCGACGAAGCCCTGTTCCGGCTCGTGCGAATCTCGGCCAGGGCCAGCGGGATTGCGACCGAGGCGAGCCTCGCCGACTACTTCCGGCTCACCCGAGCCCAGGCGAGGGTCGGCATCGCCGCGCTCCTGCGGAGCGGGGAACTCGAGCAGGTGAGCGTCGTGGGGTGGCCGGGCACGGCATACCTGTATGCCGCAGCCGCCCGACCGCGACGGGTGCACGTGCAGGCCCTGGTGAGCCCGTTCGACTCGCTCGTGTGGCACCGCCCCCGGACGGAGGCGCTCTTCGGCATGCGCTACCGGCTGGAGGTCTACACTCCCGCCGACCGCCGGGTGCACGGCTACTACGTGCTCCCGTTCCTCTTCGGCGACACGATCGTCGCGAGGGTCGACCTCAAGGCCGATCGAGGTGCAGGGATCCTCCGCGTGCCCCGTCTCACCTGGGAGCCGGGTGCGCCGCCGGCCGCCGCCCCCGCCCTCCGAGCCGAGCTCGCGGCCCTCGCGGACTGGCTCGGGCTGTCGGGCGTGGACGAACCGGTCAACCTGCACGACATCCCGGCCAGGGCGTGACGCCGAGGCGCTCGGTCGCCGCCCGAGCCGTTACCGTCACGTCATGACCACCGCCGCAGCGCCGGGGGCCACCCGGACGCCCCGTCGACGCCGCATCCACCGGGCGTGGTGGGTGGCGCTCGTCGTGCTCGGCTGCCTGGTCGCGGCGGCCGGCTTCCGGTCCTCGACCGGGGCGCTCATGGAGCCACTCGAGGCCGACTTCGGCTGGTCGCGGACGACGACCTCCGGCGCGGTCACGGCCAATCTCGTCGTTTTCGGACTCACCGCCCCCTTCGCCGCGGCGCTCATGGAGCGTTTCGGCCTGCGCCGCGTGCTCACCGGCGCGCTCCTGCTCGTGAGCGTCGGCAGCGGACTTACCGCGCTCATGCGCGCGCCCTGGCAGTTGTGGGTGCTCTGGGGGCTGGCCGTGGGGGTCGGCACCGGTGCCATGGCCCTGGTCCTCGGGGCGGTCGTGGCCAACCGGTGGTTCGCGGTCCGGCGCGGATTGGTCACCGGGATCTTCTCGGCGGCCAGCTCGACCGGCCAACTCGTCTTCCTCCCGTCGATCGCCGCGCTCGCGGCCGGTCCCGGGTGGCGGTATGCCGCGCTGCTCGTCGCGCTCGCGGCTCTCCTGCTCGTGCCGGTAGTCCTGCTCGTCGTCGCCGACCACCCGCAGGACGTCGGGGCGCGACCGTGGGGCGCCGACGAGCCCGGGCCGATGTCGGCATCCGCCGATGCTCCCCACGCGGCTGCGCCGGGAGCGCCGCACGCCAGCGGCGCGGGCGACATCGACCCGGCAGCCGCGACGAGCGCGGCGACCCTGCCGGACGCCCGGGAGCGCGGCGTCGGCTCCGGGCTGGCCGTCGCGCGGCGGGCGCTCGGCGTGCTCGCCGACGTGCGCGGCTCGTGGGCCTTCTGGGCCCTGGCGGGCACCTTCTTCGTCTGCGGCTGGTCGACCAATGGCCTCATCGGCACGCACTTCATCCCGGCGGCCCACGACCACGGGATGCCGGCGACCACCGCAGCCGGGCTGCTTGCCCTCATCGGGGTCTTCGACATCGTCGGCACGATCGCCTCCGGTTGGCTCACCGACCGGGTCGACCCGCGGCTGCTCCTGCTCGCCTACTACGGTCTGCGCGGCCTCTCCCTGCTCGTCGTGCCGGTCGTCCTCGGACCCGACGTCGAGCCGAGCCTGTTCCTGTTCGTCGTCTTCTACGGCCTCGACTGGGTCGCCACGGTCCCGCCGACGATCGCCTTGTGCCGCACCCATTTCGGCATCGAGCGATCGAGTGTGGTCTTCGGCTGGGTGTTCGCCTCGCACATGGTGGGCGCCGGGATCGCCGCCTCCTACGCCGGATGGGTCCGCCACTCGTCCGGGGACTACCTCATGGCCTGGATGACCGCCGGGGCCCTCTGCTTCGTCGCCGCCGGCGCCTGCCTGGCGATCCCGCGGGGGAGCGTCGAGCCGGCGACGGTCAGCGCCTGAGCGCGTCCCGGCCCAGGGGCGCGAAAGCGGCCAGCAGTCGTCCGGCGATCCGTGGATCGGCCACGCCGAGCACCCAGCCGCCCAGATGGGCGGTCGTATAGGGGCGACCCTCGAGGTCGACGAGCGCACCGCCGGCCTCTGCCAGCAACAGCGATCCGGGCACGTGGTCCCACGGCGTGCTCGTCTGGTAGAGAAGGCAATCCGCGTCGCCCTCGAGCAGGTGCGGGTAGTCGATCGCGCAGCTCACCCAACTGCCGACCAGGGGCGGCAGGCCGGCATAAGCGTGTCCGCGCCGGCTCCACGCGGAGGTGACCAGGCGCCAGGAGTGCTCCTGCGCGCTGGCCGGTGCCGCGGTGAGCCGGTGTCCGTCGGCCCAGGACCCGGCGCTGCGTTCGGCGACGAAGGCACGACGGTGTGCCGGCTGCCAGATCCAGCTCCGGACGGGCACTCCCGCCCGCAACTCGCCGACCATCATCCCGAAGTCCGGCGACCCGGCGACGAAGTTCTTCGTCCCGTCGACCGGGTCGACGGTGAATGCGTGCTCCGCGTCGGGCAGCCCGCGGGGGAGCGTGGGGTCGGCCGCCGTCGCCTCCTCGCCGACGACGAGCGCCCGCGGGTATGCCGCGTGCAGCCTCGCCGTGAGCAGCACCTCGGCCTCGCGGTCGGCGACGGTGACGAGGTCCCCCGGGCGCTTCTCCATCACCTCGCCCTCGGCGAGCGAGCGCCACCGGGGGAGCACGACGTCGGCCGCGACCTCCTGGAGCAGGGTGAGGACCTCGTCGGTGTGCATGCGATCGAACCTACCCGGACGGGTCGGGCCGTCCCGTCACACGGTCGGCGGCGAGCAACTCGAAGTGGCTGCCGTCGGCGAGGCTGCCGTCCCGTCGGCGGAACGCCTGGTGGTCCGCCCCCCACTGCCGGAACCCCGCCCGGAGCAGCACCGCCCGGGAGGCGAGGTTGTCGCTGTCCGTGGCCGCCTGGATCCGGGTGAGGCCGAGCCCTCCGTCGGCCGCCGGCGCGAAGCCGTGTGCGAGCACCACGGGGACGACCTCGGCGAGCAGCGCCCGGCCCCGGGCCCAGGGCCAGAGGAAGTAGCCGAGCTCGGCCTGGAAGTCGATCGGTTCGTCGCCGTGCACGAACAGGGTGACGTTGCCCATCGCCCGGTCGGTCGCGCGGTCGGCGATGCACCAGTTGAGGGCGAGCCGCCGGTCGGCCAGTCGCCGCCGACGACGGAGCCACGCGGAGAAGGTCTGCGGGGTCGGGATGCCCCGCTCGGGCACCCAGCGTGCGGCGTCGGCGTCGAGGACGTCGTCGACCCGCGGGGCGTCGTCCTCCCGCCAGGACCGCAGGCGAACCCGTGCCGTCTCGAGGTCGGGAACCGCAAGCGGCGAGATCGACTGCGCCGCAACGTCGTCGGTGCGCAACAGCTCGAAGAGGGCCTCGTCGTGCGCGGGGCTGTCGGTCGTCGCCGCCCTGGTCTCTCGGAGCAGGGCGACCTCGCGAAACCCGGCCCGGCGCAGCACCCGCTGGGAGGCGAGGTCGTCCAGGTCCGCCTGCGCGAGGACCCGATGCAGGCCGAGCCCGCCCGCACCGGCATGGTCGTCCTCGGCCCGAATGGCGAAGGCGTGGCCGGCGAGCAACGAGAGCGCCTCCCCGAGCAGCCCGCGTCCACGGGCGGCAGGCAGCAGCCAGTGACGCAGTCGCCCGGTGCCCGGGTGCCCCGGGTGACGCAGCCCGGTCAGCTCGAGGTGTCCCAGCACGGCGTCGCTCGCGCGATCGGCGAGACACCAGCGCACGCCCTCGCCGCGAGCCATCTCCAGCTCACCCGCGGCGAGCCACTCGGGGAAGTCCGGCGCGGAGGGCTGGCTGCGGTCGTCGAACCCCTCGGGGCCCTCGTCGTGGCCGGTCGCCGGCCGGTCTGTGACTCGCCATCGCCGCAGTCGGACCCGCTCGCCCTCGAGCACGGCCGGGGTCCACCAGGGCCGGGTCGCGTGCACGGGGTCGCCTGCCCGGATCGCGGCGTGCCAGGCGTCGTCGAGGCCGCCGCCGGTGCCACGCCAGCCGCCGACCACGACGGCGGGCGCGCCGAACCCGCACGTCCAGGCAACCCGGGCGGAGGCCAGGTTGCCAGCCCGACACCGCCACCTGGCCAGTTGGACCCCATCGGCGAAGGACCGGTCGAGCACGAGGCGGACGGCCCGGGCGACCAACCCGTGCCCACGGGAGTCTGGGTGCGCGGCATACCCGATCTCCACCCGCTCGGGCGAGCGGTCATGGCAGTTGACGCTGCCCGCGTATCGCCCGTCCGGCCCCTCGACGGCCCATTCGTGGGCGGTGTCGTCCTGCCACTTGTCTCGCACGCGAGCGAGGAAGGCACGTGCGTCGGCCTCGCCGTAGGGCTCGGGGAGCGGGAGGTTCTGCCGACTGACCGGGTCGAGGGCCAGCTCGAGGATCCGGGGCAGGTCCCGGTCCTCGTGTGCCCGGAGCGTGACGACCCCGTCGGTGAGCATGGGCACGTCCTGCGGCCAGCGGGTCACCGGCGTCGGCCCTCGCGCTGCGGTGGCGGCGGGACGTGGGCGTCGAGCCAGTCGACGAACGGCCCCAGCCGGCGCCACCAGGAGGCGACCTGCTCGGCGGCGGCCGGGGTGTCCAGCCAGTCGGGGGTGCCGAGGTCGGCCATGACGATGATCTCCTTGTGCCGCAGCAGCGGCAGGTGCGGGTGGTCGGCCCGGTAGCCGCGGGGTGCCGTCACGAGGGTCTCGCCGCCGACGGTGAAGCCGGCCCTCTCCAGCCCGGCGACGATCGAGGCGAGCGCGCCGCCGTCGGCCTCGACCCCCGAGCGGAAGCCGGCGGTCTGCCCGGGCCCGTGCGCCAGGAAGCCTCCGCCCACCCCCAGCCCCGTGGAGTCGACCCGGGCATAGAAGCCGGCGCCACACGGGCGGGCCACGAGCAGCCCCTGCTGGGTCTTATAGGGCGTCTTGTCGCGGCTGAAGCGGACGTCGCGATAGGGCCGGAAGAGCTTCCCTTCCCCGAATTCGGAGGCGAGGGCCGCGGCGAGCGCCTCCATCGGCCCGCGGACGAACAGCTCGTAGTCGCTCTTGTGCGCCGTCCACCAGACCTTGGTGTTCTCCGCCTCCAGTCCGGCGTAGAACTCGACCGCTGCAGCGGGAATACCCTCGAAGATCACGGCCGCATTGTCGTCCATGCCCGCCCTGGACGGCATACGGTCGGTCCATGCGGGCGCCTCGCGGAACCCCACAAGGCGGACGGTGCGTTGGGTGAGGCAGGCCGGGGGGCACTACCCTGGCGGGTGGCCTGTATGCAGGCCGCGACGCGCGTGTGAGGAGATCTGGCGTGGCCAACGTGTTCGAGAAGCTGCTGCGGGCCGGCGAAGGCCGCGCGCTCAAGCGGCTCGAGGCGATCGCCGCCCAGGTCAACGTGCTCGAGGAGGACTTCGAGAAGCTCACCGACGCGGAACTTCGGGCCGAGACCGACACCTTCCGTCAGCGCCTCGCCGACGGAGAGACGCTCGACGCGCTGCTCCCGGAGGCCTTCGCGGCCGTGCGAGAGGCGAGCAAGCGGACCCTGGGCAAGCGGCACTTCGACGTGCAGATCATGGGCGGGGCGGCGCTGCACCAGGGCAACGTCGCGGAGATGAAGACCGGGGAGGGCAAGACCCTCGTCGCGACCCTGCCGAGCTACCTCAACGCCCTCAGTGGCAAGGGCGTCCACGTCATCACGGTCAACGACTACCTCGCGGAGTACCAATCCGAGCTCATGGGCCGGGTCCACCGGGCACTCGGCCTGGAGACCGGGTGCATCCTCGCCTCGATGACCCCGGACCAACGGCGGGCGGAATACGGCAAGGACATCACCTACGGCACGAACAACGAGTTCGGCTTCGACTATCTGCGCGACAACATGGCGTGGTCGACCGACGAGCTCGTCCAGCGGGGCCACAACTTCGCGATCGTCGACGAGGTCGACTCGATCCTCATCGACGAGGCCCGCACGCCGCTCATCATCAGCGGCCCCGCCGACCAGGCGACCAAGTGGTACGTCGAGTTCGCCAAGATCGTCAACCAGTTGCGCCGGGGCGAGTTCGAGTCCGGCGAGGGTGACTACGAGGTCGACGAGAAGAAGCGCACGGTGGGGGTGCTCGAGGCCGGCATCGCCCGGGTCGAGGACCTGCTGGGCATCGACAACCTCTACGAGTCGGTCAACACCCCGCTCATCGGCTTCCTCAACAACGCGATCAGGGCCAAGGAGCTGTTCAAGCGGGACAAGGACTACGTCATCCTCAACGGTGAGGTGCTCATCGTCGACGAGCACACCGGACGTATGCTGCCCGGTCGCCGCTACAACGAGGGCATGCACCAGGCGATCGAGGCCAAAGAGGGCGTGGAGATCCAGAACGAGAACCAGACGCTCGCGACGATCACCCTGCAGAACTACTTCCGGATGTACGACAAGCTCTCCGGGATGACCGGCACCGCGCAGACCGAGGCGGCCGAACTGAGCGCGATCTACAAGCTCGGCGTGACGACCATCCCCACGAACATGCCGATGATCCGGGCCGACCAGCCCGACCTCGTCTACCGGACGGCGGACGCGAAGTTCGGTGCGGTCGTCGAGGACATCGTCGAGCGCAACCAGGCGGGCCAGCCGGTCCTCGTCGGCACCGTCTCGGTGGAGAAGAGCGAGCACCTGTCGGCCCTGCTGCGCCGCCGGGGCATCCGGCACGAGGTGCTCAACGCCAAGCAGCACGCGCGGGAGGCCGCGATCGTCGCGGAGGCCGGGCGCCTCGGTGCGGTGACGGTCGCGACGAACATGGCCGGCCGCGGCACCGACATCATGCTCGGCGGGAACTCCGAGTTCCGGGCCATCCAGGAGCTCAAACGTCGCGGGCTCGATCCCGAGGAGACGCCCGACGATTACGAGGCGGCGTGGGACGACGCCCTCGCTGCGGCTGAGGAGGCCGTCGCCGCCGAGCACGAGCAGGTCACCGAACTCGGCGGCCTCTATGTCCTGGGCACCGAGCGGCACGAGTCGCGCCGGATCGACAATCAGCTGCGCGGGCGTTCCGGCCGCCAGGGCGACCCGGGCGAGTCCCGCTTCTACCTGTCCCTCGAGGACGACCTCATGCGGATGTTCAACGCCGCGATCGTCGACCGGTTCATGCAGACCGCGCGGATGGACGACGAGGTGCCCATCGAGTCCAAGATGGTCACCCGCTCGATCGCGAGCGCGCAGAGCCAGGTCGAGGCGCGCAACTACGAGATCCGCAAGAACGTCCTCAAGTACGACGACGTGCTCAACCGCCAGCGTCAGGTCGTCTACGCCGAGCGCCGCCAGGTGCTCGAGGGCGCAGACATGCAGGAGCAGGTCCGCCACTTCGTCAACGACGTCGTGACGGCCTATGTCGACGAGGCGACGAGCGAGGGCTATGCCGAGGACTGGGACCTCGACCAGCTGTGGCGGGCGATGAAGGCCCTCTACCCGGTCTCGATCACCGTCGACGAGGTCGCAGCGCAGGCGGGAAGCCGCGCGGCGATCACCGCGGAACTGCTGCGGACCGAGCTGATGAACGACGCACACCACGCCTACGACGCGCGCGAGGAGCACCTCGGGTCCGAGGTCATGCGCGAGGTCGAGCGGCGGGTCGTCATGTCGGTGCTCGACCGCAAGTGGCGCGAGCACCTCTACGAGATGGACTACCTCCAGGAGGGGATCGGGCTGCGGGCGATGGCCCAGCGCGACCCGCTCGTGGAATACCAGCGCGAGGGCTTCCAGCTCTTCGAGGCGATGATGGACTCGATCAAGGAGGAGTCCGTCGGCTATCTGTTCAACCTCGAGGTGCAGGTCGCGCCGCCGGAGCCGGCACCCGAGCCCGCCCCGGTGAGGGTGGGACAGCTGCTCTCGGGCATGAGATCCGCTGCAGCGCAAGGGGACTCCTCGCCCCAGGACGACGCGCCCCAAGAGTCGCCCGCAGATGCCGACCCCGAGGCGGCCAGCACGGCGGGGTCCGGCGAGTCGGCGACCGCCGAGGGGTCCCTGGGGGCGGGCTCGGCATTCAGCCGCAGCGGCGGGCCGGTGATCTCGGCGAAGGGTCTCGAGGCACCGCAGCCGGCGCGCCGGTTGCACTATTCGGCGCCGAGCGAGGGCGGCGGCACCGAGGAACACGACGAGAACGCTTCGGGTGACGACGGATCGGGTATGCCGTCGCGCCGCCAGCCCCGCTCGCAGAAGAAGGCCCGCAAGCGCGGCCGCTGAGCGGCTGCTAGCCGATCTGCAGCTGCACGACGACCCATCGGCGGTCCAGGCCGACCAGCCGCAGGGCGAGTGCCCGCACCCGGTCGTGGTGGACGACTACCGCCGCCGCCTCGGCGACGCCGTCGGCGGGCTCCTGCACTCTGATCCGACGGACGATCGCGGGCCGGCGGGGAAGGGCCCGACGCGCGGCGACGTGCGAGCGCCGGCACAGGACGGCGTAGACCTCGGGTGAGGTCCACCGCACGAGTTGGGGTGGCGGCCGCAGGCCGGCCATCACCTCGACGATTGCCTGGGCGAGCTGCTCGACGACCGGGCCCGGGTCCGGCAGCTGGCCGCGGGTGGTGAGTCTCGCGCGTTCCTCCTCCTCGTCGTCCTCGTCGGCGTCGAAGTCCAAGGCGAGGCTGTCCTGGACGAATGGCTGGTCGGGCAGGTCGTAGATCTGCTCGGTCGACACGAGCGGCGGTCGCGGGTCGGGCAGGGTCACCAGCCGCAGGTGCGGGCTCACGAGCCGGCCCCCGTCGGCGGCACGAGGACCTGACCGGGGCGGATGTGGTCCGGGTCGGGCCCGATGACCGTGCGGTTGGCGGCATACCACCGGGGCCAGGCGGCAGCGATCTGCGCGGCGTCGGCGCCGGGCCCGAGCTGTCGCGCGGCGATGGACCAGAGGCTGTCGCCCCGCCGGACGACGACCTGCACCGATTCCGGCCCGGTGCGAGGCGCCGACCCGAGTGGACCCAAGCCCGTGGTCGTGGTCGGTGCGCTGGTCGTGCTCGGCGTCGTGGTCACGCCCGACACCGTGGCAACCGGGGGACTGGGATCCGACGGGGCGGGCGGGCCGGGGGACGAACCCGGCCCTGTCGAGCCGGTCGAGGAGCTCGGGCCGACGCCGGAGACCGTCGGGGTGGGCGTGGCCGACACGGCGACGACGGAGATCGGCCGGAACCCCGGATCCGGCGTCGTCGCCCCCGTCGACGTGGGTGTCCGGCGCGTCGTGGGGGCCGGCCCAGCGGTGCCCGCAGGGTCGGCGGGGGCACCCCCGCCGGGAGCGGGCACGGGGCCGAAGCCGGGGTCGGGAGCGGGGACGGCGGGGGTAGGCTCGCCAGTCGTGGGGGCGCCGGGCGTGGGGTTCGGCAGGGGGTTCGGCAGGGGGTTCGGCTCGGCGGTCGTCGCCGGGCGCGTGGCCATCGGCGGGTATGCCGCGCCGGCTGCGGTCCCCGGGGCGACCGCCGCGACGACGACCGTGCCGACGAGGAAGGCGACCAAGCGGCGCACGGCAGCGGGCGCGAGTCTCCGGGACAGGGCCGCTCCCGTGCGGCCCAGGCTCCCCGGCAGCTCGGCGAGGGCCGCCGTGGCCGTCGCGACCCCGAGCCACGCGGCGAGCACCGCGCCGACACCGGCGATGGCGGCGAGCAGGACGTCGGCGGGGTCGGCGATCGCCGGCCGCGTCGCGGCGATCCAGCCGGACACCGCGATGTGGGCGAGCACGTCGGCGATCCCCGCCGCGGTGCCGACGCCGGCGGCGGCGAGCAGGAGTGAGCGGGCCAACCGACCGGCCGTCACCTCGCGCATCTTGATCCCCTGACCTCAAATGCCTCTGTTTGCCTATGTTTGCTGATGTTTGCAGGCCATGTCAAGCGGTTGCCGTCGGAGTGGGTTCTCGGCACACTGAAGGCGGACCGAACGTCGACGGCGGTCCTCGGCTCGGCCTCCACGTGCCGGACGTCGACCGGCTCGGGCCTGCATGGGCGCGGGCGCCGGAAGGGGCAGCGATGCGCTGGGAGCGGTTGTTCGACGATCTCGAGGCGCGCCTCGCCGCCGAGGAGGACGTCGCCCTCGACGCCGAGGTCGCCGACCGGACCCGGCGTGAGCGCGCCCTCGTCGGCCTGCACGAACGGCTGGCGGCCAGCCGGCATACCGGCTCACTCGTCGTGTCGATCGCCGGTCTGGGGGCGGTGACCGCCGCCGTCGCCGACGTGGGGGCCGACTGGGTGCTGCTCACCCTCACGGGGGATCGCGCGGCACTCGTGCCCTTCCACGCCCTGCGCAGCCTCGGCGGCCTCGGGGGTCGAGTGGGTCCGGCGAGCCCGGTGGCACGGGGATTCCCGCTCGGAGCCGCGTTGCGGGCGATCAGCCGTGACCGCGCCGTCGTGACGGTCGTCACCCTCGAGGGGGTCCGGCTCGTCGGCACCGTCGACGCCGTGGGTGCCGACGCCCTCGACCTCGCCGAGCATGCCGCGGACCTGCCGAGGCGGGCCGAGCACGTGACCGGCCACACGACCGTGCCGATGACGGCGATCGGTGCCGTCCTGCGTGGCTGAACGGATGCTCAGCGCATGGGCTCGCCGAGGTCGCCCAGGTCGCCGGGACCCCCGAGCGGGTGGGCGCTCACGAAGTCCCGGGTCTGCGCGTACATCCGCTGGATGTAGTCCTCGAGTACCTGGGCCTCGACCCGCCACTGCCCCCGGCCCCCGACCTTGATCGCCGGAAGGTCGCCGGAGCGCACGAGCGCATAGGCCTGCGCGGCCGAGACGTTGAGGATCTCGGCGACGTCTGCCAGCTGGAGGAAGCGCGGTGGCATGGGGGCGATTCTCCCACATCCTCCGCATGGAACCGCAGGAGTCCACAGGCAAACCGCGTTGTCCACAGGAATCGTGGGTCCGGTGGCAGGGGCCCGGTCGCTCGGCCATGATGGGGCGGTGAGCGCATCAGGGGTGGTGCCACCACAGCTGCCTCGCCCGCCGGCGTCCCGGCTGGCGCGGCCGTCGTGGCGGGACAGTCGTCTTGTCGTCGGGGTCCTGCTCGTCGTGCTCGCGACGGCGCTGGGTGCCAAGGCGGTCGCGAGTGCCCGCGACACCGTGCCGGTCTATGCCGCGGCGGTCGCCCTCAAGGCTGGCGACCGGCTGACCACCGAGACCCTGCGGCGGGTCGACGTCCAGCTCGGCGCGGTCGAGGGTGGCTACCTGTCGGCGGCGGCCGACCTGCCGGCGGACGCCTATGCACTGCGCGAGGTGCGGGCCGGGGAGCTCGTGCCGGTCACGGCCGTGGGCGGCCGCAGTGAGATCGCCGTTTCGCCGATCACGCTCCGGGCCGAGGCCGACTCGGTAGCGGCCCTCGTCGCGGGATCGGTCGTCGACGTGTGGGTGAGCCGTCGCGACCCGGCGGCGACCCAGGAGCGCTATCTCGAGGCCTCGCTCGTCCTGCGGGCTGTGCCGGTCGCGTGGATCCCACCCGACCAGGGCTCGTTCGGGGTGTCCGCTGCCACTGCCGCCGTCCAACTGCTCGTCCCCTCGGGCGAGGTGCAGAAGGTCATCACCGCCGTCGATGAGTCCGCGCGATTCACCCTCGTGCCCGTGCCGGGTTCCCTGCGCGCGAAGGCCGCATGACCACCGTCCTGTCCGCGCTCGCCCCTCGGTGGGACGGCCCCGTCGTCGCGGCGCTCGAGGGCTCCGGGCAGGTGCGCATCGCACGCCGCTGCGCGGACCTGGCCGACCTGCTCGCGGCCGCCGCTGCCGGTCACGGCCGCGTCGCTCTCGTCGGTGCCGACCTGCGCGGGCTGTCCCTCTCGGCGATCGCCCGGCTGCACGAGGTCGGCGTCGCCGTCGTCGGGGTGAGCGATCCCGGTGACGAGGCGACCGAACTCCGGTTGTGGCAATTGGGGGTCGCCGCCGTCGTCGAGGCCACGGCCGCGCCACCCGACCTCGTCGCCGCGGTGCTCGCGGCCGCGCAGGCACCGGGGGTCGCCGAGCCGGACCCGACCGCGGGTGACGGGTTCGCGGCCGGGCCCGAGGTGTCGGTGCTGCCGGTGTTGGTGCGCGAGCAGCGGGGCCGGGTGCTCGCCGTGTGGGGTCCCGCGGGTGCGCCGGGCCGCACGACCGTGGCGGTCAACCTCGCGGTCGAGCTCGCGACGCTCGGGCACGAGACCCTGCTCGTCGACGCCGACACCTATGGCGGCTGCGTTGCCCAGACCCTCTCGGTGCTCGACGAGGCTCCCGGCATCGCCGCTGCCGCCCGCTCGGCGGACCTGGGCACGCTCGACCTCGTCGCCCTCGCCCGCCTCGCCCTGGTCCTGGGTCCGCGGCTGCGGGTGCTCACCGGGATCCCCACCGCCTCGCGATGGACCGAGATCCGCGGCGCCGCGCTCGAGCGGGTCCTCGACGTGGGCCGGTCGCTCGCCGCCTGGGTGGTCGTCGACGTCGCGGCCGGCCTCGAGGACGACGAGGAGCTCAGCTACGACACCCTCGCCCCACGGCGCAACCAAGCGACCCTGAGCGTCCTCGACGCGGCTGACGCCCTCGTCGCAGTCGGCGGCTGTGATCCGGTGTCGCTCCAGCGGTTCGTCCGGGGCCTCCAGGAACTCGGCACCGTGCGCGCTCCCACGCCCCTGGTCGTCGTCAACCGCGTGCGGCCCGGGGCGATCGGGTCCGATCCCGAGCGTCAGGTCCGCGAGTCACTCGCCCGGTTCGCGGGGGTGGGCGATCTCCACGTCGTCCCCGACGACCCGGTCGCCCTCGACGCCGCCATGCTCGCCGGGCGCGCCCTCGCGGAGTGCGCACCCACGGCGCCGTCGCGCCGTGCCCTCACTGCCCTGGCCGCGCGTCTCGCCGGGGCGGGTGACCACGTGGATGCGGGTCATCGGCCCGCCGGATCGGCCCGGCGCACAGGGCTGTTGGGTCGCCGGGGTGACCCGACGCGCATCTGAGAGGATGGGCGTCATGGCCGATCGCCTGACCTCGCTGGACACCTCGTTCCTCTATCTCGAGGACCGGTCCACGGTCATGCACGTGGGCTCGGTCATGGTCTTCGACCCGCCCGACGGGGGGCTCGACCACGAGCGGATGATGCGCTACATCGCGGGACGGATCGCCCACGCCCCGCGCTATCGACAACGCCTCAAGTGGGTGCCCGGGCATCTGGCCAAACCCGTGTGGGTGGACGACCCGTCCTTCGACCTCGGCTACCATGTGCGGCGCTCGGCGCTGCCCCGACCGGGCTCGGACGCCCAACTCGAGGAGTTCGTCGCCCGGGTGCAGCCGCGCCATCTCGACCGCAGCCGGCCGCTGTGGGAGGTCTACCTCGTCGAGGGCCTCGAGCACGGCCGATTCGCCATCGTCACCAAGACCCATCAGGCCCTCGTCGACGGGATCACCGCCCTCGACATCGGGCAGGTGCTCGTCGCCGACGTGCCCGGCTGGGAGGTCTACCCCGGCCAGGAGTGGCGGCCGCGGCCCATCCCCAGCGACCTGTCCCTCGTCACCTCGGCGGTCACTGACCTCGTCAAGGGTCCACGAGCCATGCTCGACGCCGTCCGCGGCGGCGTCGAGGAGTTCAAAGAGCTCGGCGAACGCACGGCCTCCGGTGTCGGCTCGCTCGCCCGCACGGTCTTCAAGGGTGCTGCCCGACCGGCCCCCACCTCGCCGCTCAACGCCGACGTGGGCAGCGCCCGGCGGTTCGTCATGGTGGGGACCGACCTCGCGGCATACCGCGCCGTGCGCGCGCACGCCGCGCGAGGCCCGCACGCCAAGGACGTCACCGTCACCGACGTCGTCCTGGCCACCCTCACCGGGGCCCTGCGCGCCTGGCTGCTCACCCGCGGCGAGGCCGTCCACGGGTCCTCCGTCGTGCGGGCGCTGGTGCCGGTGAGCGTCGCCGACGAGACCGGGGCCCGGTTCAACCAGCTCGCGGCCTGCCTCGTCGACCTCCCGGTCGGGGAGCCGGCACCCTCGGTCCGCCTGCATCAGGTCTCGCATCTCATGCGCCAGCAGCTCGCCGGTGGCCGGGCCGTCCCCGCCGACCAACTCGTCGACCTCGCCGGCTTCGCCCCGCCGACCCTGCACTCGATGGGGGCGCGGCTGGGCCTGGCGATGTCCAAGCGACTGTTCAACCTCATCGTCACCAACGTGCCCGGCCCCCAATATCCCCTGTATGCCGGTGACGCGCACATGCTCTCGACCTATCCGGTGATCCCGCTCGCCCAGGGCCAGGCGCTCGCCGTGGGCCTCACCTCCTATGAGGGTGGGGTCTACTACGGGCTCAACGCCGACCGAGACGCGATGCCCGACGTCGAGGTCCTCGGTCAGGCCATCGTCGACGCACTCGCCGAGCTCTCGCTCGACGGGGACGGCGGCCGGTGACCGGCCCGGTGCGGCGTGGACTCGTCCTCGGGGGTGGCGGTGTGCTCGGGGCGGCCTGGACGGTCGGGGCGCTCACGGCACTCGAGGAACGCCTCGGTGTCGACGCGCGCGAGTTCGACGAATTCGTCGGCACCTCGGCCGGTTCCGTGCTCGCGGCCCTGCTCGCCTGCGGGGCGTCGGTCGCCGACCTGCGCGCCCACCAGCTCGGTGGGACCCTCGACCACGGCGTTCTCGCCGGCTTCCACTACGACCACGACTCGGCCGTGGGCGGCGCGCGGCCCACGACACCCAAGGCCGAACTCGGTGCGCCGCAGATCATCCGACGCGGGCTCAAGGAGTTGCGCCAGTTGCCCCCGACGGCGCTCATCTCGAGCTTCCTGCCGTTGGGCACCGGCCGGCTCGACCGCGTGGGCGCCCTCGTCCGGCACGTCGCGCCCTCCGGGTGGGCACCGCGGCCGGGGCTCACCGTCGTCGCTCTCGACTACGACGTCTCCGAGCGGATCGCGTTCGGGCGCAACGGTTCTCCGGCGGTCGACCTCGCCGATGCAGTGATGGCCTCGTGCGCGATCCCTGGGTGGTACGAGCCGGTCGTCATCGGCGGCCACCGCTACGTCGACGGTGGCGCCTGGTCCTCGACGAACCTCGACCTCATGGCCGACCTCGACCTCGACGAGGTGTGGGTGCTCGCGCCCGCGGTCACCTTCGACCCGGACACCCCGACCCGGGTGATGACCCGGCTCGAGCGGGTCTGGCGCCGTCGGGTCACCCGCCGCTGCCTGCGGGAGCTGGGCGTGGTCCACCGGCGCGGCGCGCACGTGACCGTCGTCGGCCCGAGCAGCGAGGACCTCGAGGTGATGGGGCACAACATCATGGCGGCGCAGCGCCGGATCGACGTCCTCGAGACCTCCCTGCGCACCTCGGCGAGATCGCTCGGCGACCCGCACGAGCTCGCCGTCGACCGGGTGCACGTGCCGAACGAACCGCACGAGCCCGATCCCGTCACGGCATACGTCGGTGTCGACGCCTCGGAGGAGCCATGAGCCGCACTCGGATATACCTGCCGGTGGACACGGACGACCTCCGCGCCCTGCACGACGGCGCGTCCCTGCCGCCGCCACGCGCAGCTCACGCGGTGACATCCGCCCTGCGCGCGAGCCTGCCGGGGGCCGACCTCGAGGAACTCGAGTATGCCGCCCTGCTCGAGGCCGCGGGTGCCGCTCGGCGCGCGCGGGGCCAGACCGCCGGCCGGCGGGTGGTGGTGGCCGCAGACGTGGCCACGGGGACGATCCGGCCGGCCGACGCGACGGAGGGCACCGGGCCGACCGACGGGAGGAGCGACGTCGGGCTCACGGCCCCGCTCGGGCTGCGGGACGTGGCCTCGTTCCATGCCGACGAGCAGCCCGGTGGCGGCGACGAGGACCTGCTGTGGTTCGACGTGAGCGAACTCGGTGCCCTGCTCGACTGGCTCGGCCCCTGCGCCTGACCCCGATCAGGCCGGCCGTCGTGGGGAGGTGCCCGCACGCAGCCACGCGGCGGTGTCGCGGGGGAGTCGGCCGTTGCGGGTGAGCGGACCGGAGGCCACGAGGACGTCGGCGTCGGGACCGAGGTCGACCGGACGTGACCCGAGGTTGACGACCACCCGGACGTCCCCGTTTCGCAAGTCGAGCACCGTCGAGCGTGGAGTGCTCGCCCACACGAGTTCGCCACGGCCGAGCCGGAATTCGCGGCGCAGGCGAAGGAGCGACCGGTAGAGCTCGAGGGTCGAACCGAGCACGCCGGACTGCGCGTCCGCGGCATGGTCCCGGTAGGCCTCGGGCTGTGGCAGCCATGTGCGGCCGGTGGGGGAGAAGCCGAAGCCGGGCGCGTCGGCGACCCAGGGCAACGGCACCCGGGCTCCGTCGCGGCCGGCCTCGGTGTGCCCGCTGCGCAGCCAGACCGGGTCGTCGCGCACCTCGTCGGGCAGGGTCGTGTGCTCGGGCAGACCGAGCTCCTCACCCTGGTAGAGGTAGGCGGCGCCCGGCAACGCGAGCATGAGTGTGGTCGCCGCGCGCGCCCGGCGCAGCCCGAGGACGGGGTCGGGCTGCGGGTCGTGCGCCCGGATCCCGCCAGCCGGGCCGACCGGCTGCGGGAAGCCGAGCCGGCTGGCGTGTCGCACGACATCGTGGTTGGACAGCACCCACGTCACCGGCGCACCGACCGCGCTCATCGACTCGAGCGAGGCGTCGACGACCCGGCGCAATGCCCTGGGCTCCCAGGGGCTGGAGAGGAAGTCGAAGCCGAAGGACTGGTGCATCTGGCCGGGTCGCACGTAGCGGGCCATCCGCTCGGGTGGGGTCACCCACGCCTCGGCGCAGAGGATCCGGGTGGGAGGTCCGTAGCCGTCGAGCACCCGGCGCCAGGCGGTGTAGATCTCCTGCACGCCGTCCTGGTCCCACATCGGAGCGGCGTTGGTCGGCAGGTCGGCGAGTTCCTCGCGGGTATGCGTGAGGTCGGGCAGGCCGGGGGTCTTGACCAGTCCGTGGGCCACGTCGACCCGGAAGCCGGCGACTCCCCGGTCGAGCCAGAAGCGCAGCACGGCCTCGAACTCGGCGGCGACCTCGGGATTGGTCCAGTCGAGGTCGGGCTGGGTGACGTCGAAGAGGTGGAGGTACCACTGGCCCGGACTTCCGTCCGGCTCGGTCACCCGCGTCCATCCCGGCCCGCCGAAGCCGGATCGCCAGTTGTTCGGCGGGAGCTCGCCGTCCTTGCCGCGGCCGTCGCGGAAGAGGTAGCGCGCCCGTTCGGGTGAGCCGCGACCGGCCGCGAGCGCCGCCTGGAACCACGGATGTTCGCTCGAAGTGTGGTTGGGCACGAGGTCGATGACGACCGCGAGGCCCAGCTCCTCGGCACGGGCGAGGAGGACGTCGACGTCGGCGAGCGTCCCGAACCGTGGATCGACGTCCCGGTAGTCGGACACGTCATAGCCCGCGTCGTGCAGCGGCGAGCGGTAGAACGGCGACAGCCACACGGCATCGACCCCGAGTTCGGCCAGGTAGGCCAGCCTCGCGGTCACCCCCGGCAGGTCACCGGTGCCGTCGCCGTCGGAGTCGGCGAACGAGCGCGGGTAGACCTGGTAGGTCACCGCGTCGATCCACCAGTCGGGGGCCAGCGCCCGGATGTCGGTCATGCCGGACCCGCCTCCGGGCCCTCGCCGGCGGCGTTCACCATCGAGTATGCCGCCCGCACGAGGTAGTCGAGCAAGACTCCCCGCAGCGCGGGCTCGAGGTCGACGGCGTCGACCGCGGCGACCATGTGGCGCAGCCAACGGTCGCGCTGGTCGGGGGTGACGGCATACGGCAAGTGGCGCATCCGCAACCGGGGGTGTCCGCGTTCCTGCTGGTAGGTCGTCGGTCCCCCCCAATACTGCTCGAGGAACATCCGCAGCCGACGTTCGGCGGGACCCAGATCGGTCTCGGGGTAGAGGGCACGCAGCACCGGGTCGT
Source organism: Actinomycetes bacterium (assembly GCA_029552065.1). Lineage (GTDB taxonomy): Bacteria > Actinomycetota > Actinomycetes > Actinomycetales > Dermatophilaceae > Phosphoribacter. The sequence goes on from JAKPEG010000065.1 coordinate 52,658, forward strand.
TCGCGACTCCGCGGTAGAACTCGGCGACGATCTGCTCGAAGACCGGCGCGCCGCCCATCCGCTCGTAGAACGTGGGGCCGTCGGGGGATTGACTCATCGTGGGCTTCCTGCGGCGGGTGGTGTCTGCGCGGCGGGGGCGGCGATGGCGATGTCGGCCTCGTCGAGAGCGGCCTTCACCGCAGTGCGCAGGTCGCGCTGGACGTGGATGTTTTCCATGGCGGTGCAGCGGGCCTGCACCCGCAGGCTGATCGCCCCGCTGGACAGCGATTCGATCGCGATGGTGGGCGTGTCGAGGACCCGGGAGTCCCGCGTCGGCAGGTCGGCGAGCGCGTCGGTGAGGACCCTGGTGATCTTCGTCACGTCTGCGTCGAGGGCGAAGGGCACGGTGATCGCGGCGATCGACCAGCCCTGCGAATGGTTGCCGACGCGCACGATCTCGCCGTTGCGGACGTACCACACGACGCCGCTGCCGTCACGCAGCCGGGTGACCCGCAGACTCACGTCCTCGACCACCCCCGAGGCCTCGCCGGCGTCGATGAAATCGCCCACGCCGTATTGGTCCTCGACGATCATGAAGATGCCCGAGAGGAAGTCCTTGACCAGGCTCTGGGCGCCGAAGCCCAGCGCGACGCCGCCCACCCCGGCGGAGGCGAGCAGTGGCCCGAGGGGCACGTCGAGGGTCGCCATGATCGTGAGCAGCGCGACCGCCGCGACCGCGACGGTGACCACGCTGCGCAACACCGCCCCCATCGTCTGCGCGCGTTGGGCATAGCGTTCGCGGTCGAGCCCCGTCGCATCGGCGAGCATCTCGCCGGCCTTCCCGGGCAGGGACAGGAACCGATCGGCATGCCGCTGCGAGGCCTGCGCGACGAGCGAACGGATGAGCCGGTGCAGGAACCACCGCACGACGAAGGCTGCGAGGACGATCCCGAGGATCTGCAGGGGCGTGCCCACCACTCGGTCGAGCAGCTGTCCCCAGTCGAGGGCGGGCAGGACGAGGTATGCCGTCACGGCGCCACGCGTGCCTGCGGACCGTCGGCCTGTGCCTGTGCCTGTGCCTGTGCCTCTGCCTCGGCGCGCTGCGCGCCGACGGCGAAGTCGACGACGGCCAACTGTTCGACAAGCAGTCGGCGCAACCCGGCGTGTGCCTCTGGGTGCTCGTCGAGCCACCGCTGGCTCGTGGCCTGCAACTGCACCGACGCGAGGTCGAGGGGATAGAAGAACTTCACGTACTTCTCGGCGATCGCGAAGGCGTTCTCCGCCCCGACCCGCTCGATGTTCTCGTGGTAGGGCTCGACGAAGGGCTCGAGCAGGGACAGCTCGTCGACCCGGCGCAGGCCCTTGCCGACGGCCTCCATGGCCGAATTGCTCAGGCCGCCCTCGACGACCGCAGCCCGCCAACCGGCCTCCTTCGCAGCGGCGTCCGGTCGGGCCGTGCGGGCCTGGAGGGCCTCGTCGTGGCCGGTCGAGGACGGGTCGCGACGCAGCTCGTCCGTGATCCGCGCCTCGTCGACCGCCCCGGTGGACGCGAGGCCCACGAGCAGCCGCCAGCGCAGGTCCTGGTTGAGGTCGAGCCCGGGGACCAGGACCGACCCGTCGAGGATGCCCAGGACGTGGTGGGTGTCGGCGGGCAGGTGGGCGAGGGCGGCATACGCGGTGAGCAGTTGCGCCTGCTTGTCGCTGCCGGGCACCGCGGTGGCGAGCAGGTCGCGCAGCACAGCCACGGCCCGGTCGCGCCATTGCGGGCGCAACTCCGGCGGAAGGAACCAGCGGACGAGGGCCAGGAGCATCGAGACGGTCTGCTTGGTCGTCTGCAGGACGGTGCGCAAGACGACGCTGTGCTCCTCGACGGCAACGACGCGCAGCAGGAAGTCGGCCACGGTCGAGGGGGCGACCTGCCCGTCGCGCAGCTGCTCCCACACCGAGCCGACCACGAGCGACCGGGGCAGGCTGGGCAGCGCCTCCGGCGTGGCCAGCGCGAGCGCGAGCGACGGTCCGTCGAGGCGGATCCGCGCGTAGGTGAGGTCCTCGTCGTTGGGCAGCACGAGGTCGGGGCGTGGGGCCCCGACGAGGTGGGGGAGCTCGGTGCGCGGTCCGTCGGCGTCGACCTCGGTGAAGTCGGTGCGCACGAGGCGGTCGCCCTCGAGCCGATAGCTGCCGACTCCGATCCGGTGGGGACGCAGCGGCTGGCCCGCGGGCGAGGACTGCAGCAGCGCGGCCGACGTGACGACGCCGGCGGCGTCGGTCTGCAGGTCGACCCGGATGAGGTCGGGACCGGTCGTGCCCAGCCACCGCTGCCACCAGTCGCCCAGGTCGCGACCGCACGCGCGCTCGAGCTCGACGAGCAGGTCGGCCGCCGTCGTGTTGCCCCAGGCATGCCGCCGGAAATAGCTGCGCAGTCCCTCGACGAAGGCATCGCGCCCCACGAAGGCGACGAGCTGCTTGAGCGCCGAACCGCCCTTGGCATAGGTGATGGCGTCGGTCCCGGTCTCGACGTCGTGCAGGTCGCGCATGTCGGCGACGACCGGATGGGTGTCCGCCTGCTGGTCCTGCTGATACGCCCAGGTCTTCTCGTGCGCGTGGAAGGTCGTCCACGCGTCGGTCCACGCGGTCGCCTCCGCCTGACACACCGAGGACGCCCACTCGGCGAACGACTCGTTGAGCCACAGGTCGTCCCACCACCGCATCGTCACGAGGTTGCCGAACCACATATGGGCGATCTCGTGGAGCACGGTGAGTGCGCGGCGCTCCGCGACCGCAGCCGGGGCCTGGCCGCGGAAGATGTATACCTCGGTGATCGTCACGCAGCCGGCGTTCTCCATGCCGCCCCAGATGAACTCGGGGACGAAGATCTGGTCGAGCTTGGCGAACGGATAGGGGCAGTCGAACTCCTTCTCGAAGAAGGAGATTCCCACCTTGGTGAGGTCGAAGAGAAATTCGGGGTCCAGATGCGTGGCGAGGGAGGCCCGGGTGTAGAGCCCGAGAGGGATCTCCCCGTTCCGGCCGGTCGTCGAGTCGTGCACGCCGACGTAGGCCCCGGCGCAGATCGCCGTGATGTAGGAGGAGATCCGTGGCGTGGGGGCGAAGGTCCACGTCGCCGTGTCGTCGCCCGCAGGGACCGTGGCGGTCACCGGTTCGTTGGACAGGACGGTCCAGTGGGCGGGGGCCGTCACCGTGAAGGCGAAGGAGGCCTTGAGGTCGGGCTGTTCGAAGACGGCGAACATCTGCCGGCTGAGGGCGGGCTCGAACTGCGTGTAGAGGTAGACCTCGGCGTCGACCGGGTCGACGAAGCGATGGACGCCCTCCCCGCTGTTCGTGTAGCGCCCGGTCGCCTCCACGAGCAGCGTGTTGTCGGCGTTCAACGCCGGCAGGGCGATCCGACCCTCGGCGTAGACCCGGTCCGGGTCGAGTTCGTGGCCGTTGAGGACGACCCGCGCCACCCCGGCCCCGACGAAGTCGATCCACGTCGACGCCCCCGGTGTCGAACAGCCGAAATGCACGGTCGTCGTCGTCGCGAAGGTCGCCTCGCCGGTGGTGAAGTCCAGGCGCACGTCATAGACGTCGACGTGCAGGATCGCCGCGCGGGCGGCGGCTTCGGCGCGGGTGAGGTTGGTACCGGGCACGTCGCGTGGCTCCTTGTGGGTATGCCGGGTGGTCGCCGAGGCGGTCGTCTCAGCAGTCGGGCAACGGTGGCCATCCTGCCACGGCCCGCTCGTCCGCGACCCCTCCTGGAGACGATGGCACAATGCCCACCATGAGCAACTCCGCCGCACTCGTCTCCCGGCCGACCCGCGTGCGCCGAGCGCCGGCCGAGATGTGGTTCGATCCGCTCTGTCCCTGGGCCTGGATGACCTCCCGCTGGCTCATGGAGGTCGAGCGGGTCCGCCCGGTCAGGGTGACCTGGTCGGTGATGAGCCTGTCGGTCCTCAACGAGGGACGGGACCTGCCGCCCGAGTACCAGGACCTCATGACGAGGGGCTGGGGTCCGGTGCGGGTGATCATCGCCGCCCAGCAGGCCCACGGCGACCGCGTCGTCAAGCGCCTCTACGACGCGATGGGCACCCGCATCCACCTGGACGGGAACCGCGACTTCGACGAGGTCATCGCCCAGTCCCTTGCTGCCTGCAAGCTGCCGCCGGAGCTGGCCAAGGCCGCGCACCAGAAGAAGTACGACGCGGCGCTGCGCCGGTCGCACAAGCGCGGCATCACCCTCGTGGGCACCGACGTCGGCACGCCGGTCGTCTCGGTCGGGGGAGTGGCCTTCTTCGGTCCGGTCGTAAGCCCCGCCCCCAAGGGCGAGGCCGCCGGCAAGCTCTGGGACGGTGCCCTGCTCGTCGCCGGCACGCCGGGCTTTTTCGAACTCAAGCGCACCCGGACGGTCGGCCCGATCTTCGACTGACAGCGGGCCGACCGACCCGGCCCGCAGGACCCGGCCGACAAGCCCGGGCCGCCAAACCCGGCCCGGCAGATCCTGGAGGAGACAGCCCATGCGCGTCCACATCGGTGGCGACCACGCGGCATACGAGTTGCAGCGCGCCCTCGTCGAGCACCTTCGCGCGGCCGGACACGACGTCGTCGATCACGGCCCACTCGCCTACGACGCGGAGGACGACTACCCGGTGTGCGTCCTGCGCGCCGCTGCGGGCGTCGCCGCCGAGCCGGGCTCCCGCGGGGTCGTCCTCGGCGGCTCCGGCAACGGCGAACTCATCGCGGCCAACAAGGTCCCCGGCATCCGCGCGGCCCTCGCCGACAGCGTCGAGCTGGCTCAGCTGGCCAGGCAGCACAACGACGCGCAGGTGGTCTCCCTCGGCGGCAGGTTCGTCGACGTGCCCACGGGTCTGCGGATCGTCGACGCCTTCCTCGAGACCGACTTCACCGGCGAGGCGCGGCACATGCGCCGCCTCGCGATGATCACCGCCTTCGAGCGCGACGGGAAACTCCCCACCCGGTGACGCCCCGATGACCGCCTATTCGCCCACGCTGCGTCGTCGCCGAAGGACGATCGACCGCCCCGCCGCGATCCCCTTGGCCTCGTAGCCGGCCACCGGGCGCCACGCCGGCCGGGCGACGACGGCGGCGCGGAAGCCCCCGTGCTGTGCGACCGCGGCGATCGCGTGGGCGGCATAGTCCGCCGAGTCGGTGGCCACGAGGACCTCTCCGTCGGGGGTGAGCCGGGAGGCGAGCAGGTCGAGGGTATGCCGTCCCACGAACCGGCGACGCCGATGGCGGGTCTTGGGCCACGGGTCGGGGAAGAACAGGTGCACCGCGTCGAGGACCCCCGGCGGGACCCGCTGCTCGAGCAGCGCCACCGCGTCGCCGAGCACGACCGAGAGGTTGCCCAGGTCTGCCTCCTGGGCGGCGGCGAGCATCCGGGCCACGCCCGGAGGGTGCACGTCGACGGCGACCAGATGCGCGCGCGGGAAGGCCGCGGCATAGGCGAGCGCAGCGCCGCCGTGCCCACAACCGATCTCGAGCACGACCCGATCCGCTCGATCCGGTGCGCCCGGGGGCTGCAACACCGACGCGGGCACGGCCCGGCCGGGCAGGAGGGTCTGCAGTCGGGTGGCCGTGAGGGCAGAGATCCGTCCTCGTCGCGCGTGGAAGGTCGCCACCGGCTGGATGCCCACCGGGACAGCCTAGGAACTAGGCTGTCCCTGCCGGGACCCCCCGGCCTACCCAAGGGGAGGGACCACGCAGATGGGTCTGTTCGACGAGATCAAGGAAAAGGCAGACGAGATCAAGGAAAAGGCAACCGAGCTCATCCAGGGCCACAGCGACCAGGTCGACGACGCGGTCGACAAGGCCGGCGACTTGATCGACGAGAAGACCGACGGACAGGTCTCCGACAAGGTCGACCTGGCTCAGGACAAGGCCAAGGAGATCGCCGAGGAGATGGACACGCAGGACTGAGTCCGTCCGGCTCACGACGAGGAGGGGGTAAGCCGCACGGCATACCCCCTCCTCGCGCGACCGGGGTCACCCGCGGCGGCGCCACTCGCCCGTGCTGACGCGGCCCGCAGGGTCAACTCCGCCAGACCATCACCACGGCCCGGTCGTCGGTCTCTCCGGCCTGCGCCTGCTCGGTGAGTCGTTGCGCGCCGCCGGCGAAACCGTCGACGAGCAGTCGTTCGGCCGATCCGACGAGCCGGTCGAGACCGAGCTCGAGGTCGTGGTCGCGCACCTCGATGACCCCGTCGGTGTAGAGCACGAGCGCATCACCGCGACCCAGCCGACCCGATCGACGCGGGAACTCGGCGATCGGCAGGATGCCCAGGACGGGACCGCCGGCGGAGGTGAGCATCGACCAGCGCCCCGATCCGGCAGCGAACTGGAAGGGCACCGGGTGGCCCGCGTTGCCGATGGTGAAGTCCCCGGAGGGCAGGTCGACCGACAGATGGACGGCGGAGGCGAAGCCCTCGGCCCACCCCTGGCGCAGGAGGTAGGAGTTGGCGGCGGCGAGAACCCGCTCCGGCTCGACCTGACCGAGCAGGCCCCCCACCGCTCCGGAGAACAGCAGTGAGCGCGTGCCGGCCCGGCGACCCTTGCCCGAGATGTCGACGAGGACGACCTCGAGCCGCTGCCCGTCGGCCGAGAGCGAGGTCACCGCGAAGTCACCGGAGAACTTGTCACCGTAGGCCGAGTGGATCGCGCACTCGGCATGCCACCCGGGCGGGAGTTCGGGGAAGCGGCCCAGGGCCAGGAGGCGCTCACGCAGGTCGACGAGCATGTCGTCCGCCGCGTTGCCCGGGACCCCGAGGCGGTCCCGCGAACGGCTACCGGGGAAGATGAGCGCCATCGTGAGCGCGTGCCCGAGGACGGCCAAGAGGTTGAACAGGCTCCAGCCCACGATCGTGCCCGCGTAGGCCATGCACACGGCATACCCGAGGCAGGTGAAGAGGAACCACCGTTGGGGCAAGAGCAGACCCGCCGCGACGATGAGCGGGCTGTAGAAGGTCCACGGCACCTCGATTGGCGAGTGCACGACGACCATGAGGACCGCCAAGGCACCGACCGTGAGGGCCAGGCTCTCGGCCGCCGCCCGGGCCCTGGCCGGACTGCTGCGCTCCCGCAGGAAGCGCGCCCAGATCGACGTGCAACTCGGCAGCGACGTCTCACTCGAGTTCGTCTCCCTGTCCGTCGCGGTGAACACGACGGCCATCCCGGTCTCGACGAGCCTGCTCGTCGGCGGCACGACGGTCGCCCTCGACCTGCCCGGTGGACCCTATCTGCGCGTCGAGGGCGTCGGGGTCACCCTCACGGTGTTCGGCCAGACCCTCTCCGGTGACCTCGCGATCGAGCGGGTAACCCCGCTCACGGCCGGGGGAGCGCCGGACACCTCGCGGAGCATCCTCAAGGTCGCGCTCAGCAATGTCACCCTCGTCCTCGGCGGCGACACCCCCGTCCTGCGGGTCACCGGCGGCAGTGCGCTGCTCCTGGCGACCGCCGACGGCGTCGCGGGCCGGGTCGGCGGCACGCTCACCCTCGACGTGCCCGGTGTCTCGCTGTCGGGCACCCTCGCCGTCGAGTTCAAGACCATCGCCTCGGCGGTGGACGAGACCTTCCAGGTCGGCGCTGCCTCGACCCACCTCGTCATGGACGCGGGCTCCTTCGTCCGGGTCGCGGGCACCGGCATCACCCTGGGCATCCTCGGTCAGAGCATCGCCGGCGACATCGTCGTCACGCGCACCGTCGACCTCGGCGGGGCGGTCACCCTCACCGTCGAGCTGACGAACGCCGTCGTCCGCCTGGGCGGCACCCCGGACGCGCCGTTGCTCGCCGCGAGCCAGCCGGCCGGTTCGACGGCCTCGTTCGTCCTGGGCCGGACGGTGTCCGGCGACATCACCCTCGCGGTGACCGTGGCTGCACCCTCGGTCTCCTTCACGGGCACCGTCGACCTCAGCTTCGACACCGACCCCGCCGCGCGCTTCGTGCGCCTTTCCTCGGTCTCGACGCTCTCGCTCGTCGTGGCCGGACAGACGCTGGACGGAGACTTCACCTTCGAGAGCGCGATCGCGGCCGACGGCGGAAACGTCGTGCGGGTCGCGATCGCCGGCGGCTCGCTCACGCTCACCGCGGGCGCCACCCCCATGGTGTCGATCACCGCCGCCACCGGGATGTTCGTCCTCACCGGTGCCGGCATCGCCGGAAGCATCGCGGCGACCGTCAACTTCGCGGCGGGCGCCCCGGTGGGCCTCATCGGGGACTTCGTCGTCGAGCTCAACACGACGGCCGCGCCGGTCGTGGACTCGATCGCCGTCGGTGCCATGACCGTCGCCATCGACCTGCCGGCCGGCCCATACCTGCGCGTGGCCGGCACCGACATCGCCATCACGGTCGGCGGCCAAAGCCTGCGGGGCGACATCGCCGTCGAACGCACGACGTCACTGGGCGCGGACGGCATACCTGGTGGTGGCGACGACCAGACGGTGCTTCGGCTGGCAGCGACCCGGGTGAGCCTGGCCCTCGGCGACGGCACCCGCACGATCCTGTCGCTCACCGACGGCACCGCCTACTTCGTCCTGCCCGGAACCGGAGTGGCCGGCGTGTTGAGCGGGACGATCGCCCTGGTCGGAGTGCCCGGCGTGTCGTTGTCGGGAAGCTTCGCGGTCGAACTCAACACCACCGGCGGGGCGGTTCACGAGTCCTTCCGGGTCGGCACGGTCACGACGACGATCGCGTTCGCGGCCGACGCTCCGCTGCGTGTGCGTGGCACGGCCGTCGAACTCGTCGTGGCCGGGCAGCAGTTGCGCGGCGACATCACGGTCACGAAGTCGACCTCCGCCCTCACCGTCTCGGTCGCCAACGGTTCGCTCGGCTTCGGCTCGCCCGACCAGCAGCTCGTGCGCGCCACCGACATCACCGGTGACCTGACGATGGCCGCGACCGGGCTGTCCGGCAGCATCGCCGCGACCGTCGCCGTCGACGTGCCGGGGCTCACCGTAACCGGCACGATCGCATTGCGTCTCAACACGGGCACGGTTGCGGTCGGGGGCATCGACCCGGGGATCGAGCTGGTCGTCACCGGGGCAAACCTCACCGTCGCCGGGCTGAGCGTCGGAGCGGCCCGGATCGCGGTCCGCCGCACGGGCACGGCAGCCCCCGAGGTGTCGATCGTCGTCACCGATCTCACCCTCACGCTTGGCACCTTCGTCGAGGTCACCACGGCCGAACACTGGTCGGGAGTGCTCCTGGTCACCGCCGCGGGGGTCGTCGGGTCCTTCTCCGGCGTCGTCACCGGGGTGTTCGACATCCCGGGTGTCACCGTCTCCGGCTCGGTCGCCCTCGTCGTCTCGACCGTGCCGACCGCCGTAGCCCGCCCCGACCTCGGCCTCGTCGTCGACGCCGGACCGCTCGTCGCCATCGAGATCGCCGACGGTGCGCTGGCCGTCACCGGCGGTCCGACCTTCAGCGGGAGCTTCCGGGTCCTGCACACGGCGACCGCGACCGCCATCGGGATGCGCGATGTCACCGTCACGCTCACCCCCACCGGGGCGACCGAGGGGCTGAGCATCACCGAGGGCACCGGCGCCTTCCTCGTGACGACCGCAGGAGTCGCCGGACAGTTCTCCGGGGCGATCGGCATCGGCGGCGGCGGCTTCAGCCTCGGCGCACGCGTGGCGGTGCGCTACAACGGGACGGTCGACGCGGTGTCCACGACGATCAGCGTCGGGGGAGTGGACCTGCCGATCGAGTTCAGCGCGAGCGAGGTCGCGGTCTCGGGTGCCCCGTTCGTCGCGGTCGCCGTGTCGGGTGCCTTCAGACTCGGCGACTTCGTCGAGGTGTCCGGGACCTTCGCCTTCGATTCCGCCGGCGGCGTGGTCGTCGTGAGCAACCTCAGCGTCTTCCTCGGCCAGGGACCGGGCTTCCTCGCAGACGGCACGACGGTCAATCCGCTCGCCGTCGGCGTCTACCTCACGGGCGTGAGCGGCGAGATTCGCGGCACGACCGGCACCCGCGCGGTCGTCATCGGTGGCAGCATCCGCATCCAGGGCGTCCCCGGCCTCACCCTGTCGGGCACCACGCAGGTCCAATACAACGAGGGCGCGGCCCCGGCGACGGTGGGGGGCGTCGCCCTCCCCGGCGCAACCGGCGGCGTCCCCTACGCCCGCCTGGTCGGCGACCTCACCCTCGTCGTGGCCGGGCAGAGCCTCACCGGAAGCTTCGCGATCGAGAAGCTCGGCGCGACCGGCATGCGCTTCGCCTTCGGCACGGCAGCACGCCCCGCTGGTGCGCCACTCACCGTCTCGCTGGCGGACGGGGTCGTCACGGCCACGGTGACCAGCGGCGAGCTGCTCGTCGGCTCCGGCGGGATCGTCGCCGCGCTCACCGGCTCGATCTCCTTCGGCCCCGCCCCCTCCTTCGATCTCACGGGCGCGGTGAGCGTGCAGGTCAACACCACCGCAGTCGAGCGCACCGTCGACGGTGTCACCCTCGCGCCCTTGTCGGTCGGAGTCGTCGTCGGCACGGTCGCCACCCCCGCCGTCCTCACCGTCGCCGGTCAGACCCTCTCCGGTGTCTTCGGCTTCCGCCAGGTCACCGGCACCGTCTTCCCGGGAGCACCGGCCGGCACCCCGCCGCCGACGACCGTCGTCGTCCTGGCCACGCACGTCAGCCTGAGCATCGGCACCGCCACCGCAGGCGTGCGGCTGAGCGACGGCGAGGCGCTGTTCGTCGTCCGTCCCGAAGGCGTGGCCGGCCGCGTCTCGGGTGCCATCCAGCTGCTCGTCCCCGACGACGCGGTGACCTTCTCGGGCACTTTCAGTGTGGCGATCAACTCCACGACAACGCGAGTGAGCGAGCAGGTGACGGTCGACGCCGACACCACGCTGTCCCTCGACCTGCCCGCGGGACCCTATCTGCGGGTCGAGGCTGTGGGCATCGTGCTCACCTTCGCCGGCCAGCGCATCACCGGCGACCTGAGCATCGTCCGGGCGACGATCGGGGCCGACGAGGTCACGAGCATCGGGCTGGCCCGGGTGACCGTGGCGCTCGGCGATGGCAGCACCGACTTGGTCCGGCTCACCGACGGCACCGGACTGTTCGTCATCACCGCTGCTGGACTGGCCGGGACCCTGTCCGGCACCGTCGCGGTCACCATCCCCGGCGTGACCATCAGCGCCGGCCTCGCCCTGTCGATCAACACCTCGACGAGCGATCTGGCAGCGACGATGACCGTCGGCGCCACCACCGTCGACCTCGACGTGCCGGGCGGTCCCTATCTGCAGCTGCGCGGCACCGCACTCACCCTCGTCATCGGCGGCTTCAGCCTCGAGGGCGACGTGACGATCACCCGGCGCACGCTCACGGGCGGCACGACGATCGTCGACGTGACCCTCGCCGTCACCGCCGACTTCGGCGGACCGATCGGCAGCCTCGGCCTCAGCGGCGCGCTGCAGCTCGGGCCGGGCGGGATCGCCGGTGTGCTCACCCTCGATCCGGTCTCCATCGACCTCGGCGGGTCGGTCTCCGTCGCCGCCAGCGCCCTGCGGTTCGAGGTCAACAACGGCCTCGCCGCCGTCACGCTGGCCGACGGCACCGCGCTGCCGGCCGGCCCTTACGTCCGGATGGTCGGCGAGGGCATCGTCCTCACCCTCGGCGGCCCCACCCTCACCGCCTCCTTCAGCTTCACCCAGCGCACGACGGCGGGCGGAGCGACCCGCACCGTGGTCGCGGTGACCGGTGGCAGCCTGGCCCTTGCGGTCGGGGAGACCCCGCTGCTCACCGGGGTCGAGGGCATCTTCGTCGTCGCACCGACCGGACTCGCCGGCAGCCTCGCGGGCACGATCGACCTCGGCGGTGTGCTCCCCGCCGGGGTGACCGTGAGTGGCACCTTCCGGCTCGAGACGAACCAGACGACGGCGCGAGTGACCGAATCGGTCGTGCTCGCGGGCACCACCGTCTCGCTCGACGTGCCGGCCGGTCCCTATCTCAAGGTCGCCGGCACCGACGTCGTCGTGACCATCGCGGGCCAGAGCCTGCGCGGGGACGTGGCGTTCGAGCGGACCGGGACGGCGACCCGCCTCACCTTCGCCCACGTCACCCTGCGCCTCGGCGACGGCACCACCGACCTCGTCGTACTGAGCAACGGCACCGGCGACATCCTGCTCGGCGGCACCGCCGCGGCCCGGACGATGAGCGGCAGCCTGAGCGTCGACGTCGCCGTCCTCGTGCCGGGGGTGTCGCTCACCGGGACCGTGTCGCTCGAGGTCGAACGCACGGCATCGCTCCAGCGGGTTCGGGTGGGCGGCACCGGCCTCTCCCTCGTGGTCGCGGGCCAGTCCCTCGGTGGTGACTTCTGGTTCGAGCAGAGCGTCTCCGGCACGGCCCGCACCGTCCGGGTGAGCGCGAGCAACGTGAGCGTCTTCCTCGGCGACGCCGGCGACCCCGCCGACGCGGGCGACGACCGCGGCGTGCGGCTCACCGGCGGCTCCGGCAACGTCCTGCTCACCAATGCCGGGGTCGCGGCCAGCTTCGCGGGCACCATCGAGCTGGTCGGCCTCGACGACCTGCCCATCGTCCTCGGCTCGCTCGACGTGGCCTTCCAGCTCAACACGATGCCGGTCGCGGTCGACGACAGTGCGCTCGGCCTGCAACTGCCCGCCGGTCGGTTCCTGCGGATTCAGCTCGGCACGACGGCGACGCCGGTGTCGGTCACGCTCTTCGGACAGAGCCTCGGCGGTGTCTTCGCCTTCGAGCAGGTCCGCTCGGCGGGCACGGACGGCGTGCTCAACACGACCGACGACGTCAACGTCATCCGGATCACCGCATCCGCCGTGAGCCTGTTCCTCGGCGACGACGGCGGCACGAGCGCCGACCTCACCGACGACATCGGCGTGCGGGTGAGCAACGGCAGCGCTTTGCTGCTCATCACCCCGCAGGGCATGGCCGGCCGGATCGCCGCCACGGCGACGCTGTCGCTCGGCTCGGGCATCGGCGCCATCACCGCGACCGTGCAGGTGGAGCTCAACCAACTGCGCGAGACGGTCGGCACCAAGGTCCGTCCCGTCGCCGTCGAGGAGTCCTTCGTCCTCGACGGCGAGACGACCGTGCTCTCGCTGCCCGCCGGCGCCTACCTCACGGTGTCGGTCACCGGCCTCTCCCTGGAGATCGCCGGCCAGCGCCTCGCCGCGGACGTCTCCGTCGAGCGGGCGGCCCGACTCGACGCCGACGGCTTCCTCCTCACCCCGGCGACCCCGGTCTACGACCTCACCGTCCGCCTGGCGAATGTCGGGCTGCGCCTCGGCAGCCCCGAGCGGGACGTCGTCGTCGTGAGCGACGGCTCGGGCGTCTTCACGATCTTCGGGGCCGCGGCCGGGTCACCGGGCGGCTTCGCCGGAGTACTGTCCGCCTCCGTCGCCATCGACGTCCCCGGGGTGACCTTCAGCGGCAGCTTCGAGGTCGCGCTCAACACGACGACGATCGCGCGGACGGTGGACGGCATACTCGTCGCCCGCGGCGTGAAGGTGAGCGGGCTCGACGTCGTCGTCACCGCGTTCGGGCAGCGCCTGTCCGGCGACTTCGCCTTCGCCAAGGACGCGGCCACCGGTGTGCTGTCCCTCGCAATGACCGACGTGAGCCTCGAACTCGGCGACGGCACCACGACCTTCGTCACCGCGACCATCGCCAGCGGTGCGCTCGTCATCGGGCCGCAAGGACTCGCCGGCTCCGTCGTCGCCGGGCTGACCATCAGCCCCGACCTGTCGGCCGACTTCAGCCTCACCGCCGACATCGTCCTGCAACTCAACACGACGACGGCGGACGTGAGCCAGACCCTCGACGTCGGCGGCACGCCCGTCACGGTCGTCGTCCCCAAGAACACGCTGCGGGTGCAGATCGGTCTGCCCGGTCGCCCGGCGGAACTCACCCTGTTCGGTCAGAGCCTCAAGGGCATCGTCGTGATGACCCAGACCCGGACGGCCGCGGGCAGCAAGGTCGTGCGGATGGCCTTCAGCGACGTGGAGCTGTTCCTCGGCGATCCGGGTGCCACTCCGGACCCGGGCGACGACGTGGGGCTGCGGCTGACCGACGGCTCGGGGGCGGTCCTCATCACCCCGGCCGGATTCGCGGGCGAACTCGGCGGAACCGTCGCGTTGGTCAACCTCCCCATCGACTTCCACGCCACCCTCACGGTGCAGGTCAACACCCTCGGCTTCGCGGTCAACGAGACCGTCCAGTTCCTCGGGGTCGACGTGACCACGACGACCCAGGGCGCTGCCGCGACTTCCGAGGTCCAGCACGTCATCGTGTCGGCCCCGGCCGGGACCTTCACGCTTGCCTACGACCTCAACGCCAACGGACGGATCGACGCCGGCGAGATCACTTCGGCCCTGCTCGTCGGCGCCTCCGCGGCCGACGTCGAGGCTGCGCTCGACGCCCTCATCCCGTCCGGTGTCGCCGTCACGTCGGTGGCCGGTGGCTACGACGTGACCTTCGACGGCACCGGGAACAAGGGTGCCCTGCAACCCAACGTGCGCACCCTCGTGCTGCCGCGCGGTCCCTACCTGCGGATCGTGGCGGCCGACGTCGAGGTCACCATCGGCACCGTCACCGTCCACGCCGACCTCGCCTTCGAGCGGGTCGGTCCGGCCGGCGCGCAGGTGACGAAGATCGGCTTCGCCCACGCGAGCTTCTCCTCGACTCAGTCCATCGACGGCGACAACCCCGGCCTCACCGAGGCCCAGGGCGCGCTCATCCTCTTCAGCCCCGGCACGCAGACCGCCCCCGCGGCGGGTGCCGTCCCGGCCCAGACGACCACGACCGGCGGCGTGGCCGGCATCCTCACCGGGCGGGTCGCGACCGGGAGCATCGCGGGCTTCAGCCTCGACGCCTCGGTCGGCCTCACGATCAACACGACCGGCAAGCGCGTCGACCAGAGCGTCGACGTCGCCGGCACGGTGCTGCGCGTCGACCTGGCCGCGAGCCCGCGCTTCGCCTTCCTCCTGCAGGACTTCGACTTCGACTTCGGCGGATTCCTCGAGATCCGGGCCGGCCAGTTCATCATCGGCGCCGACGGCTCGTTCAGCGGTGACGGCCTGGACATCTTCGTCGGCAAGGGCCCCTCCAAGCTCGCCGACGGCACGCTCAACCCCGACGCCGTGGGTGTGCTCATCCAGGGGGCCTCGCTCGCCTTCATCAACAACCCGGGCAACGGCTTCGCGCTCAAGGTGACTGGGACCTTCGCCCTCGTCGGCATGGACGGCCTCACGGTCGCCGGCACGGTGGCCTTCGAGGCCAACACCTCGACCACCTCGCTCACCCCGCCCGGGTCGGCGACGGCGCTCGTGCCCGGTCGCTATTCCTTCGTCGTCACCGGCTTCACGATGTCGGTCGCCGGCCTCTTCTCGATCTCGGGCAACCTCTACCTCACCCGGTCGCCCAACGGCGACCTCGACATCATGCTCAACCCGGCGACGGTCGCCGTCTCGATGAGCGGCACCGAGATCGCCCGCCTGAGCGGCTTCGCGACGTTCACCATCTCCTCGGTCACCGGCTTCCGGCTCAACAACTTCAAGGTCGACTCCTTCGACCTCTTCCCCAGCGGTATGCCGCTCGCGGCCCTCGCCGCGACGCCCACCACCGCGCCGGTCCTCTTCCCGACCGCCGACCTCGTGAGCCCGCTCAAGGGCGCGGTGACGAACTCGGTGACCGTCGGCACGACGATCGACGTCGTCTACAACGACGTCAACGGGGTCGGGCTGCGACCCGAGACGATCCGCGACGCCGACCCCGAGTTCGACCTGCTCGTCAATGGCGCGGCCGCGGCGGTGACGGTCGGCGGCATACCGACCGCGGTCAGCGGCAAGGTGAACACCTGGCGCTACACCCTCTCCGGCCTGCTGCCGGACAATGCGCTGGTCACCGTCCGATTCCGCCAAGGCGGCTTCTCCGACACCGGCGGCTCGGCCAACATGGTCGAGGACGAGCAGTTCGTGCTCTTCGTCCCCACGCCGCTCAACCCCCGCCCGGGCCCGATCGCCCAGCTGGCCAACCCGCTCAACGGCGGGACCATCACCGCGGCGCAGATCAACGCCCAGCGCTACCTCGACATCACCTACACGTCGCTGTCGCCCAACGGCACCGACCCGGCGCCGCCGATCATCAAGTCCTCGATCGAGAGCGGACCGGTGCCCTTCCGGATCACCGGCACGGGGATCGCCGACCTCGCCGTCGACGCCCTCGGCGCGCCGGTCATCGTCGGACAACCGCTGCTCATCAGCGGCCGCGCGGCCACGGCGACGACGGTGACCTACCGCTACTTCCTCAAGGACAAGAACACCGCCAACACGACCGGCCTGTTCACCCAGGGCACGATCCAGCTGGCCTTCCCCGGCGGACAGGTGAGCGCCGGCACCACCGGCCAGACGCCGGCGACCAACCCGGCGCAGACACAGTCGTTCACCGTCGATCCCTCGGCCCCCGGTGCCGCGACGACCGGCGGGGCCATCGCCCTCGGGCCGCTCAGCCTCCAGGGACCGAGCGTGGGCCTGGCCGACTTCGGCTTCGCCGACGGGATGGTCGTGCTCACCCTCGCCGTGGGCGTCGACCGCGCCAGCCTCGCCTTCGGCGGCTCGCCGACGACGAACACGACGACCACGCCCAACGCGGCGCAGACCTCCAGCGGGGTCACTGTCGACCTCGTCGGTGTGCTCGGCACCTTCGACCTCGCCGTCGACGTCTTCGGGCTGCTCGGCGGCACGGTGCGGGTCGAACCCACCGGCAAGTGGAACCTGCGGGTCGCCTCGCTCGAGGCGCAGATCCCCAACCTCGCCACCCTCAAGGCCGACGGCATCGTCATCGGCTACGACCCCGCCGCGGCGCCGGGGCAGGAGCTCATCCGGATCAACAACGCGACGATCACCCTGCCCCGCTTCGGTGTCACCGGCACGATCCGGCCCTACAACCCGGCGCTGTCCTCCAACATCGCCGTGAACAACGACGCCACCCTCACCGCAGGGGTCATCCCCGGCCTGGTCATCCGGGACAACGGCTTCAGCATCGGCACCGCCGAGCTCGCCTACGGTCTGCCCCCGGAGCAGGGCGGGCTCACCCCGACGAGCGGGGTCGTCGACGAGAAGATCACCTTCGGCGGCATCCTCGAGCTCGAGGACATCCGGTTCGGGGTCGCCGGGCTCACCGTGACCTTCGGCGACGGGCCGAGCGCCGGCTTCACGGGCCTGGTCTACATCGCCTCGGGCGGTGCGACGCTCTTCCCGCGCGGTGCCTTCACCGCCTCGATCACCGACCGTCTCACGGCCGACGACAAGCGCCCCGACGGGACGCTCGACACCGAGGCCTTCCGGATCGCGGTCACCTTCACCGCCGGGGTCGTCGACGCCTTCCAGCTGAGCGTCGACACCCTCGAGGTCCGGCTGGGCACCTTCGTTCAGCTCTCGGCCCGCGACTTCCGCCTCGACACGGGTGCGGCCGGCACGAGCGACGTCCTCGTCCAGTTCGGGTCGGTGGGTGCCAAGGTCACCATCGGCGCCCTCGTCATCGGGGGAGAGGCACGCAACTTCGGCTTCCGCGGGACCGGCGAGTTCGTCACCTTCACCGGCTTCGGAGTCTTCCTCACGGTCGGCTCGGCCACCGGCGACTCGTTCAAGTGGCCCTCCTTCCTGCCCGTGCGCATCGACGCGCTGGGCATCCAATGGGACGACGTCGTCAACCACCCGGAGGACTTCGTCCTCACGCTCTCGGCCAGCGTCACCGAGATCAAGGGCCTGTCCGGGCTCACCTTCAGCGGCTCGATCCAGGGCGTGAAGATCGCCCCGATGCTGCTCGCCGAGGGCAAGTTCCCCATCATCGCCATCGACTCGATCGCGGTGCAGGTGAAGGGCTCGCTCTTCGGTGGTCAGCTCGAGGCCGGGCTCGTCGGCGGGATCCTGCGCCTGGACAGCAACTACTCGATCATCGGAACCTTCGACACGACGACCCCGGTGGCGCAACGGGTCTTCTACCTGGGCATCGTCGGTGGCTTCTCCGTCGCGGGCCTGGCCGGGCTCACCATCCGCCTGGGGCTGTCCGAACTCGGTCCGCTGCAGGTCTTCATCAACGTCCAGGTTCCCGGCGGCCTGCTGCTCGAGCCGACCACCGGGCTCACCCTCAACGACTTCTCGGCCGGCGTGGAGTTCTTCAAGACGCTGCCCTCGATCGAGGACCCGTTCGCCCTGCGCTCGAGCGCCTTCGGCCTCCCGACGAACCTCACCGCCGACCAGTGGCTCGCCTCGCTGCAGTCGCAGGTCGCGTTGCAGGCCAAGGCGATCTCGCTCAACCCGTCGATGGGCGGCTTCGCCGCGGCCTTCACCTCGCCCATGGTCATCACCGGCAGCGCGCGGGTCTACTCGATCTACACCTCGCAGGCGGTCTTCAACGGGCAGGTCCTCGTGAAGATCTCCACCGACGGCAAGCTACTCATCGCCGGCACGCTCAACTTCGCCAACAACAACATCTCGGTGAGCGGCCGGCTCTATGCCGATCTCAGCCGGATCGCCCACGGCGACCTGGTCGTCCTCTTCCTCGCCGACGTGCCCGACCAGGTCCGCCTGCTCACGGTCTACGGCAAGCTCAAGATGGGCTTCCGCAACTCCTCGGGCGAGGAGGTCGCCTTCGACGTCGTCGACGTGCCGGACCCCGTGGCCACCGGCACCGCACCGCAGGTCTCTGTCGTCGCCCCGACAGCCGGCGGCAACACGGTCCCCGACGCGACTGCCAACGCGGGTGCGGGCAACCGCACGATCGACATCACCTTCAGCCCACCGCCGGGTGCGAGCCTGGACATCGCGAGCATCCTCGACGGCACCCACGAGTTCACCCTCACCGTCAACGGGGCCTCGCGCACGGTGACCTCCGGGACGCCGGTGCCGGTGATCGCGGTGACGACCTCCGAGGGCGTGCTCTTCGTGCCCCTGGTGAGCGACGGCACGCAGGTGACCTACACCTACCGCAAGCCCGGCGAGGCCGCCGACACGGTCGAGGTCGTCGTCCAGGCCTCGCAGCTGCCCGCCGGCAGCGACCTCATGGCCGAGGCCGTGCGCCTGAGCGGCACGACCCGCTTCCGCTACGACATCGGTGCCGCTCTCTTCCCGCAAGGCACGGTGACGCTCACCTTCGCGGCGGGCGTCGTGAAGAACCGCGACGTGACGACCTCGACCGGCACGACGACCGGGGCCGGCAACGACGCGACGACGGTCAGCTTCCTCGTCACCGGTGTCACCGCGACGATCAGCGATCCCACACCGGGCGGGACCATCGACATCCGGGTCGTCAACGGCCGTCCGTGGCTCACCTTCGTCGACGTCGACTTCACGGTCGCGGCAGGTCGCACGCTCGACCTCGCCTCGATCTTCGACCTCGCCCCCGAGTTCACCCTCGCCGGTGCCGGCCTGGGCAGCGCCGCCCTCGACGGCACCCGCGCGCCGATCCAGCTCACCGACGGCGTGCCCGCCGGCACGACCCGGATCCGCTACTGGATCACCGGTGCCTTCGCTGCTTCGGGCGCGGTCACGCTCACCCCGATCCAGCGCTCGTGGGGCTTCACCGTGGTCCTCACGGCCGTCACCCTGTCGGCGACGATCCCCGCGGACACGACCGTCACGACGATCACCGTGCAACTCGCCCAGCTCGCCGCCGACGTCGACAGCATCACCGGGGTCACCTTCGCCGATCTCGACGCCACCGTGCCGGGCATCCAGCTGTATGCCGTGGGCGATCTCATCGTCACGCTCGACCCCTCGCGGCCCATCGTCCGCTCGGGAAGCGACTTCCTCATTCCCGTCGTGAGCACGACCATGAGCTCGAGCATCACCCTCGCCCCGCAGCTGATCGCCGGCTCCGCAGCCTTCACCAGTTCGACCGCGGCCGACTACACCGGCCGGGCCACCCGGGTCACCCCGACGACGGTGACCGGAGCCACGAGCTATCTCGACGTGACCTTCGCCCCGGCCCTCGGCGCCCAGCTGCAGCTCGGCACCATCGACGGCGACGAACTCGTCCTCGGTGGCCTCGGTGCGGCCGGCGTGAGCCTCGTCTCCGGCGGCGTCTTCTTCCTCCAAGGCACGACCTACCGCTACCTGCTGAGCGGCTCCTTCGCCCTCGGCGGCGTCGACGTCACCGTCAAGCTCGACACGTTCGACGACACCGACATTCGCGGGCCTCCTTCCGGCGCCGTGCTCGTCCACCACTTCACCGTCGTCGGCGCGACCGCCGACCTCGTCCGGACGACTGCGGACGGCCCCGTCACGTTGGCCGGCACCACCCTCGGTCGCGATCTGCTCAACACCCCCGGCTACCTCGAGATCCGGTTCTCCGGTTCCGGCGCCTTCCGCATCGACCCGGCCACCATCGGCGGCGGCGAGGTGCAGCTGCGTGACGCGGGCGGCATACTCGTCGCCCTCGGTGCCCCGGTGCGGGTCGGGACCACCGACACCTTCCGCTTCCCGCTGCTGGCCCCGCTGGCGACCGGCAGCTACACGCTCACCTTCGTGGGCGGCACCTTCGCCGACCTCGGCGGCACCGCCAACGTCGCCGAGAGCGAGACCTTCACCCTCGTCGCACCGAGCGCCGTCGTGTCCGACCCGGTCCGTGGACAGGTCATCGACGTCACGGAATTCGGCACCCGCGGCTACCTCGACATCACCTTCACGCCGGCTCCGGGCGCCACCCTCGACGTCGCCGCGATCCTCGCCCTGCGCCCGACCTTCACCGGTGGCGGCACCGAGTCGCTCACGGTGACGACGGTGACCCGGCAGGGTGACAGCAACACCTTCCGGTTCGCCTTCACCGGCATGTTCACACCCGGCACGGTGACGATGACCCTCGCGGCCGGCGCCTGGCACGACTCGCAGGGGAACGCCTCGGCCGAGACGACGGCGACCTTCCGGCTCATCACGCCCGGCCAGTCCTTCTTCATCGAACTCAGCGGCGGCATCCTCCTGCAGGCCGCGGGTCTCACCTCCGAGCCGCTCGTCGACCTGCGCGCGTCCGTCGTGCTCGAGATCGACAACAACCGCAAGCTGTTCATCCTCACCTTCGAGGGCCAACTGAGCATCATCAAGCTCGGCACCGTCGGGGCCACCTCGGGCCGCTTCGTCCTGGACAACAGCGACCCCGAGCACTTCCCGCCGCGGCTCTGGGGCGTCGCCTCGCTGCAGACCAACTTCGACGCGCTGCGCCCCTACGGCCTGGACCTGCGGGCCTCGGGCACGCTGCAGATCAACCTCACCAACGAGACCAAGGTCGAGACGATCACCCTCAAGGGTGTCGGCCCGGGACACACCGACCTCACCCAGACCTACACCCTCAAGCCCTACAGCTTCGGGCTCGAGCTCGTCGGGCTCGTCGCGGTGAGCATCCCCGGTACCTCGACCGAGCTCATGCGCCTCAGCGGCGGCTTCATCCTCGACATCTCGATGGACGGCAACCCGTCGCTCACGATGTTCATGATGGGCGAGTTCTCCTACGGCTCGGGCTCTGCTCGACTCACCTTCGCCGAGGGGCGGGCGGTGCTGTTCATCCGCACCGAGCCGGGCAACACCGGGGTCGCCGGCTCGGTGACGATCAGTTCCGGTGGTGGCATCGGTCTGCCGGATCTCCCGCTCTTCCAGGTGACCGGCACGGTCTCGGTGATGTTCAACACCACCCTGCGCGAGCAGACCCTGCAGCTGCCCGCATCCTTCCTGCCGCTGCTGCGCCCCGGCGAGCCGAGCACGATCACCGTCTATGCCTCGGCGCCCGGCCTCAACGGCCACCCGCTCGCCGGTGCGTTGCCCGAGGTCTACGTGCGGGCGACGATCAGCGCCCGGATCGTCATCGGCGGCGTGCTCACGATGGACGGCTACATCGGCATCACCGCAGCCACCGACACGAGCCTGCGCAGCTACCTGTTGATCGACGGCGCGATCGGCACGACGATCCCCTTCCTCGGATCGCTCACCGGCGTCATCAACCTCGGGGTCTACGTCGGACCCAACCCGAGCGACACCGGCGTCGTCGGTCGGGTGCAGCTCACCCGGGCCTCCAACGCCCTGCCGGGGCTGAGCCTCAACGGTCAGTTCCTCCTCGAGATCAACACCTTCTCGACCTCGCGGGTCATCCAGACCTTCCAGGTGGAGCAGACGACCGTCAACGGGGTGACCCGCTTCGGCGGCTTCGCCCACAGCCTCGGCGAACTCGTTGTCATCGACCAGACGATCACCCTCACCGAAGGCTTCCGGCTCGAGTTCTACGGCGACCTGCGCGTGCTCGACACCCTCGTCGTCACGGCGCACGTCAACCTGGTCGTGTCGGCGAGCGAGGTCTCCCTCGTCGTCAACGGCCAGCTCTCGCTCGGCCCCATCGGCGACCTCACCCTCGCCGACAGCGGCTTCAGCATCACCGCGGCCGGCCTCGTGGCGCACGTGAGCCTGTCGGTGACGGCTCTCGGCGGCAGCATCGGCCTCGGGCTCACCGGCAGCGCACTGCTCGAGCTCAACACGACCGGCCGCGAGCAGACCCTCGGCGCCACCACGGTGCCCCCGGGCTTCAAGCTGCGCATCGACGGCACCGTGACCTTCCTCGGCTTCGCGTCGGCCTCCGGCTTCGTCGAGGTGAGCCTGAGCGGCACGACCTTCCAGCTGCTCTTCGGCGTGAGCTTCGACCTCGGTGGCCTCTCGTTCAGCGCCGACGGTGGCGCGGCGGTCCGCGGCGGCTCCGACCCCGGCTTCGCCATGCGTCTGGCCGTGCACGCCTCGGCCGACGCGGCCGTGTTCGCCATCTCGGCCGACGGCGAGCTCACCCTCAACACCGCCAACGGGACGCTGCTCGGCATCGCCGGCAACTCGTTCTCACTCGATCTCGCGGGGCACGTCGAAATCCTCAAGGTCTTCACCTTCGACGTGAGCATGCGGATCGTTGTCGGTCGCCTCGGTGAGAGCGGCTACCCGGCCTCGTCGCCGGGCGAGTGGTACTTCCGGGCGAGCGCGAGCGTGGACTTCTTCGGCCTCGCCTCGCTCTCGGGCAGCATCTTCCTCAACTCGCGCGGCGACTTCGACCTGCAACTCTCCGGCTACCTCCAGCTCGGCTCGGACAGCTTCGGGATCCGCGGCGACTTCTCCTTCCACGTGAGCTCGATGCACTATCTGACCCCCACGGACCACTACGTCTTCTCGCTGAGTGGGTCGGCGTCGGTTCGGGTGCGCGCCTTCGGCATCACCCTGATCGGGGCGTCGCTGAGCTTCTCGTTCGGCTTCGACACGGCGACCGCGGGCATGGACGGTCGGGTGAAGATCGACCTCACAGTCCGGGTCACCGTGACGATCCTCGGCATCGACTTCACCAAGACCGCGACCTTCACCATCGGCTACCTGCAGTTCCCACCGCCGATCTTCCTCGCGGGCGGGGGCACCACGGCGACCGCGGACGCGTCGACAGCGCGCGCGTTCTCCGGCGGGACGCTCGTGCTCAACGTCGGCGACCGCGCGGCATACCGCAACATCGCGACCGACGAGACCAATGAGGGCTACACGATCACCCAACTGAGCTCGGACGCGAGCGGCGCGACGATCAAGGTGTCGGCCTTCGGGCGCAGCCAGACGTATGCCGGTGTGACGGCCATCCACGCGGCCTTCGCCGGCGGCAACGACAGCCTCGTCGTCGACCCGAGCGTCACCGTGCCGGTCACCGTGTGGGCCGGTGACGGTGCCGACGTCGTGAGCATCGACGCGACCTCGTCGGGCAACACCGTCAACGGTGAGGGCGGCGACGACTACCTCGGCTTCGGCGGCAAGGCCCGGGGCACGCTCAACGGCGGCGACGGAGCCGACTTCCTCGAGCACACCGGGAACGAAGCGGTCACCCTCAACGGCAATGCGGGTGACGACGTGCTCGCCGGCAGCAACGGCGGCGACCAGCTCGTCGGCGGCGACGACAACGACCAACTGCGGGGTCTGGCCGGGCGCTACGACGGCGGCACCGGCGACGACCTGCTCGAGTTCACCCTCGACACCGACCGGGTGCCGACGATCGCCGGCGGCGGCGGCAACGACCGGCTGCACCTCACCCTCACCGGTGCCAACGACCGGCTCGCGCTCGCCGACAGCGGCGCGTCCGCGGTGACGTTCACCCTCAACGGCATCGCCCGACCGACGACCGGCGTCGAGATCTGGGTCATCGACGCGCTCACCGGTGCGGACGAGCTCACCGTCGGCTGGCTCAGTGCTCAGACCGGCGTCACCGAGGTGACCATCGACCTCGGCGTGGGCAACGCCGACACGGTGACGGTGCTCGGCTCGGCCCAGGCCGATGCCTTCACCCTGGGCTACGAGACCCGGGCCGGCCGCCCGGCCCCCGAGGCGTTCGTCGACGCCGGGGCCTACACGGTCCACGTCGGCCGTGCCGTGCGCAGCGAGGGTGACCGCCTGGTCATCGACACCGGCGACGGTGCCGACACGCTCGACGCGAGCGCCTTCACCGCGACCGGCTACACCCCGAGCGACCGGATCGCCCTGCACCTCGTCGGCGGAGCCGGCGACGACCGGATCATCGGCTCGCCCTACGACGACGTCATTGACAGCGGCACCGGCGACGACCGGGTGACCGGTGGCGCGGGATTCGACGTCTTCATCGACCCGGAGGGGCAGGACACCCTCGTCGAGACCTTCGCCTTCGACTTGGGCATCTACGACAACCTCTTCGTGGTCGGAACGGTCGCCGCCAACGGCGTGGACTTCTCCGCCATCGTCGCCGAGGACCTTGCCTTCCAGTACGAGAGGGTCGAGCTCACCGGGGTCGCCGGAGCGAACACCTACCTCTTCGGCGACGCCGACGGCCGCGTGCTCCTGGCCGGGGTGGAACGTGAGGCGCGGGCGTGGACCGGTACCGCCGTGCTCTACACGCTCGGCGGTGCCGACATCGTGCGGGTCGAACTGCTCGGCGCCACGGGCGCTCGGATCAGCATCACGGACACCGGCGGCAGCGACCGACTCATCGTTCGCGGCACCAGCCTGCGCGAGGACCTCGTCATCGACGTCGAGAGCGGTCGCGGAGTCGTCCACCAGACCCAGCCCGACCTCGCCGACGCTCTCGTGACGATCGACCACTCGGGTATCGAGCTCGTGCAGGTCGCCTCGCTCGGCGGCGGTGACCGGATCGCGGTGCGTCGGATCGACGTGCGCCACGAGATCACCGCCGGCGACGGTGACGACCAGATCGCGGTCGGCACCGCCGCGGGTGAGGGCAACACCGCCGACACCTGGCCCAACACCGGCGGCGTCGTCGACGCGATCTCGGCCGCACTCGTCCTCGACGGCGGAGAGCCCGGCGAGCTGGGTGGCGGCGTCGACATCCTCACCGTCGACGACACCGCGGACCTCGACGCCAACACGGGCGCCCTCACGGGCACGACGATCACCGGCCTGGACATGGCCGTCGGTATCGACTACAGCCGCTTCGAGCGCCTCGACATCGGACTCGGCTCGGGCGCGGACACCTTCGTCGTCCACTCGACCCACGTGGGCCCCTACCGGACGACGACCCTGCACACCCACGCCGGCGCCGACACGGTCGTCGTGCGCACGGTGAGTGGTCCGACGACCATCGACACCGGTCTGGGTGCCGACACCGTGCGGGTGAGCTCGACGGCCGACGGCGTGGGCGGCGTCCTCACCGGCATCGACGCACTGCTCACGATCAGCGGTGCCGGCGACGGCGGCGACCGTCTCGTCGTCGACGACGCGGCAACCGTCACCGATGTCGTCGGCGTCCTCGACGCGCACACGATCAGCGGCCTGGGCATGACCCTCGGCGGCTCGGCGGTCCTCGGCAGTCTCGTCCAGGTCCTCTCCGTGCTCGGCGCGGCGGACGGCCGGTTCACCCTCACGGTCGCAGGTCGGGGCACGACCGCCGCGCTCGACTTCGACGCCAGCGCCGCAGTCGTCCAGGCGGCTCTCGAGACGCTGCTCGGCGGCGGTAACGTCGTCGTCACGCGCAGCGGCGGCCGGTGGACCATCCGGTATGCCGGTGCGCTGGCCGGGGCCGCGGGCTGGGCCGCTCCCGTCTCCGCGGTCACCTCGCTCGGTCTGGTCACCGTCGCGGCAGTCGCCGTCGTCCCGACCCTCGCGACGATGAGCGACGGCCGGATCGCCTACTCCGACTTCGAGGTGCTCGACGTCCACCTCGGCTCGGGCAACGACGTCGTGCACGTCGACGACACGATCGCCGGCACGACGACGCTCACCCTCGGCGGCGGCGACGACCGTGCCCTCGTCGAGGACATCGGTGGGCCGACGACGGTCTCCGGGGACGCCGGAGCCGACTGGCTCGTCGTCAACGCCGTGCCCGGGCCGGTCGGCAGCAACCCCATGGACGGGCTGACCCTCACCCTCGAGGGCGGACTCGGAGCCGACGTCTTCCTCGTGGGCCTGTTCGGCACCGGTGACTCGCGGATCGTCGTGCGCGACACCCTCGCCGACGGGGCGACCAACCTGCTCGTCGTCAACGGCTCGGCGGCCGCCGACGTCTTCCTCACCCGCGCCGACCACATCGCCGCCCTCGGCCTCGTCGCCGCCCTGTCCGGGCTCGACGCGAGCGGGCACTACACGCACGCCGAGAAGGTCGTCTACGGCACGGCGATGACCGGCGGCGTCGTCGTCAACGGTCTCGGCGGGGACGACACCTTCGCGCTCGACGACAGCCTCACCGTGCTCACGGTCAACGGGGGAGCGGGCAACGACCGCGTCC
Source organism: Actinomycetes bacterium (assembly GCA_029552065.1). Taxonomy (GTDB): domain Bacteria; phylum Actinomycetota; class Actinomycetes; order Actinomycetales; family Dermatophilaceae; genus Phosphoribacter. The sequence goes on from JAKPEG010000065.1 coordinate 79,370, forward strand.
GCGTCGGGCAGCTCTACACGGCATACCTGCCCGACGCGGAGTTCGGGATCGCCGCCACGGAGTTCTTCCACTCGACCCGCGGCGATCTGTCCAATGGCGTCTCCTACGCCGCGAGCATCAGCGGTGGCACCGGGGATGACCTCTTCGAGATCTTCCGCAACCGGGGACCGCTGCAGCTCAACGGTGACGCGGGCGACGACACCTTCATCATCCGCACCTTCGTCGCCGAGTCCGAGGTCACCGCGCTCAACGCCGGCGAGGGCCGCGACTACATCGAGTATGCCGCGAACGCGCCGGTGGCCATCGACGGCGGCGCCGGCAACGACCTCGTCGTCGTCATCGGCACCGAATTCGACGACACCTTCGTCCTCAGTTCCACCGGCGTCTACGGTGCGGGTCGCCAGGTGACCTTCGTCGCGGTCGAGCGGCTCTCGCTCTACGGCATGGAGGGCGACGACGTCTTCTACGTGCAGAGCACGCACCCGACCGTCGAGACGGCGATCTTCGGTGGTCTCGGCAGCGACCGGGTCGAGGTCGCCGGCGCGGCGACCCCGGTCCAGGCCGACGACCTGCTCGGGCACACGGGGCTCGTGCGTCACTCCGTCGAGGGCACGACCGGGGCCTACGCCGGGGTCCCGATCGACGGGATTGCCGCCGAGATCCTCGACGACGACGCTCCCGCGGTCGCCGTCGAGACCGTCGGCGGCACCCTCGTCGTCGACGAGCGCGGAGTGGCGGTCGCCCTGGTCCGCGTCCGCCTCACGATGAGCTCGTCGGTCCCCGTGACGATCACGCTCGTCGGCCCGCCGGTCGACCCCACGTCCAGCAGCCGTGCTCGCGTCGTCGAGCTGTCGGCGGACGGCACGACCTGGGGCACCTCGGCCACGCTCGCCCTCGCCGCCGGTGACACCGGCTGGCACACCCTGCAGATCCGGGCCACCGCCGACCTGTCGAGCGAGGGCGAGCGCACCGTGCCGCTCATGTGGACGGTCCGCAGCACCGGTGCCTACGACCGCACCCAGGTCGCCTTCACGCCCGTTCGGGTTCTCGACGACGAGACGGCCGCCGTCGTCGTCGTCCTGCCCGACGCCGGCATCCGGGTCGTCGAGCCGACGGCGACCGGCACCGGCGGCCAGAGCGCGGCATACACCGTGCGCCTGGCGCGGGCCCCGCTCGGGACGGTCACCGTCCACCTCGCCGCCCCGACCGGGCTGCTGCTGCACCTGGCCGGATCCGCCGCGACCGCCAGCGCGACGCTCGAGCTCGTCTTCACCGCCGCGACGTGGGCGACCGCCCAGGTCGTCGAAGTGAGCGCGATCGCCGATGGTCTCGTCGAGGGGACGATGATCGAGCGGATCACCGCCACCATCTCCAGCAGCGACGCCTTCACCGGCACGGTCGCCGGCGGCACCGGGCGCACCGACGAATTCCGTGCCGCCGGAACGCCATTCGCCGGACTTAGCCTGCGTGGCTACCTCGTGCGCATCGTCGCCGGCACCGGTGCCGGCCAGGTCCGGCGGATCTGGTCCAACACCACCGACGTCCTCACCGTCGAGGGCGGCTGGGACGTCGTGCCCGACGCGACGAGCACTTGGGTCGTCCAGGGGTATGCCGGTGTGCCGAGCACGCTCGTGGGCGGTGCCGTCACCTCGGTGAGCAGCGACCTGCGCACGGTCTCGCTCTCCGGAGTCACCCTGCCGACCGGCTTCGGTGGCCTCTCCGGTGCCCTCCTGCGGATCGTCAACGGTGCCGGCGTCGGAAGCTACCGGGTGATTGCCACGAACACCGGGACGACGATCACCGTCACCGAGGCGTGGGACCCCGGCATGCTCGCGGTCGGCGCGCAGGTCTACGTCGTCGAGTTCCCGGGCATCGAGATCGACCCGGTGCTCGCCGAGGTCGCCGATGCCGACACACCGGGTGTCGTCATCACTGCGAGCGGCACCGGCACCCAGCTCGTCGAGGGCGCATCCAGCGGCTTCGGTGCGACCGACACCTACACGGTCCGGCTCACGAGCGACCCGCTCGGGACGGTCACCGTCCGTCTCGTCGCGCTGCCGACCTCGACCCTCGACCTCGGCGGGCCCGACTGCGGGTCGCCCTCGGGCTGCCTGCGCGTGCAACTGCGCTTCGTCGCCGGAGCCGGGCAGACCCTCGCGGCCAACGGCGACCTGCTGCTCACCTTCACGAGCGCGAACTGGATGACCGCCCAGACGGTGACCGTCGCCGCGATCGACGACACCGTCGTCGACGGCTCCGACGTGCAGGCCTTCGCCGACCGCGCACGCCGCGTGACGGGCATCCAGGGGCCGCTCTCGGTGACGGGCGGGGACGACCCCAACCCGCCGGTGCAGCTGTCCCTCACCGGATACCTCCCGATCGTGCTGCCGGGCGAGTCCTCGGGGCACCCGTTGCCGATCACCGCGGTCACGGCGCTGGCCCTCGAACCGGCCCAGGTCGACACCCTCGTCGTCCACAACACCGACAGCCCGGCCGCCGACACCGGCACGCTCACCGCGACCCGGATCACCGGGCTCGGCATGGCCGGCGACCGGGTGCTCGGCGGGCGGCTGCTGCCCGGCGGGATCACCTACCAGGGCTTCGAGGACCTGAGCATCCTGCTCGGGTACGGCCCCGACACCTTCACCGTCGAGACCACGCACGCCGGCACGACGACGATCGACGCCGGGCCGGGCAACGACACCGTCGTCCTGCGCACCCTGTCCGGCCACACCCGGGTGCTCGGTGGGACCGGCGATGACCTCTTCCGGGTCGGCACCGCGGCGGGCCTGCTCGACGCGCTCGCCGCCCTGCTCGTCCTCGACGGCGGCGCGGGAGTCGACCGGGCCCTCCTCGACGACTCCGCCGACATCGGCGCCAACCTCGGCTGGCTCACCCAGACCACCCTCACCGGGCTGGACATGATCGCTCGCACGTCGACCGACGAGCTCGGCAGGCCACTCGAGCAGCTCTACTCGGTCGTCCCGCAGGCCGGCGCCACGAGCTTCACGATCGTCCTCTCGCAGTGGCGCGACGGCATCCACACGGGCATCGGCTCGGCCACCTTCGCGGTCGGCACCGCTGCCGCCGACATCGCCCGGACGCTGGCGCTGCTGCTCGTGGCGCAGACCCCGGGCGCCGACGCCGGCGTGTCGATGACCTGCGGGAGCGCCGGCACGACCCGATGCGCGTCGAGTGTCTTCGTCTGGGCGACTCCCGACGGGGGCTACCTGGTCGGCTTCCGCGGCGAGGTCAACGCCGACCCGGCGCACCCCGTGCGCATCGTCCTCGGGGCGCTGGGCACCTCGAGCCCAGGGGCGGCGGTCACCGATGCGGCCCGGCGCGAGGGCATCGCCTATTACGGCCTGGAGACCCTTGACCTGGGCCTGGGCAGCGGCGACGACGTGCTGAACATCCGCGGGACGCTCCCGGTGACGAACATCGCCACCGGGGCCGGGGACGACCGGGTCTACGTCTCCTCCGCGGCCGACGTCTCCCTCACCGCGCAGCCGGAGTTCCTCGCCGGCGACCTCGACCTCATCGCAGGCACGCTCAACCTCGACCTCGGGACCGGGCGGCATACCCTGCTCGTGAGCGACGAGGGCACCGATGTCGGCGACCCGAACGTCCTGGTCACCGACCGGGCCACCGCAGCCCGCGCCCGTGACGCGGCCCTCGCGGCCACCGGCGAGATCTTCGTGGTCGGCCTGGCCCCGGCCGGCATCTCCTATCGAGTCGCCCCGACCGGCACCCTCGCCGGCGGCATCCGGATGTGGAGCGGCTCGGGTGCCGACACCATCACCGTCGACGGCACGCACCAGCGTGCCGGCGTGCGCACGACGACGTGGCTCAACACGGGGCTGGGCAACGACCGGGTCACCGTCGCCCTCACCCAGGGCCAGGACGGCTTCCTCGTCCTGCACACCCAGGGTCCGATCGACAACCTCGTCGCACTGCCCGGTCTGCAGCTCGGCGACGAAGTCGTCGCCTCCGACGAGGTGTTGCTCGTCACCGCGAACGGCCTGCCCGTGCCCGCCACCCACTGGGTGCTCAACCACCGGCTCGACCAGCTCGGCCTCTTCGACTCCTTCGCCCCGGGCACCGTCATCGCGGTGACGACCCTCATCCGGACCGCCTGGACCGGCCTGCTCAGCGGCCTGCAGAACCTCGACATCGGCGGCCTCGGGACGGCGGGCGATCCCGTCACCGGGGTGCGGGTATTCGTCAACGGCGTGCTCGTCGAGGCGACGATCGCAGGCATGACGCTGAGCTTCGACGCCGGCACGGCTCGGTTCGGCGCGCCCTCGCACGTCCTCGTCGAGGTCACCCGCAGTCATCTGCACGTGGTCACCGCCGCCGCGCTCGGCGGGCCGGACGATGACATCGTCGACGGGTCGAGCTCGACCCTGCCGCTGGTGATCTTCGGCGGGCAGGGTGCCGACACCATCGCCGGCGGCACGGGCGGCGACGTCATCCTCGGCGACCGCGGCCGGGTGCTGTGGTTCACCCCCGGTGCCATCGCCGCCGGCGGGTATGCCGCGACCGCCCTCTCGGCCGGTGACCTCGCCACGCTCGAGGCCCTCGCCGTCGCGGTGTCCGGTCATGGTGGCTTCGGCGACCGCACGGACGGCGTCGAGCGGCTCGTGGCCCTGGTCCTCACGGTCGACCCGACGATCGGGGCCGGCGACGTCATCACCACGGGTATCGGATCGGACGTCATCCTCGGCGGCGCCGGCGGCGACGTGATCACCGCCAACCGCGGCGAGACGACCACGGTCGCCGACCAGGCCGACATCGTCCTGGGCGACCACGGTGTCGTCGACCTGGTCCTGGCCGACGGGGACCCCAGCGACATCGACCGCATCTGGTCCAGCGACCCGACCCTCGGCGGCGACGACATCCTCACGACCGGGCGCGGCGACGACGTCGTCATCGGAGGTGCCGGGGGAGACACGATCACCGCCTCGGACGGCCGCAACCTCGTGCTCGGCGACAGCGGCCGGCTCACCGCCGACCCGGCGCAGACCCTGCGCTGGGGCGCGCTCGCCCTGAGCCCCCGCACCCTCCAGACGACCGACCCGAGCACCGGCGGCGCCGACGTCATCACCACCGGCAACGGCCTGGACGTCGTCCTCAGCGGTGCCCAGGGCGACCGGATCGACCTCGGTGCCGGCAACGACATCGCCCTCGGCGACCACGGCCTCGTGCGTTGGGGTGTCCACGGCGTGCTCGCCGTCGAGTTCGTGACGACCACCGACAGCCCCATCGGCGGCACCGACGTCGTCTGGGGTCGCGACGGCGAGGACCTGCTCGTCGGCGGCGCCGCGGGTGACGACGTCGACGGCGGCGCCGGCCGTGACCTCGTCTTCGGCGACAACGTCTCGCTCGACCGCACGATCACCTTCGGCGACCACACGAGCCCACGCTTCCGGGTGCTCAGTGGCACGCAGATCTACAGCACCGACCTGCTGACGGCCGGTGACCCCCTCGTCACCTCGACCTGGCAGCTCGACCCGGCCGGCGCGAGCGCCTGGAGCGACTTCCGGATCACCTTCCTCGACCACGCGGCCACGACCCCCGCCGACGGACGCTTCGGCAACGACTACCTCGCCGGAGGCGCCGGATCGGACGTGATCTTCGGCCAGCTCGGCGACGACGTCATCCAGGGCGACGGGTCGATCGACCTCGCGGTCACCGGGGTGCGGGTCACGGCATACCGGGACGCCGCAGGCGACCTGGTCGTCCGGCCGAGCGTGGAGGGTGCCGGCGACGGCGACGACTACATCGAGGGCAACGGCGGCGCCGACGTGATCTTCGGCGGTCTGGGCCGTGACGACATCGTCGGCGGCAGCTCGGACCTCTACTCGCTCACCACCCAGGCGGCCCGCCCCGACCGCGGCGACCTCATCTTCGGCGGCGCCGGCACCGACGTGCAGCGCAACGACCAGTCGACCGGCCACGGCCTCGACAGCGACACCATCGTCGGCGACAACGGCGACATCCTGCGGCTCGTGTCGACCGGGACGGGTGTCACGGCATACCGGACCTTCACCTACGACAGCTACGGCGAGACCGTGCGGCTGCTGCCGCGGGCAGTGCGCCAGCTCGACTACACGGCCGGTGGCCCCGACCGCAGGCCCGACCTGTTCGCCGGGATGAACCAGACGCTGTCGGCGACCTCGGGCACGATGACGGTCGACGTCTGGGGTGCCGACGAGATCCACGCCGAGTCCGGCGACGACACGGTCTATGCCGGCGGCGGCGACGACGTCGTCTTCGGCGACGCGGGCGACGACGACCTCGTCGGCGGCTGGGGCCACGACTGGATCTCCGGTGGCACCGGCACCGACGGGCTGCTCGGCGACGACGGGCGCATCTTCACCAGCCGCAACGGCCTCACCGAGCCGCTCAACGGTGTCACCGTCGCCAACGTGCAGCGCTCGATCGCGACCCCGGGCAGCGTCCAGACGGCCGTCCTCTACCCGACGGGGGCGCTCTTCAAGAGCGTCGACCTCACCCCGTGGGCGCTCAACCCTAAGGTGCCCGGCGGCCCGGTCCAGTCCGACGACCCGCTGTATGCGGCGCAGTACGCCGACGACCTGCTCTTCGGCGGCCTCGGCGACGACTTCATGCACGGCGGCGGCGGCAACGACGGCATGTCGGGCGCGGAGGCGCTGCCCACGGCATACGCACCGACGGTGGGCGGGGTCGTGCGCAGCGACTGGAACCGGCCGCGGTCCTTCCTCAACATCCTGCGCTTCGGGGTCGCCCGCGGCGGCATGTTCGACGCCTACGACGAATACGACCCGATGCGTCAGATCAGCT